>CAZRBB010000003.1:0-205417 GCA_964598205.1 uncultured Candidatus Saccharibacteria bacterium
AAAACAAGCGTATTTGGCTTGTAGAAAACAAGCGTATTTGGCTTGTAGAAAACAAGCGTATTTTTGGAGAGGTGCCAGAGTGGTCTATTGGACCGGTCTTGAAAACCGGAGCCCCTTAATCGGGGCCGCGAGTTCGAATCTCGCCCTCTCCGCAAAATTGTACTTGTAGGCGGGTTTTTGAACCTTTCCTTTTCCGCTTCCGAATTTCGTGCCAATTGAAAACAAGTGCGCCACTAAAAATTTTATAAACAATTTAATAACTATACTTTCTGTAAAATATCCTTTTTATCGCTTCAACCAATGCTAGATATGCAATCACTAGCCCACCGATAACAAGCAAAATATTTATTGGTAAAGGTGAAAAACTAAATATTTTTCCCAATACGGTATACGGTAGAATCCAGCCTATAACGACCACCCCTATGGTGCTTAGTGTTAACAATTTGCTAGTGCGACTTTGCAGGAACGGAATATGTCGAGTTCTTATGATATGTATAACAAGTGTTTGCGTGGTTAGCGATTCTAAAAACCAACCGGTTTGAAAAGCAGACGCGTTAAGTTTAAAAACTGAAAACAGAATAATAAATGTTAGTATGTCAAAAACAGAGCTAACCGGACCAAATACTAACATGAATTTTTTTATGAAAGACAAATTCCATTTTCGCGGTTTTTTTAACCAGTCGGAATCCACCTTATCCGTCGGAATGGTTATCTGTGAAAAATCATAAATAAAATTATTTAACAAAATTTGAATAGGCAACATTGGTAAAAATGGTAAGTAGAATACCGCAAAAATAACGCTGAACATATTGCCAAAATTTGAACTTAATCCCATCATCAAATATTTCATTGTATTGCCAAACGAACGTCTTCCTTCTAGCACACCGTTAATTATTGGTTTAAGTCCTTTATAGGTTAAAATAATATCGGCTGACTCCTTAGCAATATCTACCGCGTTATTTACTGATATACTAACATCCGCCGCTTTTAAGGAAGGCGTGTCATTAATTCCGTCACCCAAATATCCAACAACATGTCCCTTTTTTCGAAGTGCCGTAATAACTCGACTTTTTTCACTTGGTGAAAACCGAGCAAAGATGGTCGTCTGTTCAACTTTCAAAGCGAGCGTGTCGTCAGTAAGCGAAGCAATATCGCTGCCTAACATAATTCCTTTGATTTCCAAATCAGCTTCTTTGCAAATCTTTTGAGTAACAAGCTCATTGTCCCCGGTGATTACTTTTATCTCAATGCCATTAATTTGTAACTCATGTAAAACCTCTTTTGCATCTTTTCTGGCTGGATCAAGAAAGGAAGTAAAGCCAATAAGTGTTAAGCCGCTTTCATCTGTAACGGTATATTTATTTCTCTCAGGCAAATTTTCTTTTATCGCAACGGCAAGCACGCGATAGCCGTCACTGCTTAATTTTTTGTAACTATCAATAGCAAGTTGTTGTATTCCAGTGGTGAGCGGAAATTTCTCTCCATTTTTCTGATAACTACTACACTGCTTAATCACTGTTTCCGGAGTACCTTTTGTAATTAATATTCTTCCTTCTGGTCCAACAACTGCAATACTCATCATGCAACGAATAAAATCAAACGGAATTTCTTCAACTTTGCGATAATTATCAATCGCAAAGTTTTTAAAATCCAACACTGCTCTGTCAAGAGGATTTTTTACGCTGGTTTGGTAATAGCTGTTTAAATATGTATACAAAGAAACATTTTCGCTATCGGAGTTAAAAATATCCGTACATTTCACTAGTTGAATATTATTTTCGGTTAGGGTGCCTGTTTTATCAGTACACAGTATATCCATGCTTCCAAAATTTGGAATTGATGATAATTTTTTTACAATAACGCCGTGTTTGGCCATTTTTCGGGAGCCTTGCGCCATGGTAACAGATAAAATCATCGGCAACAGCTCGGGTGTTACACCGACGGCAATAGCAACCGAAAATAAAAACGATTCAAGAATGTCTCTGTTAACTAACGCGTTTCCCAAAAAAATCACCAACACTAAAGCCAGAATGACTTTAGAGATAAAAAATCCGAATTTTGTAATACCCAGCTCAAATTCACTTTTATCCTCTTTTTTCAAAATATTTTTGGCAATCTCCCCGAATTTTGTTGTCTGTCCGGTTCGGAATACAACCGCCAAGCTCGTTCCGCTTATCACATTCGTGCCAAACCAGATAAGATTTACCGCATTGTTATTGATGTTGGTAACATTGCTGGAAATTTTTTCTTGTGGAAAAGATTCTCCCGTAAGCGCTGATTCGTTAACAAAAAAATCATCGGCTTCAAAAATGCGCGCGTCCGCCGGCACTAAATCGCCAGAACTTAAAAATACAATGTCACCCACGCATAATTCCGATGTTTTAATTTCTCGTTTATTGCCGCCACGAATAACAGTAGCGGTCACACTCACGGTTTCTTTAAGTTTTTTAGCGGCATTGTTGGCGCTGTGCTCCTCAATAAAATCCAAAATGACGCTGGCAAGAATAATAACAAAGATAATGGCGAAATTTTTAGTTTCGCCGAGACATGCTGAAATAGAGGCGGCTACCAGAAGTATGATAACGAGCGGGCTTTTAAAATGAGAAAAAAATTCTAAAATAATACCTACTTCTTTCTTTTCTGAAATCACATTGCGTCCATCCCGTTCCAAACGCGCTCTCGCATCCTTTTCAGAAAGACCTTTTTGGGAAGTCTGTAATTTTTCAAATACTTCATCTATTGATTTTGAAGTGAAGAATCTTTGATTTTTTTTATTATTCATATATTGAAAACACCAATATTATACTTTTTTACTTAATTAAATCATTAACACCAACTTTAAACGCTTTGGCGATCTTGCCTAATGTTTTAATGGTAGGGTTTGTATTAACGCCATTTTCAACCTTAACAATGGTATTCAGCGATAAATCGGCTAGGCGAGCAATCTTTTCGAGAGATAGACCCTTTTTAGCCCGAAGTCTCTTTAAGTTATCCGCAATTTTATTGTTTGACATATCTTTTTTAATTGTACAACAATAAAGTATATATAATAAAATATAAAGATTTCTTTTTTAATACTGTAATGATACCTAATTTTTATAAAATTGTAAATGAATCTTTAGGGAGTCTATTTGCGTTGCCCGCGAATAGGTTGGGTGGGTTAAGGGCAACATCTTCTTTGGCGGTGAATTTTGCTTTGCAAAATTAGTTTTCAGGGTTTTGCTCAAAAAATGTTCACAAACATCAATCAAAAAACACCGCCAGAAAACGAGGGAAAATGCTTTTTGAATACGGAGGGTTTGAATATCTTGATCTTTCCTCGGAACAAAAAAAGGAACAAGATGTTTTTATTGCTACAGGAACTCCTTGGGGCTGGGAACTAGGAGATAGTTTTTTTAGCGATTTTAGAAATAGAACAAAAGACAAAAAATAAGTAATTTTTGTGAAAGAAAATATAAAAATCAGCATTCTGGTTAAAAATATCTTCGCTGATTTAAAAAAGAGGCGCGATTTGGTTTATTTAAAAACTTCCTTGGGATTTTTTTTAGAACCTGTAAATATCTTAGGAGTTAGAATACCTATGGTGAAAAAAATTCTCCGTGGTTATTGGCCACGAATAAAACCATTGGAAAAACAAGAAATTTTTATTTTATGCGAATCGCTTTTTAAACTTTCTTTTAATGAAACTACTGCTTTGGCTTTAAATATTCTTCAAAAAAAGAAAGGGTATCAAGTAGCCGATTTTGATGTTTATGAAATTTGGTTCAAAAAATATATTTCCAATTGGGCCAATTGCGACGACTTTTGTACTCATGCCTTGGGAGAGCTAGTCTTTAAATATCCAAAATTACTTCTACAGACAAGGGGCTGGATTAACTCTCCGAACAGGTGGCAAAGAAGGGCTGCCACTGTTGTCTTGATCTATTCTTTGCGGCGCGGAGAACGGCTTGGGGAAGCTTTCCTGACCGCTCAAAAACTTTTAAGAGATCAAGATGAAATGGTGCAAAAAGGTTATGGTTGGACGCTAAAAGAAGCAAGCAATGTTTACCCAAAAAAGGTTTTTGATTTTGTAATGAAAAATAAAGATTCTATGACTAGACTCGCACTAAGATATGCTATAGAAAAATTACCAAAAGAGATGAAGAAAAAAGCAATGGTCAGGAGTTAAAAAAGTAAAAAAAGATAAATAAAAAATTAAAACAAAATAAAAAAATCGCCAATCAATGGCGTTTTTTGCTAGACTGAAAATAAAGAACTACGCTTAATAATTGCTTTATGTTTAAAGTCAGCTCCTTTAGTAATCTTAGCGACTCTCTTTCGCAAATTCGAGGATTGGGTCCTAAAAACTTAGAAAAGCTTGCTTCCTTAGGATTAGAAACTCTGTGTGATCTTCTTTTTTATTATCCTTTCCGCTGGGACGATTTTTCTCAAATAACACCGATTGCTGACTTAAATCTTTTAGAAAAGGACAAGGTTACAATTTCTGGAACTGTTTCGGAGGTTAAAAATAGCCGGAGTCACTTTAGACGCTTAAGCGTTACCCAAGCAACCATTAATGATCAAACTGGTAGCCTAAAAGCCGTTTGGTACAATCAACCTTTTTTAGTAACTGCCCTAAAGCCGGACACAACTTATCGTTTTCATGGAAAATTAAAAACTTCAAAAAGAGAACTTTTTATACAAGCCCCTTCCTTTGAATCGGGAGAGAAAGTGGAAGCTGCTTTTATCCCCGTGTATCATGTAACAGAAGGCCTTACCCCTAAAATGCTTCGTTACTATATTAAGCAAGTCCTTCCTCTAAGAGAAAAAGCTCCTGAATGTTTGCCACTAGAAACAATTAGGAGAAGAGGCTTAACCAGCTTAAGCAATGCTCTTCTTGGTATCCACTTCCCTAAAAACAAGCAATCTCTTTTTCTTGCTAAAAGAAGGTTGGGATTCGAAGAGCTTTTTATTTTACAATTGAATTATCAGCTAAGAAAGAAAAAGTGGGAGAAAAAAAGAGCCATTTCTTTAAAAATAAACCTGCCTTTTATTAAAAAAATTATAAAGGATCTGCCTTTTGAATTAACCAAAGATCAAAAAATTGCTCTTTGGCAAATCCTAAAAGATGGTGAAAAAGAAAGACCAATGAATCGACTCTTGGAAGGAGATGTTGGTTCTGGGAAAACTGTTGTTGCTGCCATAGCCGCCTTAAATGTTGCTAATAATGGCCGACAAGCAGCGTTGATGGCCCCCACGGAGATATTGGCCCAGCAACATTTTTATGAATTATCTAAAATAGCTTTAAAAACAAAAATCCCCTGTTGTCTTTTGACTCGCTCCTTTGCTCGTTCAACCGAAAAAGGAGGGGAAGAAATTAAAAAAGAAGCGCTTTTGGAAAAAATAAAAAAAGGCAAAATAAAAATTATTGTAGGAACCCATTCTATTATCCAGGAAAAGGCTCTTTTTTCTGATCTTGTTTTAGCAATTATAGACGAACAACACCGTTTTGGAGTAAGGCAGCGACTAAGCCTGATTAAAAAAAGCGAAAAAAACGATGGTCTTCCTACCATCACTCCTCACCTTCTTTCAATGACCGCCACTCCCATTCCCCGAACTTTAGCTCTTACTATTTACGGAGATTTGGACATTTCTCTAATTAAGGAGATGCCTAAAGGACGGAAAAAAATAATCACAAAAGCTATTTTGCCAGAAAAAAGACCGGAGGCTTATCGTTTTATAGAACAGCAAATCAAAAAAGGTAGACAGGCTTTTGTAATTTGCCCATTAATAGAAGAGTCAGAAATCCTCACCACTAAAGCGGCAGAAGCAGAATATCAAAAGCTAAAAAACGATATTTTCCCAAAACTTTCCGTCCGCCTTTTGCACGGCCGAATGAAGGCCATAGAAAAAGAGGAAGCAATGCAAAGTTTCAAACAGAATGAAACCGCTATCCTGGTAGCTACTTCCGTAGTAGAGGTTGGAGTAGATATTCCTAATGCCACCATTATGATGATCGAGGGGGCAGAAAGATTCGGCCTTTCCCAATTGCATCAGTTAAGGGGGCGGGTAGGGAGAGGTGATTTTCAATCGTATTGTTTTTTGTTTGCCGAATCACCATCGCCCAAAACCTGGAAAAGACTGCGGATTCTAGAAAACGAAAATAATGGTTTTATTTTAGCCCAAAAAGATCTGGGATTGCGTGGCCCAGGAGAGTTCTTGGGAGAAAGACAGTCCGGATTTTCTAGCTTAGCCATTGCCTCTTTGAATGACAGAGCGCTTATTAAAGAAGCTAGAGAAGAAGCTCAGATTATTGCTAATAATGATTCCCTGTTAAAAAGCTATCCGCTCCTAGCGCAAAAATTAAAATTTTTAGAAAAAGAAGTTCACCTAGAATAAATCTGACTTTCCGCCCCCAAAAATACCTATCGCCAGCCCAATAAGACACATTACAGCAGAAATAATCCAAAAACGCATAACTACTTTTGATTCTGGCCAACCTTTAGCCCGAAAATGATAATGGATTGGTGCTGCCAAAAAAACTTTTTCCCCTTTACGAAATTTTTTAGAAGCCAATTGAATAATTACTGAAAGAGATTCCAAAACATAAATAAAGCAGATAAAAGGAAGCACTAAAGAGGAGTTGGTAAGCATTGCCAAAACACCCAAGGTAGTTCCTAATGAAAAAGCTCCTGTGTCTCCCATAAAAAAACGAGCGGGGTAAATATTAAACCAGAGAAAAGCCAAAAGACCCCCACAAATCACTGCACAAAAGGAAGCCAAGTCTATTCTTTCTTGGGTAAAAGAAATAATTCCATAAGAACCAAAGGCTAAGAGCAACACTCCGCCATTTAAACCGTCTAAGCCATCCGTTTCATTAGAAGAGATAGCCGTCGCCATAATAATAAAAATAAAATAAACAATATAACCCCAGCCTAAAACAAAGTCACCAACACCAGGAACATGGATACTGTTGTTTTCTAGTTTAAAATAAAACCAAACCCCTCCTAAGAGCGCCACTACTAAAAGCCAAAGAAAACGGTAAATAAATTTTATTCCACCACCTTTATTCCCTCCCTTTCCTCGAGAAGTAAAGTAATCATCCCAGAATCCAATAACTCCAGTGGTAACCAATGCGGACAGGGGAAGCCAAGTTTGAGAACGAGAAAGGAAATTAAAATTCTTCCAAAAGTCGCTGGGCGTAAAAAGAGAAATAAGGTAGAAACTAATCGCTAAAATTAAAGCCGTTACCCAAACTAAAAGTCCACCCATCAACGGGGTTCCCTCTTTCCCTAGGGTCATAGACCTGGTTACCGGCGCTTCCCCGCCGCTTACTGTTTTGCTTTTAATTCTTGTCCCAAAATTTTGGCCATAAAGGAAGGAAGTAAGAAGAGGTGTCCAAGAGATAGCAAAAACAAAAGCAATCAGCCCCAGCAAAAAGACCTTAATTAGATCCACATACAGAGGAACTGTTAGGATTTGAGCAAATTCCATGAGAAAGTTTATTTATTTCACCACTTATAATTTTTGAAGCTCCAATTAAAAATTTCTTTCATTTCTTCCCAGCGCATTGTTTCTTCCCCATTAAGGATCACTCCGATTACCTTTCTTTTCTTGCTGTCGTCCCAAAAAGAAGTCATTAAACAATAGCCGGCATTATAAGTAAAGCCAGTCTTATTTGCAATTACCTTAGAAGCGGTTTTTTCGTCCTTTAGAAAAAGATTGGTGTTTCCTACCCGATGAGACAAAAGTCCGTCGCAAGAATTGACTTCAATCGGACCTTTGGTTTGCATGATTTTAACCAATCTTTCATTTTTTAATAAGGCCTGAGTGATTTTTGCAAAATCATAAGCACTTGAATAGGATCTTTCATCCTCAAGTCCCGATGATTCTTCAAAATGAGAGTCTAGGGCTCCCAATTCTTTGGCTTTTTGGTTCATTAGTTTAGAAAATTCTTCTGTAGATCCAGAAACATGTTCTGCTAGGGCAATCGCCGCACCGTTATCAGAATTCATTAACATTGCCTTTAGAAGATTTTCTGCTTTAATAATTTCATCCCATTTAAGGTGAATCGCAGCCCCTCCAGAGAAAGCGGCTTTTTGACTAATCCTAACATCTTGATTCCAGTCATAAATATGTTCATCAACAACAATTGCTGTTAACACTTTTGTTAGACTAGCAATGGGCATTCTTTTCTTGCTATCTTTTTCGTAAAGTATCTTCCCACTGTCGGCATCAATTACAATCGCCGAATGAGACCAAGAGAGCGGAGGCTCTGGTTCTGGATTTTCTACTAAATGAGGTATCTTTTCAAACTCTTTTAATTCAACTGCCAAGGGACGACTATCAACCTCAAAATCTCTGATCGCTAGAACAGGTCCCCCTCCCAAGCCTAAAGAGCCTGGATCTTGCCAGACACCTCCCCAAATCACGGTTATAATTCCTAAAATAAGCGAAACAAGCATTTTACTAAAAGATATCTTTTATCTTCTCATTCTCTCGCAATAATTGATAATCTTCAAGCTCTTCTTGATTGCTTACTCCTAAAGATTTTAATAATTTAAGAGTAGCTCGATAATCATTGCTTTTCTTTTCAATTAGGCCTCTTATTCTTAAATCTCTTAGAGCCTTTGTTGAATTAACCCCTCGAATTAATTCAATTTTTTCTAAACTAACAGGCCCTAAATAGGCTACAACAGACAAAACTTCCCAGGCAGCCTCTCCTAGTGGTCTCCCTTTTTCTTTTTTTATTAGTTTATTGACAAAGGGAGAAGCTGAACTGTGTGTTGTTATTTGGTATAAATTTTTTTTACTAAAAAGATCAAGCCCTAAAATATTTAGATCTTTCTTGGCTTCTTGAAGAGCTTTTTCTACTCGTTCCTTTTTTTCTTCTAATATTTTAGAAAGAGATCTAATTCCAATAGGCCCTCCTTTAATAAAAAGAAGAGCCACTAAAAAAGCTTTTATTTGCTCATCTTTAAGGAGTCTTTGGTTCATTTTCGATTGGTAATTCTATGGGGCTTATTTGTTGGGGGTCTACCTCTTTTAATTCGGTGGGTTCGTTTTGTTCGTTATTTTTTTTAAAAAGTTTAATCATGGCAGATCCAAAGTTTTTGCTAGTTATAATAACCGCCCCGTCTGAAACTAAGGCATAATCTAGAGAAGCTAATCCTTTAGGATCAAAATTAACATACTTTCTTTCTGGACTGATCGTGCTCCAATTAAAATTATTATTATCTGAAACAAGTTTTTGGTTATTCCCTAAAAATAAAGGGGTCATGTCTTTTACCAAGGAGCCTTCCCATTTTGAAAAATAATCAACAGTATTGGCCTTGTCTTGTTTCAATAATAAAAGAAGGCCTATCCTAACTCCATTTATTGGTTCAGTCTTGTCTTCTTCTAAGTAAAAAGCCATTCCATAATCCAAAAGAGAGGGAGCCATTGATTCTTTCCAAGAAGGTCCAAGATTGATTCCCATAATTTCAGCTAACTGGTCTAAGGAGATTTTCTTTCCTGAACTATCCGCGATATTTAAAAAGTAAATTTTGCCTAGTCCCACATTCTTCGCGCTTTTTAAAATATATGCATAGATATCTTCTTTAGTAATTTTTTTCTCAACTATTTCTGGCTCCTTAAGGTTAGTCTTTTCTAGAAACTTATTCCATAAATTATTTTCTTTTTTTTCTTCTTGCCCCGCTTTTATGTTTACTGTTTGATTTCCATCCAAGAGATGTTTTATTTTGAGCTTGGAATAATCCGTCTCTCCTGCCTTCTCTGGATCCTCTTCGCCAACAAAAGAAATTCCCTCTGGTTTAGTTAATTCAGGATTTTTTATTGTGAACGGGTCCGTTGGTTTTATGTCAACCTTGTTCACAAAAAATCCCTTAACTACAATAAAGAAAACCCCAAGAAAAAGGGAAATCACGGAGAAAAAAATAAAAACTTTATAACTTTTCCGCCCCATTCGTTCAATAGTCTCTCCCCCGTCTTGATTAATGGGACTCTTAGGTTTGAAAAAAACTTTTATTTTCTTAAGACTAATAAATGGATGAACAGATTCCTTTAATGGTTTCTCTTCCTTAGGAAGAGAAACCATAACATTTTCCACAACCCCTTTTAATTTACCCTTTAAAAATCCTCTAAGATTATTAAGGCTTATAATTTCTACTTCAATATTTTCAATATTTTGTTTTTTTGAATTCTCCATTTTCTTTAATTTTCTAAGCAAATGTCTTCCCCCCAATTATTTTGAGATAGATCTATTTCCATTTTTTTGGCTATCTCCAAGAGAGCTAAAAAGGTAACCGCCACTTCTATCTTATCCATATTTTGAGAAAAATCAAAGAAACTGATTTTTTTTTCTTTTAAGAACAGTTCTTTGATTCTTAAAATAAGATTATTTACCTCTAGGCGCAAAGACTTTCTTATGACTTTCTTACTAACAGCTAAATCTGGAATATTCTTGATCATTTTTTTAAGAAAATCAGCAAGCCTTCCTTCTCCTAACTGTTCACCTTCCTTATTAAGAACAATATTTTCTAAAGACGGACGAGAGAAAGAAGGAGTTTTGTTAAATATGGAAGATAAATAACGAGCTTTCTTTTTAAAACAGGAAAATATTTCTAATTTTAACTTAAGATCAGCAAATTCTTGGACTCGTTCTTTTTTTTCTTTGGACAGAGAAGGGGATAGAGAGGCGGATTTAATAAAAATTAACTTGGATGCGATCTTAATAAACTCTGCTAGATCATTGGGATTTATTTTCCCACGAATAACATATTCTAAGTAATCCCCAGAAATTGCTGCTAGGGATATATGGCTTAGATTAATGTTTTTTTTTTCTGCTAATTCCAGTAACAAATCAAAAGGCCCAGTAAAATTTCCTGCATCCAAAAAACGAGAGATTTCAGGCATTTTGATCTAGTTTTATTTAGCCAAGAATTCTTTACTGGCAATCAGGAGGACGCTATTCTTTATCTAGAAGAAATTCTTTTATTTTATCGGCGAATTCGTTTAAATCGTAGTTAGATTTTATTAAAAAACCACTGGCTCCAAGGTCAAGAGCCTTCTGTTTTTCATTTTCTTGACTAAGATTAGAAGTGATTATTATCTTCAAATCTTGATTCTGGGGAATTTTCTTAATTTCCCCTAAAGTTTCGAAACCGTCCATTTCCGGCATAACAAGATCTAGAAGAACTAAGTCAAATTTTTCTTTGGAAAGAGTACTCAAGGCTTCTTTTCCGTTTCTAACCACAGAAACACTATACCCTTCTAGGGAGAGTTTTTTCCGATATATTTCTACCAACATATCGTCGTCTTCTACAATCATGATTCTGCTTTGTTTTTGATTTTGATTTTGTTTTTTTGGCATCAGTTTAAATTTCAAAGCGGCAAAAACTCTCTATTTTAATATTTTCTCCAAGTTTGTTTATCTTTTCTTTTAATAATTCGTCGATGGTTATTCCAGGATTTTTAACGAACTGTTGTTGCAATAAACAGTTTTCTTGTTTAAATTTTTCTAGTTTTCCTTTAATTATTTTTTCGATTATTGCTTTGTCTTTTGCAGTCTCCGAAAGAATAATTTTTTCTTCTTGTTCTTTTTTAGCTAAAACCTCTTTGGGAATTTTATCTGAGCTAACGAACAAAGGGTTGCCGGCAACAACTTGCATGGCAATATCCTTGGCAAAGTTTTTTAATTCCTCGTTTTTAGCCACAAAATCGGTTTCACAAGAGATCTTAACTAAAGATCCTATTTTATTGTTTGAGTGGATGTAGGAAAAAACAATTCCGTCGCCGGTTTTTTTTTCTGATTTTTTATCGGCTGTTTTTATTCCTTCCTTTTTTAGTTCTAGCTTGGCTTTCTCCATATCGCCACTTACCTTCACCAAGGCCTCCTTGCATTTCATCATGCTCGCCCCTGTAATTGTTCTTAATTCGCTTACTTGTTGAGCTTGAATTCCCATAGGATTTAAACTAAATTTGACGAAATATAAAACAAAATCAATCTAACAGAATTAATAGCGTCATCGTTAGCAGGGATAGGAAAGAGAATATTTTTAGGATTAGTGTTGGTATCTGCTAGTGCAATAACCGGTATGTTCATTGTTTTAGCCTCTTTTACGGCCAGCGAGTCGTGACAGGCGTCTACTACAAACAAAGCACTTGGCAATTGGCCCATTTCTTTAATTCCTCCCATGGCCTTATTAAACTTTTCCACTTCTTCTTTAAAAACCGCTTGTTCTTTTTTGGTATACTTTTTTAATTCTCCCTTTTCCTGAAGATTTTCTAGGTTCTTTAGTTTATCGATTCTCTTTTTAATAACCTCAAAGTTAGTGAGCGTTCCACCAAGCCAGCGTTCAGTTACGCAGGGCATTTTGCAATGTTCGCTAGCTAATTTAGTAATTTCCTTAATTGGTCGCTTTGTCCCCACAAACAAAATCTTTCCTCCATCTTTAAGGATTTGCTTCATAAAATTAGTTGCTCTTTCTAGTCCTTTTTGAGTTTCTTCTAGGTCTAGAATGTGGATCCCTTGTTTGATTGAAAAAATATACTTTCTCATTGCAGGATTCCAGCGAGACTTGCGATGACCAAAATGAACCCCCGCCTCTAACATTTGCTCTAAAGTAATATTCTTTTCTTCTACAAAAAAAGTCTCAGATTCTTCCAAAACAACAGACTCTTCTTTTGTTTTTACCAACGGCTTCTTTTCTTCCATCTTCTAAAAATTAATAAGCAATAAGTTAATCTAGCACAAAATTCCCAAAAATCAAGAAAACAAGAGCCGACACGCGGAGTTGAACCGCGGACCTACGCCTTACCATGGCGTTGCTCTACCAACTGAGCTATATCGGCTTTTCTCTTTCCATCTCTTTTAGCATCTTTTTGGCCAAAATATTACCCTTGTTAATCTTTAGGGCTTGCCTAAAAGAAGCCAATGCATCTCTAAAATTATTAATATCTTTATACAATCTACCTAGCTCTACATAAGCTTCATCGTTTTGTGGATTAAGGGAAATCCGTTTAATTAGGGCTCTTTCTTGTCTTTCTTGCATGATTCTTTTTGTTTGAGCAACATCAATTTTTTTAGGCAGTACTTCTTCTTTTCTTCTTAAAAAAGAAATCTTTTTTTCTTTTATTTTTTTCTTAAACGAAGAACCATTGCCAAAAAATAGCTTTTGAGGAGAAGGATCCGCTTTAAAGCTGACAGAATCCTGAATACCCTCTTCTTCTATTGAAGCATCTAAAGAAGATTCCACTTTTTTTTCTTGGCTTCGTTTTTCTCTCCAAGATTTTAACTGTCCAATTAAGGATAGAAGCCTTGCGTCTGCTTTAAGAAAAATAATTTTAGTTTTTCTTAAAGATTTCTCTAAAAATTTTAAGAAACCGTCTCTTGTTTTTTTTGCATTATAAAATGATTTATCTTTGGTCTTTTCCGTTAGGCCAGTAAAGTCTTTGTTGGCGCCGGCTATTGCCGAAGAAATTTTTTTACCAACAATTAAAAGAATTGCGGCCAAAGAAATAACCATTAAAAATTGAGGAATAATTTCTTTAATCATAGGAATTAAACTTTCAAATACCTTCTTATGGCAAGCACACTGCTAATTCCACCCAGAGCTACTCCAATAAACATTTGTAGAAAAAATATTGGGAAAAAGTTTTCTCTTAAGAGATTTCCTGGATTAAGATTAGCTCCTGAACCCAAGAAAAATGGGGTTAAATAATTAGCAAATGGAAACAAAACACAAAAAACAACTAACGACCCGAAGGCTCCATATAGTACTCCTTCAACAATAAAAGGCAAGCGAATAAACCAATTGCTAGCGCCGACTAGCCTCATTATCTCTACCTCTTCTCTGTGGGTATACATTGTTAGTCTAATAGAATTGAAAGTCACTAAAACCGCAATGATTACAAAAAGAAGGGAAACGAAAATTCCCATTTTTCTTACAGAAACAATAATCTTATTCAAACGATCAATTTCTTTTTTATGATCAGAATAGTCGAGTTTAGAAATATAATCTTTGAATTTTCCCGCTAAAAGATTGTTTTCCAAAAACTCGTATTTGCCAGTATCGTACACTTTGATCCCCAAAGAAGCTTCTAGAGGATTTTCTCCAAGCTCCCTTAACGATTCTATTATAATTTCATTGCCCTGATATTTTTCTTTTAATACTTCTAATGCCTTGTCCGAAGAGACGAAGGTCACTCCTTTGACTTCGGCCATCTTTTCTAAAACCCCTTTGATTTCGATAATTTTTTCTTCTGATGCCGTTTGATTAAAATAAACACTGATACTTATTTTATCTTGAATTTCAGCTAATACTCGGTTAGAAACAAAGATCAAAGACAAAAGAAAGCTAATTATAAAAAGAGCTAAAGCCATAACGCTTGTTGTGGCCAAGCTTAACCAGCCATTTCTAAAAAAATTTTTAAAACCTGATTTTACTGCTCTGTTAATTTCTGTTCCTAGCATTATTTTTTTTAACTTCTAAATCATATACTTCCCTTTTTGTTGATCCCTAATAATTCTTCCGTCATCTATAGCAATTACTCGACGATTAATCCGATCCACAGTTTCTTTATCGTGCGTTGCCAAAATGACTGTGGTTCCCATTTTATTAATCTTTAAAAGCAAGTCCATGATTTCCCAAGTATTAATAATATCTAAATTTCCAGTAGGTTCATCGGCAATCAAGACCTCTGGGTGATGAACTAGTGCTCTGGCAATCGCCACTCTTTGCTGCTCTCCTCCGGAAAGCTCTCTGGGATAAGATTTTGATTTTCTTCCCAATCCAACAATGTTTATTATTTGAGATACACTTTCTTTTATTTCTTCATCTTTTTTTCCGGCAACCTCCAAGGCAAAAGCAACATTTTCAAAAACTGTTTTTTGGGGCAGAAGTTTAAAGTCTTGAAAAATAACACCGATTCTTCTCCGATGAAAAGGAAGTTCTTTTTTGCTTATTTCGTCTAAGTCTAGGTCGTAGAAAATTATTCGACCTTCTGTTGGTTTTTCTTCTAATGTTAGAAGCTTTACTAGGGTTGATTTCCCTGTACCACTTTGTCCTACAATAGAAACAAATTCTCCCTGTTCTATTTTTAAATTAACATTGGCTAGGGCGACTATGTTCTTGTTATAAATTTTACTAACATCCCGATATTCAATCATTTGTTTTTATTTTAAGAGATCTATGTCCCCTTCTAGAAACTTCTCTACCTGGGAAGACTTCTTATTGCTTAGATGATCCTTGACCATTTTATAGGGATGAATAACATAAGAACGAATTTGATTGCCCCACTCTGCTTTTTTAAATTCTCCCTTTATTTCTCTTTCTTTTTCGGAAGCTTCTTTCTTTTCCCAAAGATAAAGTTTGCCTTCTAATATTTTCTTGGCTTTTCCCTTATTTTGTAATTGACTTCTTTCGTTCTGACAAACCACACTAATACCGGTTGGCAAGTGAGTTATGCGAACCGCTGAATCAGTGGTATTAACATGTTGTCCACCTGCACCTCCGGACCTAAAAGTGTCGATCTTTAAATCCTCCTCTTTGATTGTTAGTTCCTTCTCTTTTACTTCTGGAACAACTTCCACTAAAGCAAAAGAGGTTTGTCTTAGGTGATTAGCGTTAAAAGGAGAAAGTCTGACCAATCGATGAACTCCCGCTTCCGCTCTTAATTTCCCATAAGCCCCTAACCCCTTCAACTCTAAAGAAGCGCTTTTAATTCCTGCCTCCCCTCCTTTAGAAAAATTAACAATTTGAGCTTTGTATCCTTGTTTTTCTGCGTGCTTTAAATACATTCGTAAAAGCATTTCTGTCCAGTCTTGTGCATCTACGCCCCCAGCCCCGGCCGATATTTCCAAAATAGCATTGGCATTGCTGTATTCTTCTTCTTTGGAAGAGTTCCGCTCTAAAAACAAAACAGAAACTTCTTCCTTGAGTTTGCAAGCAGATCGCACAATCTCTTCTTTTATTTTAACATCATCGGAGATATCCACAAGCTCCACTAAGTCTATAATTTTCTTCTCAATAACCTCTGCTTTAGATATTTTTTCTTTTAACAAAGAAAGTTCTTCGGCTTCTTGGGAAGATTCCTGTCCTTTCTTCCAAAAACCAATATCTTTCATTGATTCTTCGATTTCGTTGATTCTGTTCTTAGTTTTTTCCAATTCAAAGAAAGTGACTTAGTTTTAAGAAATCCTCTTTTAGTTGTTCCAGTTCTAAAATTGATTTATTGACCATAACTTTTGATTCAATTTTATAATCCAATATGCCATTTTATTGGAGCGGAAGACGGGATTCGAACCCGCGGCCTTTTGCTTGGGAAGCAAAAGCTCTACCAACTGAGCTACTTCCGCTTTAAAAAAATTCTAGCTTTTTCTATAGAAAAAACAAATTAGGAATCCTAGGGGTTGCTTTTACCGAAATCTAGGCTCTATCTTCTTTTTTTCGTAGCAAAAAAGTGTATTTTCTAAAAGCATGGCAATGGTCATTGGACCGACTCCGCCAGGAACAGGAGTAATGGCACTCGCTTTTTCCTTCACTCTTTCAAAGTCCACATCACCTCTTAGCTTTGATTTTTCTTCTCCTGTTTGTGGTTCCCGGAAAATCCCCACATCTAATACTACAGCCCCCTTTTTAACCATGTCTTCTTTGATTAAGAAAGGCGATCCAACAGCCGAAATTAAAATATCGGCATTCTTGGTTATCTCTTCCAAATTGCTTGTGTGCCGATGACAAATAGTTACGGTAGCATTCTCTTTTAGTAAAAGTTGAGCCATTGGTTTTCCTACAATATTGCTTCTACCAACAACCACCGCCATTTTGCCAGCAATTTTTATCCCATTTTCTTCCAAGAGTCTAATACAACCTTTGGGAGTGCAAGGAACAAGACCGTTTTCGCCAAGAAACAGTCGACCAGCGTTAAGAGGGTGTAAACAGTCCACATCTTTTTTGGGATCTATTAAAGAAATTAGATCTAAGGGATTAAAAAATTCAGGAATCGGCAATTGAAGAAGAATCCCGGAAACCGCTGGATCGGCATTGAGCTCTGTTATTACTTTAGTGATCCGACACTCTCCTTTTTCTTTGCAAATAAGCGCCTCTCTAGTTTCTATTTTAAAACTCAAAAAATCAATTCCTACTTCCTTGCAAGCTTTTTCCTTGGCCTTAATATAAACTTCAGAAGCCGAATCATCTCCTACCTTAATAACAGCCAATTTAGGAGCTGTCTTAAAAGTCTGAACTTTTTTCTTAATTGCTTCTTTTATTTTTGAAGAACACTTAATTCCGTCTAAAATTAGAGTCATTTAAAAAAATAATTTAATTGCGTTTAATTTAGCTTATTTGGGGAATAAAAAACAATCCCTTCCAGAAATGAATCTGTAGGGGATTGTTGAGGATTGTTAATATAATTATAAGGTGCTTTTTGGGAAGACGAAAAAGAGCGTAGCTCTTTTCAGCGGGTTGATCCCGAAAATTGTCAATGAACAGCTCCTTGTTGCTTAGCTTGCAGCTGGGAGATAGATAGCAAAGGTGGTTCCGGAATCATCGGACTCCGCCACCTCTATTGCCCCCTGGCTTCTTTTGACAATGCCATAAGCCACAGAAAGCCCTAGACCAGCACCCAAGTGCGATGATTTGGTGGAAAAAAACGGTTCAAAAATAAGGGGCTGGATTTCAGATGGAATTCCAGGACCGTTATCCTTGATTTTTATTTCCACAAATTTTCCGGGCTGAATATCTTTAGATAAGGCATTTTTGGCGCTTAGAACTACTTCCTGCGCTTCAATGCTTACCTTTAAATCCCTCTCTTGGCCATTGTTATTGATCGCCTCCCAAGAGTTCAGAAGCATTCCAGCCAAAACATTCTCCATCTCTGGGACACTAATTTTCACTATGGAATTATTAATAGCACAACGAAACTCCCCCTTTACACCCATTGACTCAAGTTTTTTAATGGAGTTGGTAATTACCTCCCCTATTCCCACGGGTTCCGATTTCCAGATCATTGTCCGTTGGGAAATCTGGAGCAATTGTTCTATTAGCTTGGCCATCCTGTGCGATTCGCCCAAAATCTCCTTGACTTCTGCTCCAAGCTTAGGGTGATCCATTATTAGGAGCTCAAGCCGGTAGTCAACTATCTGCAGGCAGTTGTTCAGCCGGTGAGCCATCCCTCCGGCCAATCGACCAACCGCTGTCATTTTACAACTGCAGTTGTGCCCAACCTTGGGATTCTTTTTTTCAAAGATCCCCTTTTCATTTTTTTCCATTGTTTTTGCCTCCCTCAATCTTTGGTTTTGGTTTTTGATGAAAAACAAAGGGGACTTTAAAAAAATCTAAAGTCCCCTTTTAGGGTAGGTATAAGCAGCTAGCTTGTCAATAGAAATTACATTTCTGGATAAATAGGAAATTCTCTAAAAAGTATCCTGGTATGCTTTTCTATTTTTTTAAGTTCAAAAGGTCGTTTGTGATTTTCCAAAGCGTTACAAATACTTTCTCCTAGAATTTCCATTTCTTTTTCTTTCATGTTGCGAATAGTGGCGCAGGGCGTTCCTAAACGAATACCACTGGGACTAAATGGAGGTCTTGGGTCGTTAGGAACAGTATTTTTGTTAACCGAGATCCCGATTTTTTCTAGGGTTTTTTCGGCATCGGCTCCTGTTAAGCCCTTGGAAGTAACATCCATTAAAATTAGATGATTATCGGTACCACCGGAAATAAGTTTGAATCCCCTACCAAGAAACACTTTGGCTAGGGCTTGAGAGTTTTTAACTACCTGCTGGGCCCATTTTTTAAATTGAGGCGTACTGGCTTCTTTTAACGCTACCGCTATTCCGGCAATGGTATGTTCATGCGGACCGCCCTGCAACCCAGGAAAAATGGCTCGATCAATCAATGTGGGCAGATCTTTTTTAGTTACTTTGTCTGGTTTTTTTAGGGGGTTGGAAGGATTTCCGTTGGTCATAATAATTCCCGCTCGCGGACCGCGTAGCGTTTTATGGGTGGTAGAAGTAATTACATCCGCGTGCCCTACTGGTGTTTGATGCACTCCCGCTATTACCAACCCAATAATATGAGCAATATCTGCCACAAAAAAAGCATTGTATTTTCTAGCTAGTTCACCAAATTTTTTAAAATCATACTCTCGAGGATAAGCAGTAGCGCCAGAAAAAATCAATTTAGGACGATGTTTTTTAAAAAGACTTTCTACTTGATCAAAATCAATGTAGCCGTTTTTGTCTACACCATAAAAAACAGAATTGTAATACCGACCCGAAAAATTGACTTTAAGTCCATGGGTTAAGTGTCCTCCATGTTGCAACTGCATTCCCATCATGGTGTCGTTGGGTTCTAGGAGAGCAAAATAAACCGCTTGATTAGCCGGGCTTCCAGAATAGGGTTGAACATTAACATGGCTTACTTTAAACAACTTCTTGGCCCTGTCTATTGCTAGTTGCTCAATTTTGTCTGTAAATTCTTGGCCGCCATAATAACGCTTTTTAGGAAATCCTTCGGAATACTTGTTATTAAAAATAGATCCCATTGCTTCTAGAACTGATCGGGAAGCATAACTTTCCGAAGGAATCATTTCTAGTCCTTTTTGTTGTCTGCTAAGCTCTCCAGAAATAAACTTAAAAACGGCCGGATCTGTTTTTTTGATATTTTTATAAACCTGATTTCTTTCTCCCATTAGTTTGGTTAAAAATAATTTATTTTTTAACTTCGCTTCGCGCTACGCTCACATTTTTAAATTGACTGTTAAAGTCTTTATAATAAGCTTTGTAATTTTCTTCTCTGGTCCATTTTTTTAAATATCCTTCAGGGAGAGGCAGGCTAGGAAAAAGATCTATCTTGCTCCATTCTTTGCCCTTGTATAGAGGGTAGTTATAGTAAAGGGTTTCTTTGGAAATCCCTCTAATAAAAGCTACCTGTGGTATTTTAAAATAAGTTTTAGCTAAATAAGCTCGGTGCATACCATCGCAAACAATATTAGCCACTTCGCCATTTTCTTCAATGCTTTCTTCTACAATAATCGGTAAAATATCTCGCGGTTCTTTTTGCCCTTCTACCCAAAACCGGCAAAAACCGTTCAGATTAAAAATATCTACGGCTTTCTTTTTTAGTGCCCAATGAAGTTCAGCAATTTCTTTTAAATTATCTTCCACTAAATACCTTTGAGGGCAGTAAAGTCCTTGAGGGCTCAGTTTTTCTAGGGTAACCACTGCTTTGTTGTATGGCTTTACTTTGGTGGCTTCCAGCATGTTTACCTCCTTCAACCTTCTTAAGAATTCTTTCTCACTGAATTGCTGGACTTTTTGGATTTTCATTTTTAGAAAATTAAAGTTTATTTTTTAGGTCATAAATTGTTGGTAGAGAAAAATCTGCCGCCACAGAAACACCCCAAGCCAACGCCGTTCGCATCCCGAGCTTTTTAGGAGGAAGAATATCGATTGTCTCCTTGTCTCCAATAAACAAGTGCTCTTCTGGTTTTCTTTTAGTGAGCTTAAGAAGACCCCGAAAACTATCTCCTGAAAATTTACCACCTAAAAAGTTGTCTCCAAATATTTTATACCGAAAAATTTTAGGATCAATGCCTAATGCTTTTATTTTAGCAAAAGCGCTTTTCTTGGCCGATGAAGTCACTAAAAATAAAGTATATTTTTTGCTCAAATAACCTAGCAAGTGAATAAGTTTTTGGTCTTTTTTGATTGCTAAAGATAGGTCCGCTTCTTGGGAAATCTTTAAAGACAGTTTTTCGGCATTTTTGATTCCCATTTTTTCTAAAGCTTCGCGTCCGCTTTTTAGAATTTGATAATGTTTTTTGAATTGTTTCTTGGCCACTTCTAACTCTAGTCCCAACTCTTGAGCAGCTAGGCGATAAACGGTTTCTCTGTAAATTTTAAAAGTGAGCTTTGTTTCTTTGTAAAGCGTTTGGTCTAAATCGAACCCTATTAATTTTATTGTTTTAGGATCTAGCATTAAACTTGTTTTTCTTTTTTAGTGGCTACAATCCTTCCTCCTCTCCATTGTCCCCTGGAGGGATTGGACTTGCCTTTTACTTCTTGGAAAACAATAAAAGCAATCCTAGCTCCTAATTCAATTGTAAATTTGACCGGACCTAAATTAGCCAAACCAAAAGTTAATTTTCCAAAATATTCTGGAGAAACTTTTCCTGAAAGAAGGGTTACCCCGCTCCTAAAAAGAGTGCTTCTGGGGTAGACGCTAGCAAAAATGTTTTTTCCCATTTTGACTTCTTCAATAGTAGACACTAAGCAGAAATCACCAGGGAAAAGAGTAAACTCTTTATCTTTTTGTTTGGTGGAGATTGTTTTTTTAATGCTGGCCGTATGTCTTTCTTCTTTCCCCAAAAAACCTTGGCCAGAAATTAGACTGATTTCGCCGACGCGTAAATCAAACCCAGGACCTTCGGGAAAGTTGAGTTCTCGGGAAGAAAGATTCTTTACCAGTCCTTTTTTTTTAACTAAATCTAGAATTTTTGCCGATCCTAGAATCATTGTGTTTTATAATAAATTTAGCTTCTTCTGTAATTCTTCTTCCAGGCAATCCTTCATGGCAACATGCAGTTCTTGGTTATAACTTGGGATAAATTTTTTAATATAACCACAGGTTTTTTCTTCTGGACAAAAGCCAGAAACAACGCATTTGGGTTCCATTAAATCAGCCAAGGACGCTAGTCCTTTTTTTCTGAGCGCTTTCTTGATTTCTCTAAGCTCACCCTTGGTTTCTTTGAAAATTTGTTCATCAGCAGTTACGCAGCTTCTTAGGGAATAATAGCCATCAATCAAATTAAAAAGATTGTATTCCTGAATCATTTTAATTCTTAAGGCTCTTGGAATAATCATTACAGCGTCTTTTTCGGGAATACCCAGCCCAACTAGTTTTTGATAGGCATCTAGGGAAGAAAAAGCACAATCCAAGAAAATCTTTCTTTGATCGGAATTTTTGGCCAAAACCGGTGGAATGGCAAAAACTTGATCCACATTTTCTATTTCTTTTTCTTTTAGATCTTTCTCTTTTCTAAAAGAATCAGCGTAGCGAGAAAAAACAGCCAGTGCTTGATTAATACAATAATAAATTGATTCTGTGGTAATTGGGGCCGTGCGATGTCTTTTTTTGTCTCGCCATACCCTAAGACTAACATTAGACAATATTTTTACCGTAATCCCCGTTCCATAGTCGCGAATCAGCTTTCTCCTTAGGAAAAGGACTTTCCGCCAATTGGCTTTTAGTTTCTGGGGATTTTTAAAAATCTTTTTCTGCTCATTCTTAATAATGGTAGCTTCCTTTATAAAGTTCTTTCCTAGTACGCTGTCTATGCTTATTAAATGGAAATTTTCATTATTTTTTGCCACCCTAGGCACTGCTCTTTCTAAGTCTCTTGTTAAATTAACAGAAGCTGGGTCTTTAAATAAATTGGGGTATGGATAGGTATTTTTAGGAGAGGCAAATCTAGTGGAATAAAGAAGATCAACGCCCATTTTTTTAAGTTCTTTTTCTATTTTGGAAAGGAGTAATCCGGCTTCTTCTGGCATCCATTCTTTTTCTTGCGCATATTCATGGGCAAAGGTGACTAAGGATTCCACTGGCAAAACAATGACTCCTGTTCCATAGGTACCGTATTGGGCGAGTTTTCCCACTTCGTCTTGTAGTGCCCCCATTTCCAAAAGCTGACTCAATCCTTTAAGATTTTTTTCGGAAGCCTCCTGGTAAATTTTTAATGCTTTTTTATTTTTTAAAATAGAGGAAGGAAAAACAATATCTTTTTTACTTGCAATGGCGCGTCTGCCAGAATGCATTAAGGCCGAAGAAAAAGTAATCCCTGTAAGCATGGAGCCAACCATTTTAGAAGCCTCAAAAGAAAAACAAAAAACCGGCAAGGTTCCCATGGAAGCGTGCCCTCTTAGTGAAGATTTTTTTAAGATATTTTTTACTTTTTGTTTTATATCCTGATTTTTTGTTTTGGCTTCCAAAACCAAGTCCGATAAAGATTCACCTCGAAAAGTTAACAGCCCAGAAAAAGCAGCTATTTCTTGAGGAGAAAGATTGGCTTTAGGGGAATAATATTGAGGAACGATCCCTAAAATTTTTATTTTAAGATCAGAAGTTTTTTTCATTAAAGAATTTATCTTCCCTTACTTTATAAAAACTATTTTATTGATCTTAACTTGGCTTTTTTTAAAATAATCAAACGCTACCTGATCTCCGTCGTAGTCTCTTAAATAAAAAACTCTTTTTATTTTGGCATTAATGATTGTTTTGGCACAAGCCGCACAAGGACGGTAAGTAACAAAGAGATCGGCGCCACTAATGTTTATCCCCAAACTGGCCGCATTGGCAATAGCATTCATTTCTGCGTGTGCTCCCCTGCATAATCCTTGATGTTTTTTTTCCACTCCTTTCACAATCTTAGCACAGCCTACTTTGTTGCAATGTTCAATTCCTTGCGGAGGGCCATTGTAACCCATAGAAAGCAATTGACTTCCCTTGGCAATCACTGCTCCAACCTGATAAAATAAGCAAACAGAGCGTTTTTGAATTACTTCGCCAATATTAAACCATACTTTTTCCCAGCAAGGTCGATCTTCCCCTTGTTTTATTTTCAAAACGCGCATACATGTAAGAAAAACGAGCTAGATTTTGATCTTTACACCAGGACTCATTGTTAGGGCCAAGGTAGCTTTTTTAATAAAGCGACCTTTTAGTTTGGCAGGTTTCTGTTTTTCTATTGCCTCGGCTACTGCTTGGTAATTTTCCAAAAGTTCTTCTGTTTTTAGGGAAATTTTGCCAATCATTTGATGGGCCGCTCCGCCAGCATCGCTTTTAATGTTGGCTTTGCCCTTTCTTAAAAGTTCTACTGCTTTTTTAATATCTTTAGTTACTGTTTCTGATTTAGGATTAGGCATTAATCCTTTGGGGCCAAGCACTTTGGCGATTTTGGCTAACTTGGGCATTATTTCTGGACTAGCTAGCGCAATGTCAAAATTAAATTTCTCTCCTTGACCTATTTTATCTATTTCTTTTTCGCCAAATACTATATCGGCTCCCGACTCTTCGGCTAAACTTTTATTGTCTTTGTCTATAAAAACAGCAATGATTATTTTTTTTCCAATGTCGTGAGGCAAAACTAAAGATGCCCGCAATGGATCGCTCTTCTTTTTCTTGCCAAAATTCAGCTTGAAATGGGCTTCTACTGCTTCGTTGAATTTGGCTGGTTTAAAATTTTTCAAAATTTCGATCGCTTCCTTGGGAGAAGTTTTGACTAATATTTGAGCTGAATTTTCCTGGTAACGCTTGCTTCTTTTTTTCATATTTTTACATTACTTAGATCTTGTTAACCGTCACTCCCATACTTCTTGCTGTGCCGGCTACAATTTTTTTGGCTGCTTCTAGATCATTGGCATTAAGATCTTCCTTTTTAATTTCTGCAATTTCAGCTAGCTGGGCTTCGGTAATAGAGCCAACCTTATCCTTCTGAGGAACACCGGAACCCTTTTGGATTTTAATCGCTTTTTTAATAAGCTCGGCTGCTGGCGGACTTTTCATTATAAAATCAAAACTTCTGTCTTCGTAAATCGTAATCACCACCGGAATAATGTTGTCTCCTTTTTCTTTGGTTTTTTCGTTGAACTGAGTACAGAAATCTTGAATATTTAAGCCATGCTGACCTAAGGCTGGACCAACTGGAGGAGCAGGATTGGCTTTCCCTGCTGGAAGTTGTAATTTAACGAGCGCTTTTATTTCTTTCATAAAAATGAATCAAATCTAAAGTTTTTTTAATTGAAGAAAGTCTAGTTCTACCGGAGTCTCTCTGCTAAACAAACTAACTAATACTCTTACTTTACCCTTGGCCTTGTCAATGCTCTGAACTTTGCCATCAAATTCCTTGAACGGTCCATCTACAATCTTAATAGAGTCTCCTTTTCTTAGGCCTATATCGTATTTGGGCTCTTCTACTCCCATTCTTTTCTTTAGAGCATCTACTTCGTCTTGAGAAATAGGAATGGGCGTTGTTCCAGCACCAGTAAAGCCAGTAACATTAGGAGTGTTTCTAACCACATACCACGAATCATCTGTAACGGTCATCTCTACTAAAACATAGCCAGGGAAAATTCTCTCTTTAACAATTTTTCTTTTGCCGTTTTTTATCTTAATTCTTTTTTCTGTTGGTACTAAAACACTAAAAATCTTATCTTGCATGTCTAAGGATTCAATCCGTTGTCTTAGGTTTTTGGCAACATTTTCTTCGTACCCAGAATAGGTATGAAGAACATACCAAGCTCTTTCTTGCTCAACTTGTTGCTTCATATAATCCTAGCAATAAACAAATTAAATAAAAAATCAAGAAGTCCCAAGAAGAAAGCCATCCCAAAGCTCATTAAGATGACCGACTTAGTGTTTTTAGACACTTGTTCTTTGGTGGGCCATTTTATCTTGGATAGCTCCTCTTTTGATTCTCCCAAAAAGGCAATTATTTTCTTCATGTGCTTGGTTTTAAAAAGACCTCCAAGAGGCCTTTCTTAATTCTCCTTTAAGGATACAGAATTGAAAACAAACTGTCAAACAGAAGTTTTGCTTAGACATCCAAATTTTCCACACTCTTGGCATGTGTTTGAATAAATTTTCGCCGAGGATTGACTTCGCTTCCCATTAAAACATCAAAAATATTATCTGCCTCTTCCGCATCTTCTACACTTACTTGTAGCATTACCCTGTTCTCTGGATTCATGGTTGTCTCCCAGAGCTGATCGGGATTCATTTCTCCCAAGCCTTTGAACCGAGAAACCATTGCTCCTTCTCCTTCTTTTTTGTCTTTATCAAATTCATTAACTATCTCCGATCGATCTTCTTCGTTATAGGCATAGGCCACTCTTTTACCTCTCTGAATCCTATAAAGTGGAGGCTGGGCAATAAATATGTTGCCGGCTTCTACCAATTCTTTAAAGTTTCTGTAAAAGAAGGTTAAGAGTAAGGTTCTAATATGAGCTCCATCAACATCCGCATCTGTCATAATAATAATCTTGCTGTAACGAATTTTGGCTATTTCAAAGTCTTCGCCAAATCCAGCTCCAATAGCAATGATTAGATTTTTAATTTCCTCTGACAATAAAATTCTATCTAAGCGAGCTTTTTCTACATTTAAAATTTTTCCTCTTAGGGGAAGGATTGCCTGGAATCGCCGATCTCTTCCCTGCTTAGCAGAACCACCAGCCGAATCGCCCTCTACAATGTAAAGCTCGCTTTCAGCTGCTCCTTTATTGGAGCAGTCGGCTAGCTTGCCAGGAAGAGCAAAGCCGTCTAAGGCTCCCTTTCTAAGCACTGTTTCTCTAGCTGCCCTAGCCGCTTGTCTGGCCTTGGCGGCCAGGGCACATTTTCCAAAAATTTTCTTGGCTTCAGTTGGATTTTCTTCTAAGAAATACCCCAAGCCTTCTTTTACTGCACTAAACACAATTCCTTTTATTTCTGGATTGCCTAGCTTATCTTTGGTTTGTCCTTCAAACTGCGGTGCTTGCCCCATCTTAATAGAGACAACCGCAGTTAGCCCTTCTAGTAAATCTTCGGCCACCAACATGTCTTCTTTCTTTTTTAAGAATCCCTGCTTCTTCCCATAATCGTTTAAGGACCGAGTCAGCGCCATTCGAAACCCAGTAACATGCGTTCCGCCTCCAGGGTTGTGGATATTGTTAGTAAAAGCAAAAAGTCTCTCTTTGTAATCGTTATTATATTGAATCGCCACTTCTACATTTGCGTCTTCTAATTGTTTTTCTAAATAAACCACCGTTTCGTTAACAACTTCTTTATTTTTGTTTAGATGCCCCACATAAGAAACTATCCCTCCATCAAAATAAAAACTGAATCGCTCTCCTCTATAATTTTGAATATTGGAGTCTTCCCGAAAATCAATAAAGTTTATTTTTAGTCCTTTAGTAAGATAGGCTTGATGCCTTAAATATTCTAAAATTTTGCTTTTGTTCCATTTTATTTCTGGAAAAATTTCTGGATCTGGATCAAAAATAACAGTCGTTCCCGTCCCTTTGGCGGGGTCTCCCTTTGCTACGATGCCCTTGGGAATGCCCCTAATATATTCTTGAAACCAAACAAAGCCATCTCTTTTAACTTCTACTCTAGCCCATTTGGAAAGGGCGTTCACTACAGAAACACCTACTCCATGGAGACCGCCAGAAACCTTATAACCTCCTTGATCAAACTTTCCCCCAGCATGAAGAGTGGTCATAACCGTTTCTAGTGTTGATTTTTTAGTTTTGGGGTGTTTTTCTACCGGAATGCCTCTTCCGTTGTCTGTAATTTTTACCCATTGATCTTTAAGAAGCTCTACTGTAATTTCACTGCAATGACCCGCCATGGATTCGTCTACCGAATTGTTAACAACCTCCCAAACCAAGTGATGTAAGCCCTCGCTTCCCGTTCCACCAATGTACATTCCTGGTCTTTTTCTAACAGGCTCTAATCCTTCTAATACTTGGATTTGTTTGGCTGTATATTCTCCCGATTTATTTTTTTGATCCGTCAGCATAAAAAAATTTATATTTCAGAAAAAATAAAAACACATTCTAGGTGTTCTTAGGCTTCCCGATATTATTGCTCAATAAAAAATAAAAGGCAACGCTTGGTTAAATCTAAAGCAATGGTGATTTATTCTCTTATTCCGCAATAAAGTATGCTTCTAGCAGAAACAGAGAAACGGCTAATAATAGCGCGTCCCACCAATTTAGAATTCTTGATCCTTGCATTAAAAGCAAGCCCACCAAAAGAATAGAGATCCAAATTCCCTGCCTAAAAGAAATGCCCACTAGCCCAAAAAGCAGTTCATTGTTCAATATTTTTTGGCGTAATTTGAAGCCAATAATAGAAAAAAGACCTGTTAGTAGAAAAAAAAGAGTGAAGTAAAAAAACAGCAATCCAGATAATCCTTGCTCATAAGGATCAATCTTGGAGATGACCAAGATCCATGCTGCCCCAGAAAAAATGGCTACAGCGACGGTTATATTAAAATAAGTTTTTAGACTCATTTTTGATTTTTTTATTATTTAGTCTAAAATACATAAACTATAAATAAATATTACAGGAATGACTTTAAAAAGAAAAATCGTTATCGCCTCCGATCATGGGGGTTTTATTTTGAAAAAAGAAATAAAGAGCTGGCTCAAAAAACAAGGATACAAGATTCAAGATTTAGGAACTAATAATTCCAAGGGGGTTGATTACCCTATCTATGCGCAAAAAGTAGCAGAAGCTATTGGGCAAGAACTGGCTACGGAAGGAATTCTGATTTGTTCTTCTGGTATAGGAATGAGCATGGCTGCTAACCGTTTTCCTGGAATCAGGGCGGCTTTATGCAGGAACCCAAAAGATGCGGCCACTACCAAAAAGCACAACTTGGCTAATGTGTTATGCCTAGGAGCAGAAGAAACAGATTCTACCTTGGCTTTTCAAATAGTTAAAACCTGGCTTGATTCAGAAGCAGGCAAAGAAGAAAGATACCGAAGAAGAGCGGCTCTTCTTGATTTCTTAGGAAGATCTCATTGCTCTGGTTGTTTTTAAATAATTTAAAAATATGAAACTTCAAGTAGCTCTAGATTTTTTGAATCTTGATCAAGCCCTGAAAGTGGCTAAGGATGTCGCATTATTCGTCGATATTCTAGAAGCGGGAACCCCTTTAATCAAGTCTACCGGAATGGAAAGTGTCCGACAGCTAAAGGCTCTTTTCCCAGATAAAATAATTGATGCCGATCTAAAGACGGCTGATGTGGGAGATTTGGAAGTAAAAATGGCCGCTGAGGCAGGAGCGTCTTTGATTCATGTTTTAGGGCTCGCTCCTTTGGAAACAATAGAAGAGGCAGTTTTAGAAGCCAAGAAATTTCCTGGAGTAAAGATCGTGGTTGATATTTGCGGAGCCTTAGCCATTCTTTCTGAATCGGAATTCGAAAAGAGAATTCGGCAAATAGAAGAAACCGGACCGGACTATTTAGAAATTCATACCGCTATTAGCCAGCAAAGAAAAGGAGAAGATCCCTTTGGGGCAATTAAGAAAGTTTCCTCAATCTCAAAACTTCCTCTGTCCGTTGCCGGAGGAATTAACAAGACTTCTGTTGAAAAACTAAGAGGAATTGCAAATTTGGAAATTATAATCGTAGGAGGAGGGATTACGCAGGCGGCAAGTCCAAAAACAGAAGCTCAGGAAATCAAAAATATTATTCAAACTTTTTAATGATTGACCAAGTAATTCAAAAGTATTTAAAAGGAATAGAGGAGACTCTCTTGCCTCTTGATTCCAAGCAAACCGAGCTCCTAATAGAAGATATCCTAAAAGCAAAAAGAATTTTTATTTTTGGAGCGGGAAGAAGCGGTTTGGTAGGCAAAGCTTTTGCCATGAGGTTAATGCATTTAGGGAAAAAGGTTTTCTTTATTGGAGAAACAACAACTCCAGCAATAGAAAAAAATGATGCTTTATTTTTTGTTTCTGGGTCAGGGAATACGCTCTCAGTAGTTAATATGATCAGAGCCACTAAAACAAAAAAAATAAAAATTTTAGGAATCACTTCTTGTAAAGATGGGGCTCTTTTTAAGGAAGGAGATAATGTGATCTGTATTGAAGGTGAAATTTGTAAACGCCAAGTTGATTATCTGACCATGCAAATAATGGGACTAGCTCGCAAAATAGCACCATTAGGATCCAACTTTGAATCATCCGCTCTAGTTTATTTGGATTCTCTGATTGTCCTTTTAATGGCGAGAACAAATAAAAGCGAGCAAGATTTAAAAAAAAGACATGCCAACCTTGAATAAAAGAAAAGTAGTGAAAAATGATTTCGTGCTTTTAGGAGGGAAGGCTTCTTGGGAAATAGCTCAAAAAATATCTAAAGAACTTAGAAAGCCATTGGGAAAGGTTGAATATACTGTTTTTCCTAATCAAGAAACAAGGGTTAGGGTTTTAGAAAAGGTTGAACAAAAGACGGTTTTTATTATTCAATCCCTATCCTCTCCTTCGGAAACATCTTTGATGGAACTCTTTCTCTTGGCCAATGCTGCTAAATACGGTGGTGCCAAAAAAATCATAGCTGTTACCCCTTGGTTGGCTTACTCCCCCCAAGATAAAATTTTTAGAGCAGGAGAAGCCCTTTCTTCCGCACTAATAGCTAGCCTTATTCGAGCCGCCGGAATCAAGGAAATAATACTCCTAGATGTCCATTCCTCTAAAAATATTGACCACCTTTTAGAAAACTCTATAAAAGTCCACCATCTGAGTGCTCTTCCTATTTTTGCCGAGAAACTGAAGAAAATAAAGGGTTCCGCTGATTGGATTGTGCTTAGAGTAGACAAGGGGGCCGATGAACGGTCTATCAACTTGGCAAAGTTACTAAATCTTCCTGTTGTTAACTTTGAAAAAAAGAGAGACAGAAAAACAGGAAGTGTTAGTTTTGAAAAAATTACGCTAAATTTGGCAGGGAAAAAAATTATTTCCTTTGATGATTTTATTTCGACTGGAGGCAGTCTTTTAAAATCAGTGGAGATTGCTAAAAAAAATGGAGCAACTTCTTTTACAAATTGCAGTACTCATGGAATCTTAGCTTTAGATGCCACTGTAAAAATTCAAAAAAGCTCCCTAAATAACCTTTTCCTTACAGATTCCTACCCTATCCCCAAAGAAAAAAGAATCCAAAAAATAAAAATTATAAGCTGTGCTAAAATAATTGCCGAAAAAATTAGTGAGTTGATTTCTCTAGAATCTTAGAAGCATTTTCTAAAATTACTACGGCATTTTCAGCGGTAAAATTGTCTATTTCGAAAAGAGGGTCATGAACAATGCTATTCCTTGTTCTGTGCGCTTCCCAAATATCATTCAGCTCTCCCAAAAGAGTGGCGTCGGTAATATTTTTAAGTCTTTCTCCTATTGTTTCTCCAGGAACTCCCGCTTTTTTTAGCCCGTCGTCGAGCGCTTTATCTGCTTCAATAACGGCTATCTTCCAGTCATTGGGATTAACCGAACGCAATTTGAATTTTATTTTATCCCAAGCACTCCCCGGTACCTTGAGAGTTCCTTTTTGATCTTTGGATCTCTTTTTCTTGTTTCCCCAGAAAGCATAATCCCAAAGATTGGGATATTTCTTAACCAAAAGAAGGAGATCTAAAAAAACTACCACCAAGTAAAAAATTAAAACCCATTTTATTACCTGCCCCTGATAAGATCTGCGAAAATCAAAAGACGCCTCAGAAAGAAAGTTAAATAGACTAATAATTTGATCAGCCATTAAATTAAAGATCGCAAGTTAGCTTTTCAAAATGATAGGCCCCTCTTAGCAGGGTTTCTTCGTCCCACCACTTCCCTATTAACTGAAAGCCTATGGGAAGTTTGTTCTTAAATTTAGTTCCCATAATTCCATTTGTTTCTTCTGGTGCATCAACCCATCCGGCATTAACCGAGATAGCGCAAATTCCAGCCAAATTAACATAGCAGGAATAAATGTCGGCTAAATACATAGATAGTGGGTCAGCCTTCTCTCCAATCTTAAAGGCTGGAGCGGCCATTGTTGGAGTTGCAATGAGATCAAATTTTTGAAAAACACTTTTTGCTTCTTCCTGAATTAACCTTCTAACTTGTTGCGCTTTTTTATAAAAAGCATCGTAATAGCCAGAACTCAAAGAATAATTGCCTAGAATAATTCTCCGTTTTACTTCTGGTCCCAAAAAATTGGTCCTTGTTTTTAAATAGAGATCTTTTAAATTTTTAGCGTTGTCGATTCTCTTCCCGTATTTTATCCCATCAAATCTTGCCAAGTTGGAACTGATTTCGCTAGGAACTAGAATATAATAGACGGCTACCGCAGGTTCTCCAAAGAGAGGAAGAGAAATCTCTTCTATCTTTGCCCCCTGTTTCTCTAGGCCTTTAAGCCGATCAAAAAATATTTCTTTAACCTGTGGGTCTAGTCCTTCTTGAGTAGCTTCTTTAGGATAGGCTATTTTTAACCCCGAAAGACCAAGGCGAAAATCTCTAGCAAAGTTTTTTCCCGAAAAACCAGAAGAAGTAGAGTCCTGCTTGTCTTTGCCGCTAATTACCGAAAGCATGGTGGCTGCATCTTCTACATTTTGAGTGATCGGAGCCACTGTATCAATAGAGGAACACATAGACATAAGCCCGTAGCGAGATACTCTTCCATAGGTTGGCTTAAGGCCTACTAATCCTAAAAAACTGGCTGGAGCCCTAGTTGATCCCCCCGTGTCTGTTCCAAGAGAAGCAACTGCCCCTCCGTAGCAAACAATCGCACCAGAGCCAGAAGAGCTTCCTCCAGAAACTCTTTTTAGATCATAAGGATTAAGAGTTGGGCCGTAGGCCGAATTTTCTCCACTTGCTCCATGAGCAAATTCATCACAATTAGTTTTAGCAATAATCACCGCCCCTGCTTTTTTTAGCTTGGAAACAGAAGTTGCATCGTAAGTAGGAATAAAATTATCTAATATTTTAGAAGAAGCCGTAGTCCTTAAGCCGGCAGTGCAAAGAACATCTTTTATTGCTACTGGAATTCCTTCTAATTCGCCTGTTTCTTTTTTTTCTTGTCTTTTCTTGTCTGCTTCTGCCGCTACCCTAAGAGCCTCTTCTTTGTTTAGCGTAATTACAGCGTTAATCCCAGCTCCTTCTCCTTTCTCTATTTTTTGTAGCGCTTCTTCCACTAAAAAGACGCTGGTCACCTCTCCTTTAGATAATTTATTTTTAATTCCTTTTATATCCATAAATTATTTTGAAAAGCTTTTAGTCTTTAAAAATCCGGACTGAGAATCGGGAGCGTTTTTAATAATTTTATCTTGATTCAAAGGCAAAACAACTTTATCCATAAAAACAATATCTTCTTCCAAGGAAGAACTGAGTAGTGGCTCAATATTTTTTGTATTAATTTTTTCAAGTTTTCTAAAAAAATCAACAACATTCGAAAGCTCCTTGAAGTATTTTTTTGATTCTTCTTCCGACAACTCAAGAAAGCTGAGTCTAGAAATCTTTAGAATGTCTTCTTGGGTGATCATTTTTGAAAAAGAAATTATTTTATCTTAACTGATTTCCCATTTTTAACTATCTGTTTTTTAGCATAATTTCCAAATAAAACAAAAGAACTGACCGCCGTCTATGAAAGAACTTGCCAGACCGTTTTAATCTTGATAAACATCAAATAAAGTTTTTTAAAATTAAAAATTGATGACTAGCTCAAAATTTTAAAAGACATATAATAGGATATGTTTTAGGCCAGGTGCCCGAGCGGTTAGGAGAAGGTCTGCAAAACCTTTCACAGGGGTTCAACTCCCCTCCTGGCCTCTTCTTTGCCCGGATGGTGAAATGGTAGACACAAGGGACTTAAAATCCCTCGAGATGTTCTCTCATGCGAGTTCGAGTCTCGCTCCGGGCACCAGTAATTGAAGGAAAGCAATTGTCTACATAAAGATGCTTGACTTTACTTTCTTTTGCGGTAGGCTTTTAAGAGTTTAAAAGTTAATCAGAGAAATTGATTGGTTTTTTATTCTAAAAAACCATAAGTTTCTTTGAACAGGAAGTTTAACCATTAGTAAAGAAGCTAAAAACCTCTTTAGTAAAAAGACCTCCAACGATTTAAGGAGGATTCAAAAAATTAAAAAAAACCCCTTAAAGTACTGTCTTCTTGTTTCCAAGGTTAAAGAATGGTGTGGCCGCCTGAATGCCATTCAAAGGAAAACGACAAAAAAGTTAAGGGGAGGACATTTTTTGTTTTTGGTTAACATAATAAAAAAGAATGCTGCAAGAACAGGTGTTCTTTTTTGTGCCGTTTTGGTTTCTTTCTTAAATGCAAAATCTCAGAATAAAAAACTTTTCGAAGAATCCTTCCTTAAAGAAAAAGGGATCCTAACAACTCAACACCAAAAAATCGAACAACCAACTTCTTTAGCTTTGGCTCCAATCGCCGAAGCTCATGAAATGATAGATTACGAAAGATTCCTTAAGGAAGAAGGGGAAAAGAACACAGTCCTTGGCTCCTTGATGCCGGTGACCAATCCTACTCCCGAAGAATTTGGTAGCTCCGGACAAGATGTTTTTGTTTATAAGGTAAAAGATGGCGACACCATTGGTTCAATTGCTTTAAAATACTCTGTAACTGCCAACACTCTTCTTTGGGCAAACGATTTGGCTGATAATTCTGTTATAAAGCCTGGTGATGAGATTTTTATTTTACCAATAACCGGAATAAAGCACAGGGTAGAAAGTGGTGACACGGTAAAATCTTTAGCTAAAAAATACAAAACCAACGAACAAAAAATTATTTCCTTTAATAATCTTCCAGCCGATGGAGAAATGAAGAAGGGCGAAGAGATAATCATTCCCGACGGAGAGAGAGATGATCAATCTAGATACCGAAACGCAGAAGCCGATCTTTATGCCAAGCTCACCGGAAAAACTCTAGACGCCCCAGTAGCTTCTGTAGAAAATTCAAAGAAATTATACCAATACCCAGCTCATAAATTTCCTTATGGTTGGTGTACTTGGTATGTTGCCACAAGAAGGCATGTGCCATGGGGAGGAAATGCTGGAACATGGATTTATCATGCAAAAAGTTATGGCGCTCAAACGGGGAGAAGTCCTAGGGTTGGGGCCATTATGGTTACCGGAGAAAGTCGCTGGGGACATGTTGCTATAGTGGAAAAAGTAAAAGATGGAAACATAACCGTTTCAGAAATGAACTATAAAGGATGGGGAGTAAAAAGTCAGAGAACTCTTAGCTCTAGCAGCTCTGTGATAAAAGGATTTATTTATTAAAGGACTTTACGCGTTTGGCATATTCCTTCGTTAAACCCTGCGCCACTCGCTCACCGTAACTTAATTACGCTTCGCTCGCTTGCTCGGGTTTGCCTTGAACTATACTCAAACGCGTAAAGTCCTATATTAATCTTTGTTTGCTAAAATTTCTTTTTCTCCTTGGAATTGAAAAGCTTCGGCTATATGCTCTTTTTTAATTGTAGGACTTGCTTCTATGTCGGCTATTGTTTGGGCTATCTTGATTAACTTAAAGTAAGAACGAAGGGACATTTTTTTTAGTTCCATCAGTTTTTCTAAGAATATTTTTGCCGAATTTTTCATTTTACAATATTTTTCTATTTCCTTAGCTCCTATTTCTGAATTGCTGTCTATTAACGACCCAGAGAATCTTTTTGACTGAATAGATCTTGCATTTTCTACTAATTTTCTGGCCATTTCTGAACTAAAACGATTCCCCTCTTCTTTTATTTCTCCCAAGGAAGATCTTCTCACCTCTACAAACAAATCTATTCTGTCCATAATCGGACCAGAAAGTCGTTGTCTATATTTTAGAACAGAAAATGGACTACAAATGCATTCTCTTTCGGGATCTCCGGCGTATCCGCAAGGACAGGGATTCATTGCTCCTACTAAAATAAAGCGAGAAGGATATTTAACGGTTCCAGAAGCCCTAGAAATAACAACCGATCCATCTTCTAGCGGCTGGCGAAGACTTTCGAGTGTTTTTCTTGAAAATTCTAGAATTTCGTCTAAAAAAAGGACTCCTTTGTGCGCTAGAGTAATTTCCCCGGGATTGATTCTGGAACCGCCACCAACCAAGGCAACATGAGATGCTGAATGATGAGGAGATCGAAATGGTTTTTCTGTAATTAATGGTTCTTCGGAAGAAAGGAGCCCGGCAATGGAGTATATTTTGGAAATTTCTAGTCTTTCCTCAAAGTTAAGCCGAGGCAATATTGAAGGAATTGTTTTGGCTAAAAAAGTTTTACCAGTCCCTGGAGGGCCAAAAAGAATAATGTGGTGCCCACCGGCAGCTGAAATAATAATGGCTCTTTTTGCTTTCTCCTGCCCTCTAACATCTTTGATATCACAAAGGGGAGAGCGTTCTTCTCTTTTCTTTTCTGCCACAGCCCTGCTGGAAGGGAAATGGCCAATATTGACCATTTCAATGTAGTCTTTAAGTTCTTTTAAGGGAATGAGCTGAATGTTCTTAACAAAAGAAGCCTCTTTTAAATTAATCCAGGGAATAAACAATTTACTGAATCCTTTTTTTGAAGCTTCTATGGCAATGGGTAGGATGCCAGGAGTCTTTCTTATTTTTCCATCTAGGGCGAGCTCTCCTACAAAAGCGACTTTTTCTTTATTGCTTTTGATTTGTCCAGTGGCTTCTAAAATAGAAATGGCAATGGGAAGATCTAGTCCACAGCCAGTTTTTTTGATATGAGAAGGAGCAAGACAAACGGTAATCCTCCCAAAATGATGCGGTGGCTTGGCGCCACTGTTTCTAATAGCTGCATCCACTCTTTCTTTGGATTCTCTAACTGCTGTATCTGCTAATCCTACGAGAGAAAAATTGTGCAGTCCCCCCGATTTATCGGCCTCTATTTCTACTTCCTGGCATTCAAGCCCCACAACAACAAATGATTTTAGAGAAGAAAACATCTTAGAAAACCTTTCTGTTATAAAGAATAAAAAGAAGAGATAGGGAAATTACAATAAAGGTGTCTGCAATATTGAAAGTTGGCCAAAGCCCCAAATCAATATAATCAACAACACATCCCAAGGAAATCCTATCCACGAAATTAGAAAAAGATGCACCCAACAAAAGAAACAGAAGGCTTTTCTTTTTAAAAGGACCTGCAACCTTCAATGCATAGAATAGTAGGGTAACGAGAATAAAAAAATTAAAAAAAAGAATTAAATTAAAATTAAAATCAATGCCAAAAGCCAGCCCCTTATTACAAATAAGGGTTGATTGTTCCGAAAAATAATTTGATCGGGAAAAATCTAAAAAAATCCGTCTAAAAACGGTTTCAGCAATTAACGGAAAGAAAAAAAGAAAAAAATACCAAGAAAAAACTCCTAAGCCCTTTTTGAAAAAAAGTGAAGGCAAGAAAATAAGTTTAAATTATTGAGCGCAGTTTACACAATAACGAGCTTCTGGTTTTATGGCCAGTCTTTCCCTGTTTATAGGCTGTTTGCACTTTTCACAAATTCCATAGCCAATTTTTTCTTTGATTTTTTTTAAAGCCAATTCAACCCTTCCAAGATCGTTCTCCAACTGACCCTCTAGGATTACCTTTGTTTGATATTCGTCAACTTCTTCTGCATTGTCTTGCTCTTCTTTTCCATAGTCAGGAAAACAGACTTTATGATCCTTGTCTTTTTCGGAACCGGGATTGCAAGAAAAGCCGTCAATCTGCTCCTTTATTTCCTTGCTCTTTTTTAGAAGACTGGCTTCTTGTTGTTTTAGGAAATCATCCATACTTTTTGCTTAGCTAATAACTGGTTCCAGTTTAACAATTTTTATTGAAAATTCAAACTTACGCAATTTTGGAAAACAAAAAGCGGGGGCAGTGTTCCCCCGTTTATATTACTTTAGAGGGGACTGCCGCCCGCCGAGCTCGTTATTAGAAGGTCGTTGCCAGTCTTTTTTTGTAGGGTGACAAACCACAAAAAGACATAATCCAATAACGAGTTTGGGAACTTTCGTTCCTTTGTTTTTACCAAGCGTTTTTTAAGTTAGCTTCTTTTTTGTTTTTGTTTTCTTTCTTCTTTCTTCTTTTTTGTTTTTGTTTTATATTTACGCTCAGCAAAAACCTTTTAAGAAATTTTCCCAAAAGACTTTTCCCGAACTTGTTCGTCAAATCATTGCCCCTATAGTATAACACATAAATCATAAAATATCAATCCTCTAAAATGACGATGAGTATCCAGAAAATAAGCAGCTTTTTGTTTTATTGTGTTGTGTTCTTAGGGATGTATCAGTTTCGCCTCTTTTTTAGGCCAGAATTTTCTTTTGTTGGAAATTTTTTTGTTGAATATAACGGTTTTTCCATTTCTTTGGCCGAGATTGTTTTATTTGTTTTGGCATTATTGAATCATGCTTTCATATTATCAAAGATTAATCTTGTTTTGTCAAATAAATATCCCTGGCTCTTCCTTGTTCTTTTTTCTTTAAATATAGCCTGTTCAGAGAATCCAATCCTCTCTTTGTATAAATTTTTCCACCTTTCCTTGTGGTTCTGGTTCTTCTTTTTTGGAATAACTAAAATGAATACCAAAAAGAAGATGAGAATAATTATGATCGTTTTCTTTCTTTCAATATTACTGCAATCCTTTATCGGCATTGTTCAGTACGCAAATCAGGAATCCATTGGTTTTAAGTACTTGGGAGAAAGTGTTATAAACAAAGACACTCTTAGAGTAGCTAAGATAGACACTTCCAGCGGAAAAATAATAAGGGCTTATGGAACTCAACCACATCCAAATGTTCTTTCTGGTTTGCTGGGACTAGCCATTATTTTGGGGATAACCCTACTAAATACAGGGGATTCCTCTAAATTGTTCCACGTGGAACAATTTAGAGGAATCCTTATTGTAGTTCTTTTTTTGATCACGCTGGCAATATCTTTTTCTTTTTCCAAGATTAATTTATTAATTTTGTTTTTACTGTTATTCGGGGGATTTATTTTTTCTAAGAAAAAAATAATTATGTTTTTTTTAATCGCTCTTTTATTGGGATCAATCTTTTTGGGAATAGAAAAAACAAAAAGCCATTTTAATCCAAGCTCTAAAACATTTAAGGAAAATATCTCTTTAAGAAAAAAATATAGCGACAATGCAATAAAAATAATAAAACAAAATCCTTTTATAGGAACAGGATTGGGTGGCTTTTGCTTAGAAGGTTCCTTTTTAAAGGAAAACTATCTAACGCCATGGTATATCCAGCCTGTTCATAATATTTATCTTTTGATTTTTAGTGAATCGGGAATCTTTATTTTTTTATTTTTTATTTTTTATTTTTTTAAAAAAATAAAATCTTTTTTTATTTTAAATTCAAATAGTAAATTATTTTTTATTAATTATTTAATTTTGTTTTTATTATTTTCTGGTATATTTGATCACTATTTATACACTTTGAGCCAAGGAAATTTCATTTTTTCCTTTGGCTTGATCGCATTTTTTAATTTGAGCAAATTGTTCCACGTGGAACAATTTGCTCAAATTAAAAAATAACCAGATATGAATCAACGGAAAATACGAGGGAACAGAGGAGAAGACATTGCTTGTTATTATTTGACAAGAAAAGGATTTAATGTTGTTGCCAGAAACTACTCGGTTTCCTTTGGAGAAATCGACTTAATTGCAAAAAAGGGAAATCTTTTGGTTTTTGTAGAAGTAAAGTGCCGAAAACAGCAAATAAACAAGGACTCTGAAAATCCCGAATCTTCTATAAATGCTAACAAAATAAGGAAGATAAAGAAAACAGCTTCTTTTTTTATTAAGCAACAAGGATTGGATCCTGATGGAAATTATCGTTTTGATGCTATCTCTATTATAATAGGAAACAAAGTAATTTCTTTAAAACACATTCTTTATGCTTTTTAGGTCTCAGGGAAAATTATCAAAAATTTATATTATCAGCGACACCCATATTGGAGGAGAAGGGGGATTAAACTCTTTTGAAGCAGAAAGTGAGTTGATTGCATTTTTAAAAGAGATTTCTAAGGAAAAAAAAGCTGGCGAAACCAAAGAGCTAATCCTTGCCGGCGATTTTTTAAATTTATGGGAAATAGAATCAAGGAAAGAGCTAGAAAAGTTAAAATTCATTATAAAGACCCATAAAAAAATATTTTCCGCCTTTAGCGAGGCAGCCAAAAAGATTACCATTACAGCCATCCCTGGAAACCACGACCAAGAACTATCTTTTGTAAAAGGCTACAAAGAAGAGCTTGAAAAATGGGGAATATCCTTGATTTGTGAAGAATTTATTGTTCGTTTCTTGGGAGGAAAGAAAATAAGAATAGAACATGGTCATCGCTTTGATCCGTTTAATAAGATAGCCGACTTTAAAAATCCAGCATCAACTTCTTATGGCTATCATATTAGTAAGAACATTTTTCTTAAAATAGCTAGAGTAGCTAAGAAAAATAAAAAAAATAATTTTTGGTTAAAGGATTTAATTTGTTTTCAGCCAATAAATCTTGGTTTTTCGTGGTTTTTCTCTAACTATTTTTACCGAGAACTGGCCCCTCTTTTAAGATATTTCGTTTCTTTTTTTCTTGTAATGACATCTTTTTCTTTGGTTTTGCTTCTGTGGGCTATTGGAACAAGACTGGGTATTGTAGCGGTACCAAGTGTTTTTTATTTTACCCATCTCTTGGGGCCAATAAGATATTTGGCAAATTTTATTATTATTTTAAGTTTTGTTTTTATTTTTTTTCTTTTGGGCTTTTATCTTATTTTCCGCCTAACAAGAAGGGATCTTTTAAAAAATCTTAAGGATTATGGAATCACATCGACAGGAATTTGGGCGGAAAAAAGAGAGTCTAGTTACTATCAAAGAGTTAAGAGATTTCTAAACAAAAACTTGGACATTGATATTTTGGTTCTAGGACATAGCCATACTCCCAAAATTATGGAGCTTAAAAGCAGGGGAAAGATCTTTGTAGTGGCTGATTCCGGTTCTTGGCTTAAAGCCTTTCGACCTGTTAGGTCTTGGTTTCGCCTGCCAAATGTTTACTTGTCCTTTTTTGATCTTTCTTATTTAGAAATCAAAAAACAAAAAGGTAGTGTCGCAATTTTTCTTAAATTCAAGTCCAAAATGGCAAAAACTTCTTTGACTTTCTTGGAGAAATTTTCGATCATGTTTAAAAACAGGGATCAAAAAACTACAAACCAAGCCTTCTTTATTAAAAAACAATGAGCATTGCCTTGCCCAAGGAGGTAAAAAAAATTGCAGAAGTATTAAGGGAAAATAAATACCAAGTATTTTTGGTTGGTGGTTGCGTAAGAGACATTCTTTTAAACAAGAAGCCCAAAGATTGGGATTTGACTACAGAGGCTTTGCCAGAAGATATTCAGCGCCTTTTCCCAGAAAGTTTTTACACAAACAACTTTGGAACAGTGGGAATTAAAAGCGAAGATCAAAAAATAGGAATAATAGAAGTAACAACATTCAGAAAGGAAGGAGAGTATTTTGACCGACGACGCCCGAATCAAGTTTTTTTTGTTAAAAACATAGAAGAAGATCTTGGAAGAAGAGACTTTACTATCAATGCGATGGCTCTTGATCCCTTTTTGCACAGAATCGTTGATCCTTTCTGTGGAAAAGTTGATTTAAAAAACAAATTAATAAGAGCGGTGGGAAATCCTTCTGATAGGTTTAGGGAAGATGCCTTGCGTTTACTAAGGGGTGTTCGTTTTTCTGCTCAACTTGATTTTAAAATAGAACCATTAACTTTTAGGGCACTTAAAAAAGAAGCACAGTTAATAAAAGAAATTTCCGAAGAAAGAATTGGAGAAGAGTTTAAGAAAATAGTTCTATCTCCTAAGCCAAGTCAAGGGGTTGAGCTTTTGGAACAGGCAGGCATTCTTTGCCTTATTATTCCGGAACTAGCAGGCACTATTGGCGTAAAGCAAAACCGACACCATGTTTACACAGTTTATGAACATCTTCTTAAGTCCCTGGAGTTTTGTCCTAGCACTAAGCTTTCTGTAAGATTAGCGGCTCTTTTCCATGACATTGCCAAACCTCAGGTAAAAAGAGGCGAGGGAGAGCTGAGTACTTTCTACAACCACGATCTTTTGGGAGCAAGGATGGTAGAAAAAGTATTGGAAAGATTAAAGTTTTCTCAAAAAATAATTAAAAAAACATCCCTTTTGGTTAAAAATCACATGTTTTACTATGAAGCGGAGACAGTGACTCCGGCCAGCGTGCGAAGATTAATTAGAAAAACAGGCAAAGAAAATATAAAGGATCTTTTGGATTTGCGAATTGCCGACAGGTTGGGAAGCGGTTGTCCTAAGGCAAAACCTTATAAGTTAAGGCACTTGGAATATTTGGTAGAAAAAGTTTCTAATGATCCTATTAATGTTGGGATGCTAAAAATAAACGGGAACGATTTGTTTTTGGCAGGGGTGGAAAAAGGTCCTAAAATGGGAGCAATCCTTGATGTTCTTTTGTCAAGAGTCCTAGAAGATCCTCTTTTAAATAAAAAAGGAGTCCTGGCCAAGGAGGCACAAAAATTAAACAACCTTGACCTAGAAGAATTAAAAACAAAAAGCCGAGAAAAAATAAAAGAGAAAAAAATGGAGGAAGATCGGATACTAAAAGATAAACATTGGGTTAAATAATCGGAAGTTAGTTTGCCAAAAAAAATAGAAATGTAATAATTCTTTTTGAAGAAATGCGAGAGTAGTTCAGTTGGCTAGAACGTCTCCTTGCCAAGGAGAAGGTCGCGGGTTCGAATCCCGTCTCTCGCTCCACTTTATATAAACATGGATCAATCTCAAATAGAGGCAGTCTTAAGAGAGTTGGGAGCTGCTTCTTTAAAAAAGGAGGGGCAAAATTTTCTTGTTTCTGTATCAGTTTTAAATAAAATCATAGAAACAGCCGATCTTTCTGGATCGGATTCTGTTTTAGAAATCGGTTCTGGACTGGGAGTGCTAACAGAAGTCTTAACTGCTTCTTCCCAGAAGGTAGTTGCAATAGAAAAGGATTCTAAGTTTAGCGCTTATTTAAAAAATAAATTCCGGCAAAAAAAGAATTTTCTTTTGCTTAATCGGGATTTTTTAAAAATCAACCTGCCTCTTTTAATTCAAAATGATTTTTTAGAAGGATATAAGGTTGTTGCTAATATTCCCTACAACATTAGTTCTTTAATTTTAAAAAGTCTGCTAGAATTGGGGAATAAGCCAAGTTTAATTGTTCTTTTGGTTCAAAGGGAAGTGGCCCAAAGAGTCTGTGCCAAGCCACCACACGCCAACCCGTTAAGTCTTTTTGTTCAAATGTCTGGAGTAGCCGAAATAGTAGAGATTGTTCCTGCGAATTGTTTTTTCCCTGAACCAAAGGTGGCCTCCGCCATTTTAAAAATAAAGACAAAGCAGTCCTTAAAAATTTTTGCCACTAGCGAATTAGGGATTTTAAAAAAGGTGATTAAGGTTGGATTTTCTTCACCCAGGAAAACTTTGGTTAATAATTTAGTGGCTGGTTTTAAAATAGGAAAAGAAGAATTGGAAGGTGCGGGGATTTTGCTAGAAAAGAAAAGACCGCAAGAATTATCCTTAAAAGACTGGAGGGAGTTAACAAAAAAGCTATCCAGGCTGAAACATTTCTAGAAAAAGAAGAACATGGGTAATACAAAAAACAAAAAAGGAGAGAAAGAGAAGGATTATAATTCTCTTGTTTTTATAGCGGCTTTGTTGCCAGCAATTGTGGCCGATCTTTGCGACATGATTCCTGTTCCCGTTTTAGACATTGTTCTTTCTGGATATTTTAAGCTGATAGTAGCTGTGATTCTGTGGCTTGAAATGGGAGGCAAGGACAAGAAAATGGCTCAAGCCGCCTCTAAAATAGTTCTTCCCTTGGTCCTTGATAGCTTGGCCGCCTTAATTCCGATTGTCGATGTGCTTACTCCAGGAACGGTTCTTTTGGTTCTATTTTCTTGGTTCTATGCAGCTAAACCAAAAATAGTTACCGCTATTATAAAAACTAATGATTAAAAAATATGCTTAAGCAAAAAAAACAAAAAAGCAAGAAGCAACATCCATTAAAAAGAAAACTTTATCTGCTTTATTTCCTTGTCTTAGTTGTTGTTTTGGGATTAGGGTTTAAAAATATTTCCGAAACCACTCGTTATGCCAAAAATAAACTCTGGGAATCGGCTAAATCCGAAGAAACGGCCCAACAACAAACCAACACCGACGCTCAGATTGAGGTGGGTCAAGAGACTTCTTCTGGAGGTTCTATTCTTCGATCTAACGATGAGTGCACTAATGGTCGAATTTTTGTGGGTACGCTTTGTAAATGCATTGGAGACAAGGTTTATGTTTCTTCCCCTGGAGTAATTATGCCACAATCGGTGGGATCGAACCTGATCGGCGATGCACCATTACCGCAAAGCGATTCTAATAAATGGCGAATGTGGTATGGAGGAATGGATGGTGCTAGTTGGCGAATTTACCACGCTAATTCTGAAGACGCACTAACTTGGCACAAAAAAAATAACACTATCCCAGAAGATTCTGCCTTTACAGGAACAGATGGGAGAATCCCAAGATCGCCAATTCCTTATATGGATAGTACACATGTTCATGATCCTTGGGTTCTGAAAGAAAGAATGGTGACCTGTAGCGGAGAAATAGAAACAACAAAGTTTAAAATGTGGTATTCCGGCTACATTAATGATTCTGCCGAGCTGGCCGCTTGGAGAATTTTTAGGGCCGATTCAGACGATGGCTTTACCTGGACCAAACAAAGATTAAACTTAGACATAAGCGACCTAAACGGTGAATATGATTGGTGGGATCCAACTAATCCAAAAAGAGGAGATAATAGAAAAAAGATTTCGGGTTGCGTTGATGTGGTGCATGTAAGAGAGCCATCGGTAGTTTTGGATATTAACAAAATTTGCATAAAAAGACCTCCTTGCTGTGTTGAAGCAAATAGAACTTACCATATGTGGTACGCCGGAGAAGATGGCCACCCCTCTTGCAAAGAAGCTTCCCGAATTTACTACGCCTCTTCTCCTAGTGGAAACTGGTTAAGCTGGGTAAAGGCAGGCGTAGTTTTGGACATTGGTAAAAAGGGAGACGGCGACGATATTTATGTGGCCGATCCTTCGGTAATTTTAGAAAAAACCTATAATTCCACCGTTTGCGGAGATTACTGTGAAGAAAAAGACAGAACTTACCATATGTGGTACGCCGGCTATGGCGGAATGGGAAGTCCGGAAAAGGTTGCTTGGCGAATTTTTTACGCTACTTCTAAAGACGGCATTAGCTGGACAAAAAAAGGCATGGTGCTAGATATTGGCGCTATGGGAGATGGTGACTTTATAGATGTAACAGGGCCAATGGTGGTTTCCGAGAAATACCCGCCTAAAGAAAAAACACCGCCTTACCGAATGTGGTACGCCGGAAATAACGGTTCTACTTGGATTATTTATGAAGCAAAATCACAAGACGGGACTAGTTGGGAAAAAGTAGACAATTCCTTTCCTGTTACCGGTTCCCAAAACTAAGAACTTGTTTTATAATGCAGTCGGACTTAAGCAAAAAATAAAAAATGAACACAAAAAAAAATAAAGCTTTTTGGTTAGTGGGGGTCTTTTTTGTGTGTTTTATTTTTTGGGGATTCTTTTTTCCAGAAGCAGCTCATGCTGGGATATGGGGGGAATGGCTTAAAGAAAAGCTTGGAGCTATAGCTTGGGAAACATTTGGTCTTCTTTTGGTTAAGCTTCCGATGACGCTTTGTTTGATCTTTGCCTGGCTAGCAGAATTTATTTTTTGGGTTCTTTTTGAAATTGCCACTGTAGCGGTTAATAAGTTTTTTGATCCAACTTTTTATAAAGATGAATTACAAGGGTTTGTTACCAATCCGGTAGTGCAAAGTGGCTGGAGCTTAATTGTAGGATTGGTAAATTTGTTTTTTGTAATTGTGCTTTTGTTTGTTGGCGTAGGAACACTGCTCCGTGTAGAAAAATACGACTATAAAAAATTACTAATTAAACTAGCTATTTGTGCGCTTTTAACCAATTTTAGCCTTCTCTTTGCTGGTATTATTCTAGACTTGACCCATGTGATTATGTTTTCTGATCTCTTTGGAAATCCGATTGCTATTTTGTCTGGCGCTGTTCGAGATTTGCTTTGGGATGGGTTTACTAAAATCCCTATACGACTTTTGAAATTAATTGGGGCGGATGATTTTGAAGAAGCTGCTGGACTTTCTATGGGAGTATTTATGGAAGCAATCTTTGTGGCTTCGGCCGCCATGGTTATTATTGCCACCGCCTTTTTCCTTTTGCTTAGAGTGGTGGCTCTTTGGTTGCTCTTGGTACTTTCTCCTTTTGCTTATATTGCCCTGGTCCTGCCGGATACCAAAAATATTGCTGACCGATGGTGGAGTGCCTTTTTGAAGTATGCCTTTTTAGGACCAATACTTTTTTTCTTTGTTTGGTTTGCCGCTCAAATGACCCAAAAAGTAATTTTGTCTGTAGAGTTTACAAAAAGCAATGTACCTCAAGAACAAAACATTGCCTTAAACAAAGGACCTTCTTGGACAAATCCCGAAAAAGCCTTGGGAGATTCAAAGGCTATTGTTCAACAAAAAAAGGTTGAACTGGGAAGTTTATGGATAAAATTGACCCTTATTACGGTTTTGCTTTGGGGAGGGTTGCTCGCCGCATCTTCTATGGGAGTAGTCGCCGCCGGAGCAGTAATGGGAGCGGCGAAGATGGCGATGACGGGCGCAGCTGTTTTTACTACAATGGGGGCAGGTTCCGCCGCTCTTCGTTTTGCTAGAAAGAGATCCGAGGCTCGATCCGAAAAGCAAGGATTAAGAGCAGGTGAGGCGCGAACACAGTTGGCGGGCATGAGCCCAAACACCGAAGCATACACACAAAAACAACAAGAGATAGAACAGCTATCTGCTTCCGAATCTAAATGGAAAAAAACATCTCAAGGTCTTCGTTATGCCAATGCTTTTAATCCAATAAAAGTGGCTCGATCAATGTGGGCAGTCGCCAAAGTGTCTCGTAAACAAGAAGAAGTGGATGATGCTCAAGCTTTAGCAGGAACAGCCGGTCAGGTCTGGGATTCCATTACCGGAAAAACAAATATCAGAAGAAATATTGTTGAAGGGCAGGTTCAAAACGAAAGAAATGCGCAAAGAGAAAATGCAAAAGCTGTTGCTTTAAAGGGTGGGCTAGACATTGATGGCGTCGACATTGATGACGCCGATATTGAAAACCAAATAGTGGCAATGGAAGATAATTTAAAGCTAACTTTAGGCATAGAACCAGAAGGAGATCTTAATTTAGGGCAGGCCGAGCAAACATTGATTAATAAGATCAGAGAACAAGAAATTGCTGTTGAAAAAAGCCAAACAGACGAAGAAAAACAAGGCAATCAAGAACAATTGGAATCATCTCGAGGCGATTTGTCTAAAGTAAGGGCTCTTGCGGCGTACACCGATCTTAATGAGGGCTTGGCAGAAAGCGAAGATCAGCAACATATTGCAGCAGCAAGATCTTCGGTGGATCGTACTCGTTGGCAGGATACTTTTAATTATGACGCCGTTGATGACAAAAAAGTACAGGAAGCAACCAAAGGTCTAGAGTATATGGAAACGGCCGAACTCATTTCTCTTTTCGCCTCTGCCGATGAAAGCAAGAGAGAGGCAATTGTTCTAAAGATTCAGGCTAATACAGATATGAACGATCTCCTTACAAAAAATGGTTACAATACCACACAGCACAATGAGTTCTTTAAAGATAACTTTTCCGAAAGAAGATCCGTTCGGTTGGCAGCTAGAGCTCAAGCAATTGGAGAACGAACCCGCGATTACAACAGTACTGAGTTTTTGGAATACGACCCCAAGGCCGGTAGAATGAGGTTAATTGAAGATAACGAAAAACGACAAAGGAAAATATTTAAAAAGACTCAAAAGGTTAGCTCGCGCGATTATGTTTCCAATCTTGGAGAAGATAATGTGCTTGCTAGGACCAAAGATGGTCGCCGTACACCCCTTCCTTACGCCGAAGATCTTTATGACCGCCTAGCAAACCAAGGCGTAGAAGCAGCTCACTTATTAAAACCAAGAGTTTTAGTCTACCTTAAAGAATCACAAGAGAATATAAAAAACAAAGTTCCGGGCTGGACAAATATTAGCGACAAAGCAAAGGAGAACTTGGATAAGTTCATAAAGGATGTAGAGCTTGCTCAAGCTTCAAGATTTAAAGCTGGTAAGAGTGGGCTGTCCAGCGCTACGAAAAAACCACAAGATGATCAAAACATTGTCCATCCTGGAGGTGGCAATATCTAGTTATCTATTCGGGACCAGGCCCAAGACCAAAATAAAACAGAAAAAGCATGAACTATAACGAAAAAGAAAATTTAAAAAGAGGGCTGATTGAAGAAGCAAGGGGTGTTTGGGAAACTCAACAAACCGGAGAGGCTTTGACGGTTTTGAAAAACTTAGAAGAGGATCTTTGGAGGGAAGTTTTTACAGAAAAAGAACTGGCTGTTTTAAGGATAAGGATGAACTGGGTTGCTTTTCCTGTAATTCCAGAAAAAGAACAAATGAAGCTTATTGCTGAGCACTTACTTTTGCCTCTTTACGATGGAGGTTTTGATCTTAAGAAACCTTTTGAAATAAAGCAGTTGCTTACACCGATTAGTATTTGGCCAGACGAAACCGTTCCCAAGCTAATTGAAACATTTTTACAAAACCAAGAAAAAATAGGCGATCAACCAAGGAAAACAAAGACCGGAAAAGAAGTTTTGCCTACTATAGAATTTTGGCTGAAGGACTACTTAGATGAATATGGCATGGACAAACAAGAAAGCGTAGCGATTATGCACTATCTTAGTCAATCAGAAAATGTTAACACCTTGAACAATAAAGAAAAAGAAGTCCTAAAGAGATTGCTTCTTTTGTTTGAATCAATAAAAGTTTTTTCTATTGATCAAATTTTTAGGGAGGTGCAAAAAATTGCCATCAAAGAAAATCAGGCCAATGCTGGTGCTCGTCCTTCTTTGCCACAACCCACAAAACAACCGACTACCCCTTTTGTTTTTAGCCAAAGAAGTGCTCCTTCTTTAGAAAAAACAGAGACAAGTGGTGACTTAATAGCAAAGCGCACAATAAAACAGGCACTGGAATCAAGGCCTCAAATAGCTGCTCAGGAAATAACTAGTCAACCGGTTCTTCTTTTGGGGAAACAAGATCCAGTAAGGCCTACTGTTCAAAACTGGTTATTAGACTACCGAAGTCGTTTTGGAATTTCTGAGCACACCGCAGAAGACCAAAAATCTTTTATTGAAAAGTCTCCAAATACTAAAAACCTATCGGAACAAGAGAGGCAAAGAGTCTTTTTAGTGATCGACTCTTACGATAACGATTCCCTTCTTAATGTTTCTGAGACCAATAAAAGACTTTTATTTTAATGAGATTCAAGGTTCCCCAAAATATTGACATTGAAGACAAGATTGTTGGTCCCTTAACGGGAAAACAGTTCCTTTGGCTTTTAGGAGGAGCAGTTATTATGCTTCTTATTTGGAGGTTGGTAGACTTTTCTTTGTTTATTGCTTTTTCTGTTGTAATAATGGGAACAATGTGTGCTTTTGCTTTTATTCGACCCTACCAACAAAACATGATTGTTTTTTTGGGGAACATCTTTCTTTATTCCAGCAAGGGAAAGCAGTTTCTTTGGAAAAAAGAAGTCGGTCCAGTAGAAAAACGACTTTCTAGGAAACCAGAGGAAGAAATTATTATTGTTAAAAAGTCTTTTTCTTACAAAGAAGCAGAGAAGCTAGCAAAAACATTGGACAGCCAAGAAAAATAAAAAAAATGCAAGAAAGTCTAAATGCAAAAAAATTAATAAGGAACAACATTCAAAGTGCTAGCACCCAGCAGTTTTTGGATATCAACGAAATAAAAGATGGGGTAGTGATTTTAAAAAATGGGGCACTGAGATCTGTTTTAATGGTTTCTTCTATTAATTTTGATTTAAAATCAATAGAAGAGCAGGATGCGATTATTTACCAATATCAAAGCTTTCTTAATTCTCTTGACTTCCCAATCCAAATTCTTATCAGCTCCAGAAGAATAAATTTAAAGAAATACATTGAAAGTTTGCAAGAAATTTCCAGAAAACAAACAAACGAACTGCTCCACATGCAAACAGAAGATTATATTCAATATGTTTCTTCTATGGTTACGGTTACCAATATTGTGAATAAAACTTTTTACATTGTTGTTCCTTTTTCGCCAGTAGAAAACCAAAAAAGCGGAGTGGCAGATAAGTTCTTTGGTTTTTTTACTCCTAAAAAAACAGAGGACATAGAGAAGCAAAAAGGGTTTGTGGTTTATAAAAATCAGCTTTGGCAAAGAGTAGAACAGGTTCAGTATGGATTGAGCGGAGCAGGAATTAGAATGGTTGCACTAGGAACTCAGGAACTAGTAGAGCTTTACTATTCAATGTATAATCCGGGATCTATTGAAAGACTGGAGCTAGCTCCAATAGAGGAGATGGCTATTAATACTTCTTTTTAACTTATTATGTCTTTCTTTTTTTCAAAAAATAAAAACAACAAAACGCCGAATAGTGGCGAACGAGAATATCAAAACGAGGTTATAACGATTAGAGACTTAATTGCACCGGCTTCTTTTTATGTAACGCCTTCGTCTCTGCGAGTTGGGGAGAAGCTGGTCAAAACAATTTTTATTATTACTTATCCTCGCTATTTACAAACCGGCTGGTTTTCTTCGGTTATCAATCTGGATAAAATGCTAGATGTTTCCATGTTTATTCATCCCATTGATACAAATGTTATTTTAAAATCTTTGCGTAAAACTGCAACACAAGTTCAATCTAGAATGACTATGGAGTCTCAGTCTGGAAAAATCAGAGATCCAATCCTAGAAACATCCCTTAACGACATTGAAGAACTAAGAGATCGTTTACAACAGGGGACGGAAAGATTTTTTCGTTTTGGTGTTTACATTACTATTTATGGAAACTCTCCCAAAGAGCTAGAAGATTTAAGCGCTTCGATTGAGTCTTCTATGGAGGCTCGTTTAATTTATTTAAAGCCCGCCGTTTTTAGAATGGAGCAAGGATTCGCTTCCACTCTGCCCATTGCTAACGACGAACTAGACGCTTCTACAAACCTCAACACTTCCCCGCTTTCTACTTCTTTCCCTTTTACCTCTTCCAATTTAAGCTCTAACGATGGAATTCTTTACGGGATAAATCGACACAACAACAGTTTGATTCTTTTTGATCGATTTAAAATGGAGAACGCGAACATGGTAGTTTTTGCTAAATCGGGCGCAGGTAAGTCTTATTTTACAAAACTAGAAATTGTTCGCTCTTTAATGATGGGAGCGCAGGTAATTGTGATTGATCCAGAAAATGAATATAAACACCTTTGCGAGGCCGTGGGAGGGTCTTTTATTAAGATCTCCCTAAACTCCCCCAATCATATAAATCCTTTTGACCTGCCAGTACTTCAAGAAGATGAGAGCCCTGAAGATGTTTTGCGAGGTAATATTGCTAATCTTTTAGGATTAACAAGAATTATTTTGGGAAACATTACCCCTGAAGAAGATTCTATTTTAGATAAAGCAATTAAAGAAGCTTACGCGGCCAAAGATATTACCCCTGACTCTCCTGAGTTCCAAGCAACATCACAAGACCCCCCAACAATGTCTCTCCTTTATGAGGTCCTAAGAAACATGAGTGGCGGAGAAGACTTGGCCACTAGGCTTGAAAAATATACAGAAGGAACCTTTGCCGGATTCTTAAACAAGCCAACAAATGTTCGAATTGATACCCAGCTGGTTGTTTTTAATATCCGAGACATGGAAGAAATCTTGCGACCAGTAGCAATGTATTTGGTTTTGCAGTTTATTTGGAACAGAATTCGCTCTGATATGCGAAAAAGACTTTTAATTGTTGACGAGGCCTGGATTATGATGGCCCATGAAGATGCTGGCGATTTTATGTTCCAAATAGCCAAACGGTGTCGAAAATACTACACTGGATTAACAACCATTACCCAAGATGTTACCGATTTTATAAATTCCCGCTACGGAAAACCCATTATTACAAACTCTTCTCTGCAGCTCCTACTAAAGCAATCTCCGGCTTCGGTTGATATTATTTCTGAAACCTTTTATCTTACAGAACAAGAGAAGTTTCTCCTTTTAGAAAGCTCAGTAGGAGAAGGGATTTTTTTTGCGGGACTAAAACATGCTGCAATCAAGGTGGTCGCTTCTTACACGGAAGATCAAATAATCACATCTAACCCGGCACAATTAATAGAAATTGCTAAAGCCAAAAAGGAGCTAACACTAAGCTAAAAAAATGGAAAACATTAGTAAAAAAAAGATTTTTTTCTTTCTCCTGCTGCTCTTTCTTCTTGTTGTGCCAGTTATTGCTTCTTATGCCAAGTGGGATTTAGAGATTGATATTCCCGTGGATGGCGCTACCGATACTATCCCTGGATATGTTAACAAGATATACAAGTTTGTTGTTACGGTTATTGGAATTTTGGGCGCCGGAATGTTTATGATTGGAGGGTTTCAGTATCTTGTTTCTGCCGGCAATACTTCTTCTGTGGGGCACGCCAAAGAAACTATTTTTGCTGCTCTTGCTGGACTAATCATTGTTTTTGCCTCTTTTCTTCTTTTGCGAATAATCAATAAAGAATTAACAGACCTATCTAATCCAACAACACTAAAGGAGTCTTCTTATTTTTTGGCTCTGTTGCCCTAGGGCGCTCCCTGTTCTCCTTTTCTACAAGACTAGAAAAAGCCAATAGAAGAAAAAATAAAGGCAATATAACTGGCGAATAAAGAGGCATTTCAAAAAAAGAGTGGATTAAAAACCAAACAAAAGAGCCCAAAAGACAAGCACTCAAAAGTGCTTCTTTTTTGTTGGAAAGAAACAATCCTCTTCTGAGTCCTTGAATAGCTACAAACAAGATGGCCATAAATAAACCGATTCCAATAATCCCTGTTTCTGCTAAGAGCTCTAAGTAAAGGTTGTGCGCATAAATTGGGTCTCTATATTCTGACAAAGAGTTGACCTCGTAAGAGAACGCTCCAAGACCAACTCCTAAAAGAGGATGTTCTTTGGAAATGGAAATGGCCTTGGCCCAAACAGCCAGCCGGCCCTGGTTAGAACCTTCTGACAAGTCGAACGAGCTTTTTAGACGACCCCCTATTGGACCAAGAAACAAAAGACCCGCAAGAATGGCGAAAAGAAAAAGATTTTTTGCTTTTTTTTGAATAGCTAAAATAACCACTGCAAGAAAAATTGCTCCTAAAAAACCAAGGTATCCTCCACGAGAAAAAGTTAAGGCTTCCGTAAAAACGCTTAAAATGACCGCAAATAAAAAAAACGCTTTCCTTTTTTTATTTTTTGAGTCAAAGAAAGAAAAAAGCTGAGCAGGCAGCGAAAAAGAAAGAAAAAAGCTGAGCATATGAGGATCAGGAAAAGGAAGAAACGCTCTTAGGAAGTCTTTTCCGGAAAGATCGACTAGCCAGCTAGGATTGTTTTTAACTGCTAAAGAAGCGGTGGTTCCCCAAAAAAAAGGACCAAAACGATCGGTGCACCAAGAGATAAGCGTTTTTGAGTCCACTAAAAATTGCAGAAGAAAAAAAGATAAAGCGAAAAAACAAACAACAGCTCCAGAAACTCCAAGAGCGGTAACTATTTTTTTTCTTAGAAGTAATCCTTTTTCCATTATTAGTCCATAAGCAACGAAAAAAATAGGGGCAATGGTTAGAAGAACCAATAATTTTCTTACTGTTCTTTCTGTAACGGGCGAGTAGAAAAGAGAAAGACAAGACCAGAAACAAAAAAGAATAATCAGAAAAGCAGTTTTATTTTTCGCCCAAACGGGTCGCCGGCCCCAACAGAAGCCCATGGCAAACACCCAAAATAAAGAGCATATAATTAAGCGACTAGAGGCAAGGTCTATTTCTGGCCCTAGGTTAAGAGCTGGTAGAAATGGCAAGAGGAAAATAAGAGAAACTAAGGAAAAAGAAAGGCTTAGAGAAAAAAAGAACAACGGTAAAGAAAAGATAATTATTTTTTCTTTGTAGCCAAACAGAAAGCCTAGCAAGACCGAAAAAGACAACCAGGAAGTTGCTTTAAAAAACTTACTTCTTTTTCCAATAAACATTTTTAAAATAAACAGGAAGCCGTAGAAAACAAAAAATCAAGCAAAACAATGCGTGGAAATGCTTTCTTAAAAACAAATCTTGCGACTGGTAATAGTAGCGCTTTCTCTTGGTAAAGGGAATTCTGCTTTTGCTTTCTAGGTGTTTAACAGAAACATCTTTTTCTATTAATAGCTGAACATTTTCTTCCTTTGCCCGAAAAGAAAAATCCTTGTCTTCAAAATAAAGAAAAAAGCCCGGATCAAAACCTTTTAGTTGCAAAAAAACTTCCTTTCTTATAAGAAAACAGGCGCCACTGAGCCAGTCAACTTCTCTTTCGGAATGCCCTGGCCGACTAGAGCTGTTTATTGAGCTATTAAATTGTTTTTTTAAGAAAATCCGCTCTAAAAAACCAACTTGTCCAGAGGCATGTTTTTGTTTTGTGCCAGAAGAAGTGCTTAACAGGGGGGCGACAATGGTGGGGTATTTCTTTTGGCTTAGTCTTTTAAAAAGAATTTTGGCTTGACCAAAAGACAAGAAGCAGTCTGGATTAAGAAATAAGAGATTTTCTTGGATTGCCTTCTTAGCCGCTAGGTTACAGGCCCTTCCAAAGCCGATATTTTTTGAGCTTTTGATAATCTTAATGTTTTTGCACAGCTTTTCCCCTAAAATCGACGGCAAAGACTGTCTTTTGTTTCTTAGAAACTCTCCGTTGTCCACCACTAAAATTTCTGTCTGGCTATTTTCTTGCTTTTCTTCAATAAAAAACAAAATAGCCCTTTTTAGATTATGCGCTGAGTTATAATTAACAAAAATAACCGAGAGCTTCATTTTTTAAGAAACATTATTCCCTTTTAGCATTTCCCTTATGTCTTTTATGGAAAAAATCCCAAAAAATCCAGCAAGAAGAAGATATGTTCCTCCGCCCGCCAAAATACGAAAAGGAAGAAAGAGGCTGTTTAGTGAAACAAGAACAAGGACCATCCCTGTTCCAGAAAGCAAAAGACGGAAAAAAATATTAGAAAAAAATATTTTCTTAAATTTTGAAAAAACAAAAAAGGCAGAAAGAGAAAAGACAACAACCTCTGTTACTGAAGAAATGACTGCTGCGGCTAAAAAGGAATATTTGGGGATGAGGATTAAGTTAAGGCTTATGTTTAAAAAGGCAGCTAATAGGAAAATTTTTAAAAGCCTTTTTTGTAGATTGGCTGCGATTAGAACCGAATTAAAATACTGTCCTAAAAATATTCCAAAAATAGAAGGCGTTAGTAGTCTTAGTGCCCAAACAGACTTTTCAAAGCCAGGCCCGTTGATAATTTTTACAATTTCCGGTGCTAAAGCAAAGACCCCAAAAGAGATCCCTGTAGCAGCTAGAGCAATCGCCTTTAACGACTCTAGGCGAATCTTGTTGAATTTTTCATGGTCGTTAAAAACATAGCGAGAAAATAACGGAGCTACAAGCCCCATAAACATTGCAGGAAAGTAGGAAAGGTTTTCTATTATTTTGTAAGCGGCACCATAAAGTCCAACATCTTGAGAGCCCTTAACCACAGAAAGAATAATAGTGTCTATTCGAAAATAAAGAAAGGTAACAATGGCTGAAATTCCCAAGGGAAGCGCTTCCTTGATTAATCTTTTAGCCGTTCCTCCGCTCCCCAAAAAGCTAATCTTGATTTCTTTTTTAGTTATAAAAAACACTCCTAAAAAAGTTATTGTCCAGGAAAAAACAAGGCCCCAAAGAATCCATAAAAGACCCTTGTCAAAACTAAAACAAGCCCAAACCCACAACAAGTTGCAGATTCTTCCTAAAAGCTCTAAAAAAGACACCTTGTATGCTAAAAGCCTTTTTTGAAAAATAGCAGAAAGCGTTTGGTATCCAGAAGAAAAAAACAAACCAAGAGAAACCAGGACAATGCCCTTTTTTATGTCGAGAGAGTAGGGAAGGAGAAGGGCAAAGAGTAGCGCCAGGATCATTAGGATGGCAGAAGACCCCATTCTAATTAGAAGGGCGGCGCTGATAATTTTTTCTTCTCCCTTAGAGTCGTTTTCTTTTCTGGAAATTTCTCTTAAAACAACTTGGTTTAGCCCTAAATCACCCAAGGAAGAGAAGAAAAAGAAAAAAGCCAAAATTGTGGCGTACTTTCCCAAACCTTCTGCGCCTAACTGTCTTGCTGTTAGCCCCCAGGCAACCAGGGCAACAATGGTCCAGGTGATTTTTGCCGTGGCAGAAAGAAGGGTGTTTATGGCAATTTTAGCAGAAAGATTCATCGACTCTCTTTATTTTTTTCCTCCTACTGTTTTCTTAATAAAATATTGCTGCAAGATTGAAACCGCCGTGCTTATGCTCCAGTAAAAAGGAAGGCCTGCGGGGAAGCCAAGTGCAAAAACAAAGGCCATTATCGGCATCATGTAAAGCATTTGCCCGCTAAGAATGTCTTGAAATTCTGGTTCCCTTGAGCCTTCTTCGGATTTTTCTTTTTTCTTTGGAGCTGGTGGCATGATTTGCTTAGAGTAGACAAACTGTAACGCCCCACTTAGTAGGGCAAGGAAGAAGTTTTTTTGAGCCAAATCAACAATCCCTAGAAAGGTTGTGTTCATTTCGGTTACTCCTTGAAAGAAAGAATGCCCATAAAGCAGTCCCTGAGAGACCGCTAAATGTCCATCAACAAGAGAGAGTGCGGCGTTACCAGGAATTAGAACCCTGTACAAAGCAAAAAGAACGGGAAGTTGAATCAGGGCAATTAAACAACCCAGCGCAGGGTTTATGTTCTCTTTTTTATAAAGCGCTAAAACCTCTTTTCCTTGCTGTTCTTTGTTGTTTTTGAATTTTTCTTTTATTTCTTTTATTTGCGGTTGGAGGTTTTTTATTTGATGTTGAGAAGTGGCCTGTTTTTTAGTTAGGGGATAAAGAATTGTTTTAATAAGAATTGTTAAAAGAATAATGGCGATTCCAAAATCTCCAAAAAACTTATAAAAAACAATCAGGGCGTTAAATAGGGGGCGGTAAAGCAGTTCGTCAAATAAAAATTTGAACATTTATAATGGTTTTTTATTAAAGTGTCTTTCTAGGGAGCGGTTAATGTTTGGAAAAGAAATATTTACGCTCCTTACTAAAACAATAAACACCAACTCTTTAAACTGAGGATTTCTTTTTTTAAAAAAAAAGACAGATTCCCTGATTCTCCTTTTAGCTAGGTTTCTTTTTACTGCTCTTTTTTCTGTCTTTTTAGAAACCAAAACGATTGTTTTAGGTTTTAGGCTAGTCGCTTTTCTTAAAGAAACCACGCTTATACCGCTTAAAACATCTTCCTTTAAAAGGCTTTCTTTTTTAGACATTGGTTATTTTCTCTCTCTTTTTTTTCCTTCTTCTTGCTAAAACCTTTTGCCCTCCTTTGGTTTTCATTCTGCCACGAAACCCACAGCTTTTACTTCTTTTCCTTTTTTTTGGTTGATATGTTCTTTTGGTAGCCATAAACTTATTGTTATTTTATTAGCACATGTTATAAGGTAAACATAGGCTGTTTGATTGTCAATTTTTTCTTTTCAACAGCTTTTGAACATTTTTTATTTTTTTAAAAAAAGGAAGTATGCTAACATATTTTTTCCTCCCCTAAGACACTCTTATGAACAAAAAGGAGATTTGGCAAGCGGTCCTTGGCGATGTTGAAATTACAATCAGTAAGGCGACTTTTGTTACTTGGTTTAACAATACCTTTATCTTAGAAATAAACAACAAGCAAGCAGTTGTTGCAGTGCCCAACGGCTTTAGTAAGGAGTGGTTAGAAAATAAATATTCTTTATTTGTTAAAAAATCATTGGCTAAGCACTATGGAGAAATAGAAAAATTAGAGTTTAGAATTACTCAACCTCAAAAGCCGATTTTAAAAAACAACCATTCTGCTGAGCCCCTCCCCAATGCCTTCTCGGAAAACCACTTAAACTCCGAAGACAGTCAAGAAACGGCAGGTCAAAATTTCCACCCCACCCAAACAACCGAAACAGGCCTTAATTCAAGATATACCTTTAACAATCTTATTGCTGGCAACCACAATGAGCTTGCTTTCTCTGCTTGCAAAAAGGTTGCCCTGTTCCCAGGAACCAAATACAATCCTCTTTTTATTCATGGAGGGGTTGGCTTAGGGAAAACCCATTTATTGCAAGCTATTGGGAATAGTGCCAACAAGAACGGTGGGCTGATTGTAAAATATGTTACATCGGAAAGGTTTACCACAGAGCTGGTTGGTGCTATTAAAAAACAACAAATAGACTCTTTTAAGGAAGCTTATCGTCGTATCGACATTCTTTTAATAGACGATATTCAATTTATTGGAGGGAAAGAGAAAACTCAAGAAGAGTTTTTCCATGTTTTTAACGCTCTTTATCAAAACAATAAGCAGATTGTTCTTTGTTCTGATCGTCCACCAAAGTCAATTGCAACATTAGAAGAAAGGTTGCGTTCTCGTTTTGAAGGAGGAATTATTGTTGATGTTTTAAAGCCTGACCTTGAAACCAGGATGGCAATTCTCACCAGAAAAGCTCAAGAAATCTACCCAGAAGAAATCCCCCAAGAAACGCTTCTTTTTATTGCTCAAAGCATTAAAACCAATGTAAGAGAATTAGAGGGAGTTTTAAATCGATTATTGGCAGTTTGTGAATTACAGCAATCTTTTCCTAGTTTGGAAAATGCTGAGAAGTTTTTAGGCAAAATAATACAAACAAGCGAACCAATAAAACAAACCCCAGAAAAAATAATACAAGCCGTGGGAGAGTTTTTTGGAATAAAAAAAGAAGAAATAAAAGGAAAGAAAAGGGGGCGAGAAATTATGAAGCCTCGGCAGGTTTCTATTTACCTAATTAGAAGACAATTAGGTCTGTCTTATCCAGCGATTGGTAAAGAGTTTGGAGGTAAAAATCATACAACAATTATGCATAGCTATAACAAGATTTCAAAAACAATAGAGCAGGATCCGTTATTAAAACAAGAAGTTTCTTCTATCCTAGCTCGTATCTGTTAATTAACTGTTTAAAAAATTGTTTATAGGTTGTGTTGAAAAATAAATACAGTTTTGCAGTTTTTTATGCACAAACAAAAAAGTTTTCTTGATGAAAAAATCTTCTTTCTAGAAAAGGCTTTTGGGGCGTTCTCCACTTTTACACACTCTAATAATAATAATAAATTTAAATGAAAATAACTCTTACTAAGGAGAACATTCAGAAGGCTGTTAAAAAGTGTTTGTCTTTAACAACCACAAACACATCTCTTCCTATTTTGTCTAGCGTTCTTTTAGAAGCAATAAAAGGGGAGCTTGTTTTAAGTGTTACTAATTTAGAGTCTGGCTTAATTGTTAGGTCTAGAGCTTCAGTGGAAAGAGAGGGGAAAGTTGTGGTCTCTTTTAAAATTTTAAGCGGAGTTATTAGTGGGTTAGTTTCCAATGTTCTAACTTTAGAGAAAAGTGGCAATTCTTTGAAAATATCAACAGATGTTTTTGAAGCAGAAATAAAAATAAACGAAGACGAAGAGTTTCCTTTGATTCCGCAAATAAAAAAAGAAAATGATTTTTTATTAAGTCCAGTAACACTTTCGGAAGCTATTAAAAAAGTATTACCAGCAACAGCTGTTTCAGGAATGAAGCCAGAATTAACTAGTGTTTATTTAGCTTCTTCTAAGGATGGGCTAAAAGTGGTTGCTACTGACGGTTTTCGATTAATCGAGGTAACATTAGGGAAGGAGGTAGGGAAAATTGATCCAATTATTATTCCTTATAAAACGGCCCAGGAGGCTTATAAAATATTAAGCGGTATTCAGGGGGAGGATGTTTGTTTTTATACCCGAGAGAGTCAATTTATAATAGCTGGAAGCGATTTTTATTGGGTGTCTCGAGTGATTGATGGTCATTACCCAGATTATTGTAAAATAATTCCTCAAACAAAAATAACAGAGATTCTTTTTAAAAAAGAAGATTTTTTAGAGGCGGTAAGGGGCGCAGCAATTTTTGCCAACAATGAAACAAACGATGTGGTTCTTGACTACTCTTTAAAGAGCGGAAAAGTAACCGTTTTTGCCGAATCACAAAAAACAGGAAAATTCTCTGTGAAAATAGATAGCAAGATAGAGGGAAAAGAGGGGCGCATCTGCTTGAATTATAGATATTTATTAGATGGGCTTTTATGTTTAGAAAGCGAGGAAATTATAATGCTTATAAACCAAGAAACCAGCCCAGTGCTTTTAAAAGCAAAAAAAGCAAAAAAAGAAAGCAGTGTTCTTTGTTTAATATCGCCAATCAAAAAAAACAATGCTTGATTTAGGACAAGAAGTGCAGGGCGTTTGGAAAAGAGCTGTTTTTTCTGGTGAGTTTAAATCCTTCCTGATTTGTCGTTATGCTACCGAGAGTATAGAAAAAATCACTCAACTTTCTGTGGGAAAAATAAAAGCAAAAAAATATTGCCAACAAACAAAAACACTAGAGATTGAAATGGAAGGCGTTTCTATTGGACAAGTGATTCGGAGGCAAGAAGAAAGGATTATAGAAGATGTGAACAAAAGAATTGGTGCTTGTTGTTTAAGGAAAATAAGATATCGTCTTTTTTCTTAGTTTTCCTCTTTTCCTTTGCAGCCGGTTTTTTCTGGAGGGCTTGGGTCTATATTGTTTTCTTCGGCCCATTTTTTTACGCCATCTTCCCAGCTTTTAAACTGAGGATCATTTTTTGGTTCTTTAGGATAAGGACCTCGGGGATCGTCTTTGTCTATGTAGAAAAGAATAGAATGGCTTTCTCTAAAGGTTTTTTTCTTAGTGTTTTTAGAGGAACAGGTTTCACTAGCCAGGTACCCTGATTTTTTATCAATACGCAGTTCTACTTCTTTTTCTAAAAAACCTCCAATCATGGGCTTATTTACATCTTCTTCTTCTGGTCGGATAAAGTCTTCTTTTGAGTAATCATTAATAAAGCGGTCCATAAAATTCCTCCAGATAGGGGCTGCTACAACAGAACCATCTGCTCCTTGCTTCATTGGAAGATTATTGTTATTGCCAACCCAAACACCAACAGCTATTTGGGGCGTGTAGCCAACGGTCCAGGCGTCTCTAAATTCTTGAGTGGTTCCTGTTTTGCCAGCAGTGTTTTTCCCAGAGATATATAGCGGATTGTTTCTGCCAAAAACAGGAGCTCTGGCGGAATTATCGGAAAGACAGTCATTTATTTGTCTGGCTATTTGAGAGTTTAAAACCCTTTTTCCGCCAGGACTGATATTTTCTTTAACAAGCCCTCCCTCAGAGTTTTCAATTTTTAAAATGCTTTTTTCTTCTTGTTTAAGGCCGTCGTTGGCAAAAACAGAGAAGGCCTGGGTTTCTTCTTTTAGGGTAACCTCTCCTCCTCCTAAGACTAAAGCTAGGCCATAGCGACTTCTGTCTTTTAGTGTTTTAATTCCCATAGATTCGGCCAGGTCAATAGTTTCGTTAATTCCAGAAAGATAGAGCGTTTTAACGGCAGGAACATTTAGCGACATGGCAAGGGCGCTCTTCATGCTTATTGGGCCAATGAATTTCCCGCTGTAATTTTGGGGAGAGTATTTTACGCCAGGTCGATCTTCAAAGTCTGTTTTTACATCAAAAAGAATGGTTTTTGGTAAGTATCCTTTAATAAAAGCTGCGGCATACGCAAAGGGCTTAAAAGAAGACCCTGGCTGTCGGGGTCTTAGGGCAACATTTACATTTCCATTATTCTCTTTGTCAAAATAGTCAACAGAGCCAACCATTGCTAAAACTTCTCCATTTTTAGGATCAATAACCACCATAGCAGCATTAGTAGCTCCAAAATCTTTCTTATTTCTTTCTGCTTGTTGTTTTATTGCTTCTTCGGCGGCTATTTGTAGTTTCCAGTCTAGGGAGGTGTATATTTTTAGTCCCCCGCTTTCTATAAAGCCTTCTCCATATTCATCGACTAGTTTTTGTTTAACATAAATAACAAAATGAGGGGCTTTAATTAAAGTGGCAAAGGGTTTTATTTTAGAAATAGTGTCTATTTTTAAGGCTTCTACTGCTTCGGATTGTTTAATGTAGCCCAAGTCTTCCATTCTTTTAATGATCCATTCTTTCCTCCAAAGGAGTCTTTCAATATTGTTGCCATAAGGAGAATAAAATGTTGGGGCCTTGGGAAGCGCTGCTAGAACGGCGCTTTCGTCTAAAGAAAGCTCTATGGCTGGTTTTCCAAAAAAGGTTTGGGCAGCGGCTTCAATCCCATAAGCATTGGAACCATAAGGAATTTCATTGAGATACATTTCTAGGATTTGATCCTTAGAAAAGCGTCGTTCTAATTCTAAGGAAAGAATGGCTTCTTTTACTTTTCGGGTATAAGTTTTTTCTGAAGAAAGAACAGAGTTTTTAATAAGCTGTTGTGTGATAGTAGAAGCTCCTTGGGATTTTGAATGCTTAAGATCTGCCAAGATGGCTCTTAAAATAGCTTTAAAATCTAATCCATGATGGTTATAGAATTGATCGTCCTCTGCAACAATGGTTGTGTTTTTTATAAAAAGAGGCATTCTGTTAAAAGGAATAACAGTCCTCTTTTCTTCTCCATGGATCTCATAAAGAAGAACTTCTCCGGTGCGATCAAAAATTTTAGTGGACTCGGCCATTTTCCTTTGGGATAGCTGGCCGGAAGAAGGAAGCTCTCTTGAGTAGTAAATAAAAACTCCTACCGCAAAAACAATTGCCAAAAGAAACCCGCTTACAAAAAGCTTAGCCAAAAAGAAAAAAAGACTTCTTTTTTTTGGTTCAGGGAGTTTTTCTTTGGAAGGTTTTTTTGTGATCATGAGGGGCTTTATGAGTTTGGGTGATATGGAGGGATTGATAGGTGGCCTTTACCACAGAAGCTCCAAAGGCATTGAGCCTTGTTCCCATATTTTGGCTTATTTGGCAAGAGAACACAACCCTGAAAATGCGACCGGGATCTTTTTTGTTTATTTTTCGAGGAAAAGAAGGAACGCCGTCTACTATTAAAAATTCTTTAGCGTTTTTAATCTGAGAAAAAGAAAATCCTTTTCTTTTAAAAACAAGCTTTTTATTCTTTAAGCAATAAACACCAGCTCTCAGAGAACCTTTTATAAAAGCCGGCTTATAAGGAGCTCGGACAAAGAGATGGGCTTTTTCCGGAGACTTAATAGAAAGTGTTTCTTTTTTTTGATACAAAGCTCTAGGAAGGGGTTGTTTAAGAAATTCTAAAACATGAAAAGCAACTAATGGAATTTCTTTTTTTTGAAGCTGAATTAGCGTAGAAACAGGGAATGTTCCTAAGAGTCGAGGGTTTAACTCTAATGGGAAAACATTTTTTTGTTTCCAATCAACAATAAAATCAACACCAAAAATTCCCCTAAAGCCTTCTTTTCTTAGGGCTATGCCTATTTGCTGGACTGTTCTTTTCATTTTGCCCTGTATTTGTTTTTTAATTTTAAAAGCCTCGCTCCAGTCGTGCCCGCAAAAGACGCCTTGGCCCTTTGCTTGAGGGAAAAGCTCTTGGATGTCGATTAATTGAAGCTGAGGAGGGATTTGGAATATTTTTTTCTTAGTTACGCATCCTGTAATGCTAGGAGAAAACCCATCAACAAATGGAGAAACAACAACAGAAGAGCTCCAAGAAAGTTGCTGGTCTTTTTTAAGCACGGTAATGGCAGTTGCAAAATCGGTTTTGTTTTTTATAAAAAAAGTTCCACCACCACCTCCTCTTTTTGGGTTTTGAACAACAAAGACAGAGGAAAAGATGCGAGAAGCGTTGTTGTATCCCTGTTTTTTAAGAACGGCTAGTGTTATGTTTTTTTTAAGCAACCCAGAGAGCGAGGCTTTTTTTAAAAGTTTTTTAAAAAAAACCTTATTTTCTAGCTTTTTTTCTAGAGATATAGGATTGGCAGCAAGAATCCAGCCCTTTTTCTTGGCCAAGAATTCCAAAGACGAACTGCTTTTATAAAGAAGGATGACGGGAGGATTCTTTTTGTTTGCTAATCCAATAAAAGATTGCGCGTTTTTATCCTTAAGAACAGAAAAAGGGTTTCTTTTGGTTTCTTTTGGGATTTTTTTAAGAGATTCTTCTAGGCAAAAAAGAGGAATGCCAAACTTTCTTATATGTTCGATTTCCGCCGAATAGTTTAGGCAGGCAATTTTGAAATTTGGAAAAATATTTTCACAACCAATACGACCAAAGGCCTGAACAGAAGCTCCAATAATGGGGTTTTTAATTTTTTCAAAGAGAGTTTTGGTGCTGGTCATCTATTCTTGTAAATAGTTCTCGGTTTTTGGGGGTCTATAATAAAGCTTTTAAGCGCTGCTCGACCAATAATTGCCTTACACTTTAGCTCTCTTCGATCGGCAATGGTAGCGGGAACTTCAAAAGAAACGCCTCCCAATGACAGGCTAATCCGTACTTTAGGGCGAAGGGTTTTTCCATTAGCAGAAAGAACACTAACTGCTCCCAAAAAAAGAGGATGAGTTTTTAGCTTTTCTTTTTTGGCGTGGTTATTGAAGTAAGGGTTAAAGCTTTCTAAGATTTCCCCAAAACCCAAAGATTCGGCTAGCTCAGAACAAATAGAAGTAGAATAGGCGCCAGTGTCTATTTTAGCCTCGACTGTTTTTTCTAGATTAGATAGAGGGTTTTTTACAGTAATAGATTCAAAAATTCCAATAATTTTCCTTCCAGTAAGATCTTCTATGTCTTCTTCTATTTCTCCGCCAAAAAGATCTTGTCCTACACGAACACCTCTTTTAGCCGAGATTATTTTAAGCCCCTCTACCTTGTTTAGTCTAGATTTTAACGGAGCAAGGTTGGCAATTTGAATGCCCAGTCCTGGTCGGGCATTGAGTTCTGCAACAATAGGGCCTCTTTCTCTGTCGATCATAATATCTACTCCCAAATATCCAATTCCGGAAAGCTGTTGTGTTTTAATGGACATTTCTAGAACTTCTTGCCAAAAAGGGATGGCGATTCCTGAAAGAGAAAGACGGGTTTTGGGAACCTTTTCTAAAAAGAATTCTTTCTGGGTGGCCATGTTTCGAGTAATGGCAGTGGTGGTGATTCCAGTGGCTAGATCTATCCCAGCACAGATCCCTCCCAGATGAAGATTGGCTCGACCGCCAGACTGCTCGGTAGGGAGTCTTAGCATGGCCATTATTGGAACATTGTTAAAAACAATAACGCGAATGTCTGGAATTCCCCGAAAACAATAGGGCTTGAAAAGTTTAATAATTCGAACCCTTTCTTCAAAGAAGGCAGAGTCAACAACCCCAGACAACGAATAGTTTCCTTCTAGGATATTGATAATGTGTGTTTTTAAGTCTTGGACAGAGACTTCTTGTTTGTCTGCTTTTACCCAGTTACCGTTTTTTTTCTTTCCATAAACAACAATAATCCCTTCGCCTCCAAGACCTTTGTTTGGTTTAAGGGCAAAGGAGCTGGGTAGATTTTCCCAATTAAAAGAATCAAGCTCTTTTAGGCTGGAGATTTTTCCTATTAAAGAGGAAACAGGAATATTGTTTTTTCGGAGTAGTCGTTTGGTTAGGAGTTTGTTGTCGGCAAACTTCCGCGCTCCCTTTTTGTTATAGGGCCGGGTATATTCTAGATTGCGGGAGTTCATCCCCAAAAGCTGGCTACTTTTTTTCAGGAATTTCAACATTTTTTATAACTTCTTTGAACCTAAAATATTCAGAAAAACGAAGACCTGTCCATTTTCCTAGGGCAATATTAAAGAGAATAACTAAAATAATAAGCCAAGGATAACTAAGTAAAAGTGTTCGCAAAAAATCGGCACTAGCTACAAAGTAGGCCAGAATGGAAAGAAGAAGTGTTTCTAAGGACAAAAAAATAGCCGTTTTGGCCCCCTTTTCTATTTGAACCAAAATAAACTTTTCCATTAAAGTGATCATGATTAAAAGAGGGAAAATAGAGACCGAGGCTAAGCCAGTTCTTTTAAAATAACCTCCAAGCATTAATACAAAAAAAATGGCTACAGAAACAAGGGAGAGCATAATAGATACTCGAGGAAGGTGCAGTAAGCGAAACCCCTTAAGAGTAATGCGAGAAATGGTTCCAGCTATTAAAATGATTAGAAAAAGGAAAACTCCATATTTTAGTCCAGTGGAAAGGAAGGCAATGGCGATAATAGACGGAGTGTAAATACCAAAAGCCTTAATTCCAATAACTTGCCTGGCAATTGCCATGGTAGTTACAATCAGGGGGAAAATTAAAATTAGTTCAATGGTTTCTTGGGGAACGCCTTGGGTTGATGCAAACCTAACAATGTTGTGCATTTTTGAAGATTAATAAAAATCGCTATTAGCTTATACTTTAGCAAAAAGAAAAACAAGAATTAAAGGCGAGAATTAAAATGGCAAAGAGAGGCAGCGAGGGCGTCGGAAGCGTCGTCTAGCATGGAACATTTTTGAAGACCTAGAATAGTAGTGACCATTTTTAATACTTGATTTTTATCGGCTCGACCATAGCCAACCACTGCCTGCTTGATTTGTAGCGGAGTGTACTCAAAGACGTCAAGACCTGCTTCTTTGACGGTTAAAATAAGAACCCCTCTGGCGGCGGCCACTGCCATTGCGGTCTTGGAATTCTTGGCAAAAAAAAGACTTTCTATTGAGGCTACTGTTGGGTGGTATTGCTTGATGATTTTTCTAAGATCTTTTTTGATCTGACAAAGACGTTCGGGAAAACAGTCGTTCTTAGAGGTGGTAATACAGCCAAAGTCTAAAACATTAAAAGAGCGTTCTTTAGAAAGAACACCATAGCCAACTCTTGCAAATCCAGGGTCAAGACCTAAAACAATTTTCATAGATAGGGCTAAAAATTAAAAACAGAAAACAAAAAGTTAACAAAATAATTCTTAAGATTCAAGAGGGACAGGCTGTTTTTGGGTTTTTTAAGAGAAAGAGGATTGTTGAACATTTCTTTTGATTCTTTTGTTGGCGGCTGGGTTTTTAAAAGGGTGTTTGCTGGTTCATTGTTGGTCACGGTCTTTTGTTGGGAAGCGGTGGTTTTTTGCGTGGCCAGCATTAAGGATTGGTTGATAGAAATAGATGTTTTAATTTCTTTTATGCTGTTTGTGATTATTTTTTTTCCACCGAGAGAATCTTCTTCCAATATCCCTTTTACCTTAAAAGAAGAGTTTTTCTTTATTGCTAAAAGGTCCTGATCGATCTGTGGAGGAAATTCTAGAAGAAGTTCGAATCCATTTTTGTTTTTAATTAAAAAGCGCTTGTTTTTAGCATAGGAGATTGTTCCAGAAAATTCAACCAAAGAAGCAACAAGAGGGGAACAGTCTTTTTTGCTAAGGCAAATATCTAAAGATGCTTCGTTGAGTTTTTTTTGACCGTCTGCTCTTGCTTGTTCTTCTTTTTCCGATTTAAGGAAAAGACGATCGTTGTTTTTATAAAGAGTGCCAGAAATAATGAGCCGATCTTGTTCTTGGAAGGAATGAATATAGCCTGTTTTTACAAGAATACCGCCACCGTTGAGCTGTAAATAAAAACCGCTTTTACCAAAAGGAGAGGCAAGAGAAGAAACCGTTCCCACAATAAGAACAGAAGAAAGGTTGGGCTTTTTTTTTAGGGAAGTAAAATGGCTTTGGGCTTGGTCGGTCTTTGTTAGGAAATCTTTAGGAAAAATAAGTTCACGAGAGGAGCCCGAAAGAGTGGCCGATTCCGTGCTTGGTGTGGCAGAGCTTGATGGACAGGACTCTTCTAGGCATTCAGGGTTGATCCAAAAAAGATAGCCATCGTTATTTTTAAAGAAAACCTTATTTTCTTTGGCTGACTCTTTAAAAGAAAGAGAATTGATTAATGTCTTGTTTGGGGCAACCAGGGAAATGGTTTCCGAAGAATTATGAAGGTCAAAACCAAAGAAGTTTCCGAATAGCTGTATTGTTTTTTTAGGACCAAGAATAAGGTCTGTGTTGAAAATAAAATCATCTTCGCTTTGATTAAGAAGCTTCCAGTTATAAAGATTAACATTAAAATTGTTGGGGTTTGAAATAACGACAAACTCTTTTTCTTTTGTGTCTAGGCCAGAGGGGTTTGGGAAAATTGCCTGAACTACAAGAGAAGGATAGCTGTTTGTTTTTTCTTGAGCTGATAATAACGATGGATTTGATGGTTCGGCGGAGGAATTCGTAGTGGCGTTGGGTGGATCGGTGGTGTCACTGGAGGACCCTGGCAAGATAGAGGTTGGGTTAAGGGAAGAATCTTTTGGTGCTGTTCCGGGAGTGCCGTATTCAGAATTTTCCAAAAGAGAGGTGCTTGCCTTCCAAAGATTGGAGCTTGGGAAAAACTCCAAAGAAACGCCTTCTTTTACTGATGATGCTTGATATTCCAAGGAGGAGCATTCTTTTTGTTCTGATCCAAAAATAATTTTCCCACCAGAATTAACCAGAGAAAGCTTTTCGTATTGATAAAAACAGGGAATGTTTTTTTGAGAAAGAGCTTCTTTGTTTCTGCAGGCAACAGAATAAGAGAGTGGTTCTAAGAAAAAATCTTCTTTAATGGTAAAGGAAGATTGATTGGCAATAAGGGTAAGATCTTTTAAATTTACAGCAACAGCAGATTCATTAAAAAGCTCCAACCATTCTCCCTCAGTATCGGAAAAAATGGCGGGGTTAATCATTGCTTCGCTTAAGACGACTCCCGGTGGGCAATCGGCAGCGAAGGTTGCCGAGGGGAAGAAAGACCAAATACTTCCAAAAAATAAAACAGAAAAAAATAATGGCTTCATTTTTTTAAATTAATAAAGCCATTGTTGCAAAATAAAATAAACTTTTTTTAAAAAACAATTAAAATTAAAATTAAAATAACTTTTCCGGGCTTAGGCCCAAATGGGAATAAGCTTCTGGGGTAGCAATTCTTCCCCTAGGAGTTCTTTCTAAGAAACCGATTTTTATTAAATAAGGCTCATAGACTTCTTCTAGTGTATCTTTTTCTTCTCCGGTGGCAGCGGCTAGAGCAGAAATGCCGGCTGGGCCACCATTAAACTTTTTGATTAATACATCTAAAAGCAAGCGATCGGCGTTTTCCAGCCCTGTTTCGTCTATCTCTAGCATTTTAAAAGCTATCTGGGCGATTTTATGGTCAATAGTGCCGGTTCCTTTGATTTGGGAAATATCCCGAACTCTCTTTAGTAGTCGATTAGCTACGCGCGGATTTTTCCGGCTGCATTTGGCGATTAAAGAAAGCCCGTCTTTTTCGATAGGAACTTTTAAAAGCTTGCCAGAGCGTTCAATGATTTGGCTGATTTCTTGATCAGAATAAAAATCAAGTCGGTAAGAAATGCCGAACCGGCTTCTTAGGGGAGAAGAGATAAGGCCAGCACGAGTGGTGGCACCGATTAGAGTAAATCGAGGAAGATCTAGTTGTAGTGTTTTAGCAGAAGGACCTTTACCAATAATAATGTCTAGTTTATAGTCTTCCATTGCCGGATAAAGAGCTTCTTCTACTAGCTTGTTTATTCGATGAATTTCGTCAATAAATAAAACATCTCCATCTTCTAGGTTGGTTAGAATAGAGGCTAAGTCTCCAACTCTCTCTATTGCAGGGCCAGAGGTGGGTTTAAAATTTTTGCCCATTTCATTGGCAATGACATGAGAAAGGGTGGTTTTACCAAGGCCGGCTGGGCCATGAATTAAAACATGTTCCAAGGATTCCTGTCTCTTTTTGGCAGCTTCAATAAAAATTTTTAGGTTTTCCTTAATTTGTGATTGGCCAATATAATCCGCAATTGTTTGGGGTCGCAAAGTGAACTCCAGTTGGGGGTCCTTTTCGGAAGCAGAAAATATTTTTTCTTTCTTTTCTTTTTTAAATGAAGATTCAATCATCTTGACTTTATTTTAAAGATGAGCTAGTATATTTTGTTCTATTAAAAATTTCCTATTTGGTTCTGTGGACATAGGGGTCTTTACATTAAAGGCCCAGGAAGTTAGCCTAGATTTCAGGGCTTTTCGGTTTCGACTGGATTGTTCCTCGGGTTGATTTTTCTCCTTGCGTTTTCAGCGAGAATGTGTCTACAGAATTAAGCAGGAAATTTTTTTATTCTTCTGTAGCGCGAATAATTTCTGCCATACTAGTAATTCCTTCAACTACTTTTAGGACACCGTCTTGAGCCATCGTCAACATGCCTTCGGAAACGGCTTGCTTTAGAATAACAGAAGTGGTGGAGAAACGGGAAATTAATTCTTCTAGGGCTTCGGACATGACCATTACCTCTGTGACCGGAGCAATCCCGGAATAGCCAGTATTTTTACACTTAAGGCAACCTACGGGAACAAAAATTTGTTCTATTTTTTGAGGGATAGCAATATGAGCCGTTTCGGGAATGCTTCTGATAACGGTTTTTATTTTTTCTAAAACTTCTGGACTGGGGTTTTCGGCTCTTTTGCATTCTGGGCAGAGGCGACGAACTAGTCGTTGTGCCATTAGGGCATTAGTGGCAGAAGCAATGTCGGAAGGGTCAATGTTCATGTTAAGCAACCGCTGGACAGAAGCTACTGCATTGTTGGTGTGAAGGGATGAGAGAACTAAATGGCCAGTCAGAGAAGCTTGGATAGCAATCTTGGCAGTTTCTTCGTCTCTGATTTCTCCAATCATTAGAACATCTGGGTTTTGACGGAGCAGTGCGCGAAGAGCGCTGGAAAAATCGTAACCTTCTTCGGTGTTGATTTGAGTTTGCAGAACGCCCTTTAGGCGGTATTCAATTGGGTCTTCTACGGTGATTATTTTTCGTTCAGGAGTATTGATTTTATTTAACAGAGAATAAAGAGTAGTAGTCTTTCCACTACCGGTGGGGCCAGTGTTTAAGATAATTCCATTGGGTTTCTCTACTTCAGCCAAGAGTCGGCTTAAGGTTTCCGACCGAATCCCTATTGCATTAATGTCTAGAGAACGAGCTGATTTATGAAGAAGTCTAATCACAACGGTTTCCCCATATCCTCCTGTAATAATAGAAACACGAGCGTCAATTTCTTGGTCGGCAATATTTTCTAGAGGGATTTTGAGCTTAATACCAAAACGACTATCGCGGACGGCCTGATGAGAGCTAGCTTTAAAGCCGGAAAGGTTTTTAATTCTTCCAAGAAGAGGGAAATAAGTGTTGCCGGAAATGGAGCCAATGTCTTGGAGAATGCCATCAATGCGGAAACGAATTTTTACCCCATCTCCTTCTGGTTCAAGGTGGATGTCTCCTGCATCAAAATACAGTGCTCCACCAATAACATATTCTAGAGAGTTTTGATTGGTGGCGCTTGTAATTAAGGCGGCTAGGGCCTGAGGATTGAACTTTGTTTTGAAAACATCTTTTAGCTGATCTTCTTCTAAAACGATTTGCAAAGAAAGAAGGCGACTCATTACATTGTCGTAAATTTCTTTTAAAAACTCTCCAGAACCAGTGGCTCGCTGAATTTCTTCCATGCTTGTTTCTCCAGTAACGGCCTTAAGAATGCCGTCTTGCAAAAGAGTTACCATACCATCTTCCATGGCAGCGCTGAGAATATCGGAATCGGGCTTCATTTCTATAATTAAGTCTTCAATGTTTTTATTTATTTCTAAAACCTCGAAAATGCCGATACGCCCTCGATATCCTAAGCTATGACACTTAGGACAACCAACGGCCCGAAAAAGAGTCTTAATGTCTTTAGGGATTTCTAAGTTGGCCTTGGGAGAAATAATGGAAAGAAATTGGCCGATGGTTTCTAGGGTTCCCGAGGCGGGAACATATTCTTCCTTGCAGTCAGGACATAGGCGGCGAACTAAGCGTTGAGCAATAATGATATTGCAAGAAGGGCCGATTAGAGATGGTCGAACACCTAAGTCGACTAATCGGGGAATGGCGCCAGAAGAAGAGTTGGCATGAACAGTGGAAAAAACTAAATGGCCAGTGAGAGCAGCGTGGGTGGCAATGTCGGCGGTTTCTTCGTCTCTAATTTCTCCTACCAAGATAACATCGGGGTCTTGCCGGACAATAGAGCGAAGTCCCGTGGCAAAATCATAGCCTCTCTCTTTGTGAACTTGGGTTTGGGAAATGCCTGGTAACTTATATTCGATTGGATCTTCTATGGTAATGATTTTAGTGGAAGGAGAATTAACTCTTTTAAGACAAGCATAAAGAGTGGTTGTTTTACCGCTACCGGTGGGCCCAGTATTGAGAATCATCCCGTTAGGCTTTTCTATTTGTCCAAGCAATTGATCAAGAGCTCTGCCTCTTAATCCCATTTGGTCTAGGTCAACACTAGACATGTCTTGGTTTAAAAGACGCATTACAATATTTTCTCCAAAGTTTCCCGGCAAAAGGGAGACTCTAACATCTACCGAGCCTAGTGCGGCATCTTCTAAATTTATTTCGAAGCGTCCGTCTTGAGCTTGGTCTTTAATGTTTAGCTTAAGCTGAGCAATCATTTTTACTCGAGAAAGAACATAAGGATAGACTCGGTACGGAACAAAACAGATGTTTTGCAAGACTCCGTCAATACGATAACGGAGGCGAACATTTTCTTTTTGAGGTTCCAAGTGAATATCGCTAGAGCTAACCTTGAGTGCTCCGGCAATTATAATGTTTAGGATTTTAGTGGTGGGGAGTTCTAGGATTTTTCGCTGAAGGTTGGATAACTCTTTAATTTCTTCTTCGAATTCGGCCAAGTCTTTTCCGGAAAGATTGATTTTTGTTTCTTCTAAAAATCCGCCTAAGTTAAAAACTTTGTATTTTTGAAGAGTGCGATTAAAGCCGGTTTTAGAAACGATGTAAAATCGACAAAGAAATCCTTCTTTTTTTTCTAAGTCGTAAACCGCTTTTTGGGTCATTGGATCCTTGGGGTTCAATGTGGCTACTTTTAGATTTTTTCCTGATCGCTGAATAATTAGAAGACCGGAATTTCTGGAAAAATCCTCACTGACAGTGTTTAGGGTGTCTATATCTACTGGGAAAATATTTAAATCCAAGTAGGGCAACTTTTGTTTGGCAGCAAAAAAAGCAGTTTGTTCTTCTTCAGAATAAGAACGAACTTGTCGCGAGACATCTTGATATGGTAGTTCGTTAAATTGTGTTTCTTCTCCTGATTTTTTTTGGATAATAACCACAGTTTTTGTTTAATGGGTGTATTTTTTGAAAGTTTATCTAAAAAAAGAGCTTTCGGCAAAGAAAGTTAGATGGGTTTACTTTTTTGTTTAAGCTAGATACAATTTTTTTATGAAGAAAAGAAAATTGAATAAAATTTGTATTCTTGATTTTGGTTCTCAGACCACACAATTAATCGCAAGAAAGATAAGAGGTTTGGGGGTTTATGCTGAAATTGTACCATTCAATATTAAAGCTTCCCAGATTGATAAGGAGACGGTAAAGGGAATTGTTTTTTCCGGTGGACCAGAAAGTATTTACAAAAAAAATTCGCCTAGGCCAGATCCTTTAATTTATCAAAAAGGAATTCCTGTTTTAGGTATTTGCTATGGGCTTCAATTGATCACTAATCACTTTGGAGGAGAGATAACGGCTGGAGAAAAAAAGAAAGAGTATGGAGAGGCTTCTTTGGATCTTAAAAAAGAAAAAGATCAGGAACCATTTTTGACTGGGGTAAAAAAGAGTTCTTGTGTTTGGATGAGCCATGGTGATGAAGCCAAAAAAATTCCTTTTGGATTTAAGGTTTTGGGGGCGACAAAAAATTCTCCATCCGCCATTTTTTCTGACAAGAGAAGAGGTTTTTATGCAGTCCAGTTTCATCCAGAAGTTTCACAGACTAAAGAAGGAGGGAAGCTTTTGGCGAATTTTGTTTTTAATATTTGCGCTTGTTCTTTGGATTGGCTTGCCGGAGATATTGTTAACAATCTAACAGAAGAAGCAAGAGAAATTGCTGCGGGAAGAAATGTTTTAGAGGGTGTTTCTGGCGGGGTAGATTCAACGGTAATGGCTGTTTTGCTTCATCGAGCTTTGGGTAAAAAGTTGCGCTGTCTTTTGGTAGATACTGGTTTTTTAAGAAAAAATGAAATAGAGGTAATAAAAAAAAGATTCAATCATTTTTTAAAGTTCCCAGTAGAAGTAAGAGATGCTTCTTCTTCTTTCTTGACTCAAGTAGGGAGAGAGATTGATGGTCAAGTAAGAAGAAAAATTATTGGTCGAGAGTACATTAAGCTTTTTTTGAGCGAAATGGGGCCGAAAGATGTTTTGGCTCAAGGAACGCTTTATCCCGATGTAATTGAATCGGCAGCAGAAGTAAGTGGTCCGGCACACACAATCAAGACACACCACAATAGAGTAAAAGAGGTGTTGGATTTAATGGAAGAGGGAAGAGTTTTAGAAATTTTTAAAGGCTTGTTTAAAGATGAGGTGCGAGCCATTGGTAGGGAGTTGGGCTTGCCTTTAGAAATAATCGCTCGCCAACCTTTTCCTGGACCGGGGTTGGCAATAAGAATTTTGGGAGAAATAACTACCGACAGACTAGAAACATTAAGAGATGCAGACGCAATTGTAATAGAAGAATTAAAAAAGGCTGATCTTTATTTTAAGATTGCTCAAACGGTAGTGGCGCTCGATGCGCACCAAGCAACCTGTGTTAAAGGAGATGCTAAAGGGTCGGGGTATTTAATCTTAGTAAAAAATGTGCAAACCCTAGACTTTATGACAACGGAAGCGTTTGATTTGGGCTTTGATCTTAGAAAAAAAATAACCACCAGAATTCTAAATGAAGTAAAAGGAGCGGGAAGGGTTTTGTTTGACGAGTCCAATAAACCACCAGCAACTATTTGTTATCTTTAGTGCTTTTTTATGCCTGAGCTTCCAGAAGTAGAAACCGTGACGAGAGGACTTAATGCCAATGTTTTGAGAAGAGAGATTATAGATGTGGAAATTGAACACTCAAAAATAGTAAGAGAAATTAGTACAGAGATTTTTAAGAAAAAAATAAAACATCGGCGGTTTGTTTTTTTTAGTCGCCTAGCTAAAAATATTTTAGGAGAACTGGATAATGGAGATGTCTTATGGATTCACTTAAAAATGACAGGACATCTTCTTTTTAAGCCTCTAAAACTCGATGCGGTACTTGTTGGTAATTTAAACGACAAGTTTAATGGATATATAAGACTCTCTTTTATTTTTAAGGACGGTAGCCGCTTATGTTTTTCTGATCTACGAAAATTCGGTCGAATTAAGCTGATAGAGGCTCCGATTAAATCAATTAAGAAAAATCCAGAGAAATTTGGACTAGGAAAGATTGGTCCAGAACCGTTAGCCAAGGGGTCTGGACTTGATTTGTTTACCAAGGCGCTTTTAAGAAGCAAAAAACCGATCAAGCCTTTATTGCTTGTGCCGGCGGTAGTTGCTGGGATTGGTAATATTTATGCAAGTGAGATTTTATTTAGAGCAAAGATTAGTCCTCTGCGACTGGGTAATAGTTTAAAACAGAAAGAGATAAAAAATATTTGGCAAAAGGCGCACTTAATTTTTAAAAAAGCAATCAAATTAGGAGGAACTTCGGTTAGTGATTTTAGAAACATTAGAGGAGAAAAGGGTTGTTTCGGCAAGGAGCTTTTAGTATATGGAAGGGCTGGAAAAAAATGCCCAGTTTGTGCTAAAATTGTTCAAAGAATAAAACAGGGAGGAAGGAGTACTTTTTATTGTTCCTTTTGTCAAAAATAATTTTTAGTTTAATTATGAAAAACATTCTAGAGAAAATCAAAACTGATTCTCGCTTGCGTTGGGGGTTGCTGGCTGTTCTTTTGGTGGTTATTCTAACGATTGGTTTTTTAAGATCTAAGGCAGGAAAAGATGCCAAAATTGAAATCCAGAAAAAGCAAGAAAAAGAGGTTGCGGACAGAGTTTCTTATTCAGCTGAGTTTCCTGATTTAGAAAAGGAGAAGCAAGAAGTACTAACTCCCGGAGAGGTTAGTCCAATTTCTGGACTTAAGTGCAACCCAGGAGAGAATCGTAATCGCCGGCCAATAGGAGTAATGCTGGCCGGAGATAAGGGAGTAAGACCGCTTTCTGGAACAGGAGAGGCGGACATGGTGTTCGAAATGCCCGTAATCACAGCAAGTATTACTCGACTGATGGCAGTTTTTGTTTGTAATTCGCCAAAGGAAATTGGTTCAATCAGGAGCGCTCGTCACGACTATATTGCTTTGGCCAAGGGTTTAGATGCCATGCTGGCGCATTGGGGAGGCTCTCACTTTGCATTAGAGATGCTTAAAAACAAAGAAACAGCTCCAGACTTAGATGCTATGAGAAATGAAGGTGGAGCGTTTTTCCGTAAGGCAGGAATCTTGCCTCCCGATAATGGCTTTGCGGAGTACGACAAGCTTTTGGCTACAGCCAAGACGCTGGGATACAGAACGGAAAATCATTTTGAGGGTTATGTGCATAGAGCAGAGTCAGCCGTTAGCGATAGAGGCAAGGGTGGTAGATTGATAGTGGGATTCCCGGGAGTTTATCGGGTAGAATATGCTTACGATGCAAAAACGAATTCTTATTTAAGAGAATGGGATGGCAAAGTAGATTTAGACCGAAATACTAATACTCAGGTAGCTCCTAAAAATGTGGTAGTGATCTTTGCTACTTCTAGGCAAATAGAAGGTCAGTACAACGATGTGGACATAGAAGGGTCGGGAGAGATGAGAGCTTTTATTGAAGGGCATGAATTTAAGGGAACATGGGAAAAGAAAAAAGGGAACTGTGTAATAGGAAACGAGCTGGTTTGTGTTAATTCTGCAAAACTTACCTTTTTAAAAGAAGATGGCAAAGAATTGGAATTTGTTCCTGGGCAGATTTGGGTAGAGGTTTTAGAGCCCGGACAAAAGCTAAAATGGACGCCAGAGGGATGATTTTTCTTTTTACTGCTCCAAAAAATTCATATTTTCTTTTTCGAGAAAGAGAGCTGATTAAGGAAAGAGCAAAAGAAGCCCATGATCTTTGGGCTTCTTTTGATTTGGAAAATTGGCCCAAGAAAGATGAATTAAATTCTTTGCTAAGTGCTAAGGGTTTTTTTGAGGAAGAAAAAAGCTTGGTATTTAAAAATGCAACACTTCTTTCGATTGATCAGGCAGGATATTTAAAAGAATTAATTAAAAAAAGAAAAATATCGAAAGATAAGGAAACGAAGTTGTATTTTTTAGAAGAAGCTCCTTCTAAAAAAGCACCTCTCTATGTTTTTTTAAAAAAACAGGCTGAAGTTTTTAGGGAAATAAAAAATCCAACAGGAATTGAGTTTGAAAATTTTCTAAAAGAAGAAGCGCATCGTTTAAAGATAGAGATAGAGCCGCAAGCCGTTAAGAGGCTTGGTTTTTGGACTAAGTTTGACCCCTGGGAAGCGATAAAGATAATGGAGAGAGCCTTTTTGGTGGATGGTGGTCAAAAGGTTACAGAAAAAAAAATAGAAGAAATGGTGGAAAATGTTTTGGAAGAAAATATTTTTCTAGCTCTAGAAGCTTTGGCAAGAAAAGAGAAGGGTAAGGCCCTAGACTTGTTTGGTCAAGCGAGAATTAACGGCGGTCATCCGCTTTATTTGCTTTCAATGATTACTTACCAAATAAGAACGCTGGCAATTATTAAGAGTGTTCAAGAAAAAGGCTTGGGTCTTTCTGAAATAAGCAGGGAAGCAGGGATACACCCCTATGTGGTAGAAAAAAATAGCTCTCTTTTGGAAAAAATGGGAATGGATCAGATTAAAAAAATATACCAAAAATTGGCAGAAATTGATTTTTCTATTAAGACAGGAAAGCTAGATCCTTTTTTGGCACTAGACCTGTTTGTTATTTTTTCTTAGATTTTTCAGCTAGCTTGATAGCTAAGGAAAGACGAGATTTTTTACGGCCAGCGGTGTTTTTTTTGATCACCTTTTTTTGAGAGGCTTTATCTATAGCCTTTATGGCTTGCTTAAAGGTTTCTTTGGCCTTAGCGATTTCTTGTTTCTTAATTAGTTCCCTTGTTTCCTTAATGGCAGCGCGCATCTTTTTTTTGTAGACAAGATTTCTTGTTTTTTTGCGACCACTGGATTTAACGAACTTCTTAGCCGATTGCTTGATAGGCATAATAACAATGAATGATTAAGTTGATAGTAATAGGGAAATTCAATATAGTAATTGTTAGCATGCAGAAAAGAAAGAGTAAAGAGGAAAATAAGCAAATTAAAGTTAATCAAAAATAAAATGATTGCTAGATTAGAAGGAAAAGTGGTTTCCAAAAAAGAAGATTTCTTAGTAGTGATGGTGGGAGGACTGGGGTTTAAGGTTTTTGTTTCTGCAGAGGCACTAGAAAAAGCAAAAGAAGGAGACGAGATTTCTCTTTTCACCTTTCTTGCTGTAAGAGAGAATGCCTTGGAATTATTTGGGTTTCTTTCCGAAAGGGAGTTAGAATTTTTTATGCTCTTGATTTCTGTTTCTGGTATTGGTCCCAAGGGGGCAATGCGGATTCTGGATCAAGCAACACCAGGAGAACTTCAGGGTTCAATTCTGGAAGCGGACAGTTCTATTTTGACCAAGGTTTCTGGTATTGGTACTAAAACAGCAGAACGAATTATTTTGGAATTAAAAAACAAGCTAGGAAAACTGCCTTCCACAGAAACACAAAACTCAAAGAAAGACCTAGACGCCTTAGAGGCGCTGGTTTCCTTGGGTTATTCCTCTGGAGAAACAAGACAGGCGCTAAAAAGCTTAAAAGGAGAAGAAATGACCACGGAAGAAAGAGTGCGACAAGCAATAAAGTTTTTGTCTCGAGGCCGTCATTAGGAGAGCCAACGGTAAAGTTTTTGATAGATTTGGTAAGCGATTGGATAAAGAGGTAGGTCGTAGGTAGGATGGAAAACTGCTTCTGTTCCATTAAAACCCTTTTTAAAACGAGTAACTCCGGGCCATTTTTCCGAATCCACTCCCCAGAAATCGTAATACTGGAGATTATTCTGGCAAGCGTCTTGAATTGCCTCCCATTGGAGCAGGTGTGGAGCCATCCAGTTGCGGAAAATGTTAGCAGAGGCTCCGTGTAAATAAGTAGCTGTTTTGTTGTGGTTGATCACAAGAATAGCAGCCAACGGGGTCTTTTTTTTGTAAGCGACATAGATTGAAAGTTTTTTTTCGGGACCAAGAGAGCTGGCCATTTTTTGATAGTAATTTTTGGGGTGCAGTGAAAATTCGCTTCGCGAACCCGTTACTTGCAGCAGTTTCCACATGTCTTCTACCAGTTCTTTGCTGTATCCTTTCTTAACTATTAACTTCTTTTTTAGAGCAAGGCGAATATTGTAACGAGTTTTTGGCTTTATCGCAGTAAGAATCAAAGATGGATCCGGGTTTAATTTTAAGAAAGAAGTGGAAGATGGTTGTTTTGTTTTTCCAATTGCAGGGAGAAGGTGAGATAGAGTTAGCTTTTTGTCTCTTAAGATAGGAGGATTGAATCGCAAAAAAAGACAGTGCTTTTTTTTAAACTGTTCCTTGATTTGATTAAAAATTTGAGCGATCTCTCTTTTTTTTAAGCCTTGATAAGGAATGTCTGGGCCAAAGGGGCAGTAGGCGTAAGATAAAAAGGGGAGAGGAGATCGAATCAAAAAAACAGCTTTACCGATAATTTTTTTTTGATTGTTTTTTATTAAAAAAAGTTGAGGAGATTGGCCAGTATTAGTCAGAAAGCGATTCCAGGAAGCAGAGTAAGAAAATTCTCCAGGGAAAAAAGAAGAAGAGGGGTTTGATTTTTCCCAAAAAGAAAAATCAGTAGTTTCTTTTAAAGTAAACATAAAAATGGCCGGTGTTTAAAAAGAAAAAAAGTTTAAGATCCAAATCCAGAAAAAGGAGCCAATAATTCCTAGAACAAAACCGGAAATAGCTTCGGTTGCGGTGTGGCCCACTCTTTCTTTGAGTTTAGGATAGTTCTTTTTTCCAGCTTCTTCTATAAAACGGTTAATGGTTTTTCCATAGTCGCCAATGTAGGCACGGAGCTTAATAGCGTCGTAAATGGTGAGAATTCCCAAAGAAAAGGCAACACCAAAAACAGGAGAATTAAGGCCGGCATAATAACCCGTAACAACCATTAAAGATGTGACACAGGCAGTGTGAGAGCTTGGAAGATGACCGTACTCAAAAAGAAACTTCCAATCAAGCCCATGTTTAAATGAGTAAAGAAAGAACTTAATAATCTGGGCAGAAACCCACATTAATAAAGGAATAAGAAGGATTGCGTAATTTTCTGGAGCGGAAAAATAATTCATAATAAAGCTTACTTGATTCATTTTAACAAAACGGACAATAAAGAGAAGCCCTAATCGTTTGCTGGTGGCTTTAGGCTTAGTGTATAATCAAAATATGATTAATTTTAAATAAAATTTATGACAACGATTGTGCTTGTGGTTGTGTTAGTTCTTTTTGGAGGGTTTATTGCAGGGCTGTATAATGGGCTAATTCAATTACGGAACAAAACTCAAGAAGCTTGGTCAGACATAGATGTTCAATTAAAAAGAAGATACGATCTAGTTCCTAATTTAGTAGAAACAGTTAAGGGTTACGCCAGGCACGAAGACAAGGTTTTTACAGAAGTAACAGAAGCTCGTTCCCGAGCAATGCAGGCAGAAGATCCTAAGACTAGAGGTGAGGCAGAAGCAGGATTGTCTGGTGCGTTAAAATCGCTATTTGCAGTGGCGGAGAGTTATCCTGAATTAAAAGCTAGCACTAATTTTAGCCAACTTCAGGAACAATTATCAGAAATTGAAGATCAGATTCAGAACGCACGCCGCTACTACAATGGTAATGTTAGAGAGCTAAACACCAAAATAGAAGTTTTTCCTAACAACTTATTAGCACCAGTAATGGGTTTTAAGAAATTTGAATTTTTTAAACTGGAAAGCGAAGAAGAAAAGAAAAATGTTAAAGTAAATTTTTCTCAAAAATAAATGCATACCAAAATTGTTTGTACCATTGGGCCTTCGTCTGCTAGCAAAAACAAGCTAAAGGCAATGATTAATTCAGGACTTTCTGTGGCAAGAATTAACTTGTCTCACGGTAGCCATGAAAGCGATGAAGCATTGATTCATAATGTTCGACTGGCAGCCAAGGAGTGCCAAAAATTCATAGGAGTAATGATCGATCTTCAGGGTCCTCGACTAAGAATTTTAAGTCTGGAAAAACCAGTTATTGTTAGAGACGGGGAAATGGTTGTTCTTTATGAAGGAGCGAGCAATAAAAAAGAAAAAGATTTTTCTTTGGGAATAGATGGTAAAGGTCTTTTAAAGTATTTAGAAAAAGGAGACTTTATATTGATAGACAACGGAATGGTAGAGCTAGAAGTTTGGTCGGTTGTGGGCGGAAAAATTTTATGCAAAGTAAAAACTGGAGGAGAGATCGGTCTGCGCAAGGGTCTGAACATTCCTCGGCTTTCTTCTAGAATGAGTGCCTTTACTCCAAAAGATGAAAAGGATTTAGAGTTTGCGCTTTCGGTGGGTGTTGATTTTATTGCAATGTCTTTTGTAAAAACGGAAAAGAACATTATTGATTTAAAAAAGAAGATTAAAAAGTTAGCTTCCCAAAAATCTTTCTACGAACTTCCTTTTATTGTTGCCAAAATTGAAACTCAAATGTCGGTGAATAACTTTGACAAGATCCTAAAAGAAGCCGATGGGATTATGGTAGCAAGAGGTGATTTGGCAATAGAGTTGCCAATGGAACAAGTGCCAGCGTTGCAAAAAATGATGATCAAAAAGTGTTTGCATAATGCAAGACCAGTAATTGTGGCTACGCAAATGCTAGAATCAATGATGGTCAATCCGCGGCCAACACGAGCCGAGATTACCGATGTAGCTAATGCAGTAATTGACCACTCCGATGCCCTAATGCTTTCTGGCGAGTCGGCGATGGGCAAGTATCCGGTAAAAAGTGTGCGGACAATGTCTAAAATTATTGAATATACAGAAACAAGTCCTTACGACGACATGGACTATAAAGAAATGATGTTTAAAGAATTGGCACCTTTTTCTTTTGTGGCTCGAGCGGCGGTAAAGCTGGCTCTAGAAATGGGGACTAAAAAAATAATCATTAGAAATTCTCCCTTAGCAATGGCTTATCAGGTTTCTCGCTTTCGACCGGGGATTAAAATTTTATGTCTTGTAAAGAGTGTTTACGAAGCGAGAAAGCTTTCTTTAGTTTGGGGAGTTGAAGCAGTAATGAGTTTGGGGGAAATAAGCGGTAGCTATGTATTAGTGGAAGGAATTTCTTCTTGGGAAGGAAAAATTGAGTATAGAATAAAGCATAAGACAAATTAAAGTGGCCAAAGAAATGGAGAACATAAAATGAAGAACAATATTTTTTTAATAAAAAAGACAGGAAACATGTGGGCTAGGCTTTTTTTGATTCTTTTTTTGATTCTTTTTTCTTTTAAGAAAGCACTGGCAGTTTGCCCGGTTTGTACTATTGCAGTGGGAGCTGGTGTTGGGCTTTCGCGGTGGTTGGGAATTGACGATTCAATTACTGGGCTTTGGGTAGGTGGTTTAATTGTTTCCTTTATTGCTTGGACAGAAGACTGGCTAGAAAGAAAGAAAATCCGTTTTAAGGGAAGACTTTTAGTAAATATTCTAGGATACTATGCTCTAGTAGTTATTCCTCTTTATTATAGTGGAATCATTGGAAGTCCAATGAATACTCTTTGTTTTTGTAGTTTAGATAAACTGCTTTTTGGAATAATTACTGGTAGTATAGCTTTTTGGTTTGGTGCGAGTTGGTATTTTTATCTTAAAAAAAAGAACAACAACCGAGCCTACTTTCCTTTTCAAAAAGTGGCAATGCCGGTGGCTTCCTTGGTCTTTCTTTCTATCGTTTTTTATTTCTTAATTAAGTAAGAGCTAAATGGAAAATAAAATTAAAAATCTTAACGAATTTATTGCCAAAATAGACGAAATGAAAAAGCAAGACAAAATGGATCTATCTTCTGATCAAGATTTGAGTTTGGCGATTATGAACTTGGTGAGCATTGAAGAACATTTTTTCTTTACTGCGGAAAAAACTGGGAAAAATGAGTACTTTGATTTATTACAAGAGGTGCGTAAAATGCGCGGAGATTTACTGCGAAAGATTGTGAAGAATCCCGAAGGAGAAGAATGGTGTATTTCTAAACATCTTTTGGCGGCTTCAATGCGATTAATGGAAGTGGGAACAAAACAACAGGGAATGGGGAACAAAGAAGAAGCGCAAGAACTTTTTGGTAAAGCCTATGATCTTTACGGAATGTTCTGGGCGTTAAATATGAAATTGATTGGTTCGAAAGAGGTTAAGAATGCTGGTGGTATAAAGAAAATAAACGAAAACGCACTCAATCTCCACGATAAAAATCCGAGCGGATTTACAATGAAATTAAGAGAGTTGGTAAGGAAGGCAATTGATTGTTGCATAGAATGATGGAGTTTTTTGATTCATTTCTACCAGTCATTAAGCATCTAGGACTGCTAGGGTATTGGTTGGTATTTTTTATTTCTTTTGCCGAATCGTGGGCTTTTGTTGGTGCTATGATTCCGGGCACTATTTTTGTGGTACTTGCTGGTTTTTTGTCGGCTCAGGGTTATTTTGATTTGATTGATTTAATTTGGTTTGCGGCAATTGGTGCAATGCTTGGCGATGGTCTAAGTTATTGGCTTGGATCAAAAGGGACAAAATTTTTTCACAACGAAAATAGAATCCTAAAGCTTGCTCATTTAGAAAAAGGAGAAAGTTTTTTTAAAAAGCATGGTAAAAAGAGTGTCTTTTTGGGGAGATTTATTGGTCCTATCCGGCCGATTATTCCTTTTGTGGCAGGGCTTTCCAAGATGAATCGGTGGTCGTTCTTTTTTTGGAATATTACGAGCGCCTTTTTGTGGGCAATATCTCATCTTTTGTTGGGCTATTTTTTTGGTGGAATGATTAGGGTGGTTGAAATTTGGTGGACTCGAGCCAGTATCTTTCTTTTTGTTTTATTTTTATTACTCGTTATTCTTTGGTTTTTAATAAAAAAAAGTAGGCCGTTTTTCTATTTTTTAGGATCAGTGACTCTTTCAATGAAAAAGGCAGTGGTGGAAAATGAAGATGTTCAAAATTTTGTAAAAAAATATCCACTGATTTTTAAATTTATTGGGCAAAGGTTAGAAAAAAATAAATTTTTTGGCTTACCACTCACTCTTCTTTGCACTGCCTTTGTGTACATTGTTTTTATCTTTTTAGGGGTGATTCAAGATGTTCTTAATTCCGATCCAATTATTGTGGCAGATATTAATGTTGCGAACTTATTTTTTGCATTTAGAGACGCAGAATTAATTGCGATTTTTTTACGAATAACGCTTCTTGCGAATTGGCAGATTGTTATGAGCCTAGCTTTAATGACTACTGCATTGTGTTGGTTGTGGGGAAAGCGAATATATATTATGCCGTTATGGATTACTATTGCCGGTGCTGAGCTTTTTAATTCTTTGGGTAAATTGGTTTTTCATCGCCTAAGACCATCGGTGGCGTATTATGTGGAGAAGTCTTTTTCTTTCCCAAGCGGGCATTCAACAATGGTGGTGGCGTTTTATGGTTTTGTTGTTTATCTTCTTTTTCGGGAAATTAAAAAACGGAGATATAAAACAACTGTTCTTTTTTTAGGAATTGTAATAATTTTGGCTATTGGCTTAAGCCGTCTTTATTTGGGAGAGCATTTTTTAAGTGATGTTTGGGGTGGCTATTTGCTTGGTTTATTGTGGCTGATTATTGGGATTAGTATTACCGAATGGTTGTTCCATAAAAAGAGGGTCATTTCTTCTTCGGTGATTTTTGGCGGGGCTAAAATAATTTCGGCCTTGCTTATTTTGTTGGAGTTGATTTTTTATACCAACCTTGCCATTCGCTATGATCCGTCGCTTGCAATTATAAAGGAGGCAAAAAGCGAAATTGTGGAGAGTGATGTTTTGAGTCTCTTTAGTGATAAAAAACTTTCTCGTTTTACAGAAACCATTACTGGCAATAATCAGGAACCTCTTAGTTTTATTGTTATTGCTAAAGATGACAATGACTTTATAGAAGGAATGCAGGAAGCGGGTTGGTACTTTGCTGATTCGGTAACTTTTGATTCTACGGTAAAACTTGCTAAGGCTGTTGTGCTAAACCAGAGCTACCTAACCGCTCCAATGACGCCGTCTTTTTGGAACACCAAGACTCATGATCTTGGATTCGAAAAACCAACCAATGCCAAGAGTGCAAGAGCAAGGCATCATGCAAGGTTTTGGAGGACGCAATTTAAAATACAGAACGGAAGTAGTGTTTATGTGGGAACCGTAAGTCTTGATGTTGGTATGAAATGGGGGATTACTCATAAAATCAAGCCAGATATTGATACTGAAAGAGAAGGCTTTTTTACCGACCTAAAAAGAACCAGTCGGATTGATCGCTCTTTAAAAATCCAGTTTGTTGATCCGGTTTTAGGTCAGAATTTCCTAAAAGATCAATTTTTTACCGACGGGGAGTTGTATGTGATTTATTTGAAATAGGGAGATGAACTTTTTGATTGGTTTTTAAATCTGTCGGGCTGTCGGGAATCGAACCCGATCTACACCCACCCGAAGGGCGCGTACTACCGGTATACTACAGCCCGAAAAGAACAATGGTTAGTGTAATTTTTTTTTGGTGACGAGTAAAGTTTGAGCTAAGGCAAGGAGCGCAGTGTCTGTCAGTGAGGGGAAGAAATATTTATTAGCGGAATTTTAGAAAATATTGTTTAGGTTTTGACTCTTCTTTGATTCTTTTTTTCCAACGGGGCTTGATTTGGGAAAGTCTTTGAATCTTTGTTTGGTGGAAACAAAGAGGATCAACAACGCGTGATTTGCAAAAGACAGTACTGGTAAAATCGTGGGGATCGTTTTTAAACTTGATTTGATTGTTCATGCGGGCAAATAGCAAGTAAAGCTGGGGGTCGGTTGCTAGATGCTGGTGAATTTTAGAGAGAACAAGAGCGTCTGTGGTGTAGAGATCTTTTTTGGTAAAATATTTCTTTTTTAGCGCGTGCCGCAAGCAATCGCCAACTGTTTGAAACATAGTGGCAGACTCTAGGCCGGCATAATACTTTTTGTTAAGCAGGAGAAATAATTCGGCATATTTTTCGGCACTTTCTAGGTTTTTAAAAATCCAACGGTTATTTTTTGTTAGGAGATTTTTAAGGAAATAATTTGTGTTAGTGAATTCCTTGGTAGCAAAGGCTTCTCGGAGAGAATAGTCTATTCGATCGGCGCACAGGCTTGGTAGTTCGGTCTCTTGGAGCGGAAAGTTTTGATCGTTGAGAATAAAGTCTAAATCAAATTGGAATTTTTTTAAGACAGAGGGGATGGAAGATTTTTTAACAAATTCGGCAAAAATATTGTCTTGGTAGTTTTGTTTTTTTTCGGAACCAGCAGAAAAAACATAGTCTATGCAATGGGAAAATGCCGAGTGAGAAACATCGTGAATTAGTCCAGCAATCTGTTCTTCTATAGAAGCTCCATATTTTTTAAGGAGTAAATAAACACCGACCGAATGTTCAAATCGGGAAAGAGCGGTGCCAGGGAAGTAAGGCTCAAAATAACCGGCTTGATCAACTCCTTTTAATCTTTGAAGCGGTTCGGAATTGATTAGCTCCAAAATAACTGGTTCGGTGATGGTAGATTTTCCGTAGATACGGTCGGTATAGTTCATGCGGTGTTTTTTGATTGATGTTCGAACATTTTTTGAGCAAAACCCCCAATAAGGAAGTCAGCCCCGCCGTCGCTCGGAAACCTCGCCACCCCGCAAAAAAGTTTTCTTCACAATTTTTGATTTGCGCGCGCCGATTTTTTTCTTCTAAAAGGAAAAGAAAACTTTTGTGCGGGGTTCTGCTCTGAACGAGCAGGACGGCGGGGCTGTCCGCTTTTTGTATTCGCTCGGGCGTGGCGGAATTCCCCCCAAACCCCCCTTCCGCCACGCCCTCGCTGGGACGATTCTTTTTTTCGGCGGAATTTGAGGCTGTGCCAATTTCATTGGCGCGCCACCTTTTTTAACTCAACAACTGTTTTTCAAACACTTCTTCAAATTTTTCACGCAATGCACTATTCACTTGTCCCTCATTGAAGAAAGGCAAACCGATCAAACGAAAATCCTTATTTTCTATCTTCAAATCAACTGTATGACTTTTTTCAATTTCAATCAATAGTTTTTGCTTCCAACCTTCTTTCGATTGTTCAAAAGTATTTTGTGCGTCTAAAAATTGATCACCTTTTGGCTCAACAAAAATCTGATACATAACTTCTTGCTTTGTTTTCTTCTCGGTCAAAAACAAAACGAAATCTGGATAAAACGGCTCGCCGTTTTCAAAGCTGTAAATTTTGAAAAACTGCTCATTGCGAAGCAATGCAATGTCTTGATATTTTTTCTTTAACTTTGTTATTGCCTCGTCAATAAAGCGCAAAAATGATTCTTCTTCGCTCGTTCCCCAGATTTCGTTTTGGGCAAACCAATCCCGAGAAGAAAAATCAAAATCCCGCATATTTTGCGCTCGCGGACTTTCGCTGTCCAATTGCAACACCTTGTCATTTTCAAATATTTTCTGGATCAAATGAGCTTTGAATTCCTTTGTTCCGTAGTATTCCTTTTTCTCTTTGCCGGCGATTTCCAACACTTTATCAATCACAAATCCGGCAATATTCAATTTTTCTATCTGCAAAAGATTTTCTACTTGTACACTTGTGCCTTTCACCTTAATTTTTATTCCACCAAGATATTTTTCATTTGAAATAAAATCTTTTGCGGATTCTATATTGCCGAATATCTTTTTTAGCTCGTCAAATCGTCCGGTAGGCATTTTTGCCAAAGCGGTGCGGACAATATGCGTTCCTAAATCAGCAATTTTATAATCCCGAATTTCTATTTTTTCCTTTACTCCGACGCCAGCACCCGCAACGAACAAATCTTTTTCTATCGCTTCTCGTGTGGGAAGTTGAAAAATGTTTATTTCTGCATTGTGATTAAATTCCGCTTTGGCGTCCGAGAGCGCAAAAACATCCTTGCCCAAATTCACCTTGCGAGAATTTAAGAAAATATAACCTTTCTTCCAAAAATCGCTATTCTTAAAATCACTTTTGATCTTAATCTCTTTTTGCACTGTGCGTGACGGCATAATACCTTCACGAACCAAAACACTTTCCAATTCTTGAATATAGCGGGGATTCGTTACGCTGTGATAATAAAGCTGTTCCAAAATCCGTAGTTCATTTTGTGTGTCGGTATCAAATTTTCGTCTATATGCGTCCGTAAATTCGCCGAGTGTAAATGGATAATATCTCGCGCCTCGTCCGATAAGTTGTGCCTCTTGCACAGTTGTTTTACCCGGCTTGTTGCTTTTGGCGTCACGGCTATTATAGAGCCGAACAATATCAAAAAGATTCAAAACATCCCAGCCCTCATTCAATTTTTCTGTCGCAAAAATAGCGCGGATTTCATTGTTTTGATCTTCCAACGAATTAAGTAAAATTTGTTTTTGCTCTAAATCTTTATCTTCATCAACCGTCAAGCATTTTTCCGGCGCAAAATCGCTTTTAATTTCTGCCACTAAATCCGCGAGAGTAATTTTTTGCTCGTTGAAAAATTGAAATGCTTTTTGTAATGTTGCGTCTTTAATAGCTGTTTGTTGTTTTAGGTGTTTTTCGCCGAGTTCAGAAATAAGTTTATGAAAAGAATTTTTGAAAATGCTTGAAACAACAATTTGCGGATTATGTTCTTTTGATATTCCTTCTTTGGGGATACTCACTCTGTTAGCTTTAAACATCACTACCGGCTTCAAAGCGATTTTGTACTTTTCTGCCACTTTGCGCCGATATTGCGAAATAACCACCGCCGAAAGTGCGCGTTCCATGATAGGCGCGTTTATCTGTAAAGTTCGCACATCTTTTGAAAACCCGTCCAAGCGATATTCTTTCAGATCATAACGATAAATCGCCTTATCTTTATATTTTTCCAAAATTTCCGGATATTCCTGTTCCAAGCGAGCCGTTGCCGTAAATTCCAAAAGTACATTCTCTTTTTGGCTATTGGCGTTCAAAATCCGCACCACCGTATTCTCCCAGTTTCGGCGGTCTTCTTCTTCGGTTTTACTTATTTTATTATTTGTTTCCGCAGATAGATTGTGCGCTTCATCGGCAATCAAAACAATTTTTTTGTCCGCAAAATCTTCGTAAGTCAAAACATTTTCGCGAGCGAAATTAAAGCGAGAATGCAAAAGCGCGGTGGTAGAAAAAATAATGTTTATATCGTCATCATTTACACCTTCAAAATTATCCACTTCTTTAATTTTTATTTCCTGTCCGCCCAGCGTGATTTTATCGGCAAACAAATACTTTTTGGAATTCGGATCAAGAAAATTGGCTTTGGTCTTTTGGATAATGTTGCCAAGGCGAGTAAAGAAGATAAAATTGCGATAGCCCTTTTGATAAAAATACAAAAGATTGGCGGCCATTATGAGCGTCTTGCCCGAACCGGTCGCCATATTAAACATCAAGTGAATCGGTTTGAGTTTTTGGTGATATTCCTCGCAGTAATAATAAAATCGCCCCAGCGCTTCTTTTTGGTATTCGCGCGCCGGAAAAGCCGGATTGAGATTTTTCAAAATATCCGTTTTTTCCGTCGCCTTGTTTTTGAAAACATCAGCGCCGGCAAAGTTTTTATATGAGTTAAATTCGTCGTAAAGCATAGTTATTCATTAAAAGATACTTCTGTACCAATCTCTAACACTTTTTGATATTCTTTATATTCGTCTCGAAGCTCAGAGATTAGTTCTGAAAATGTTTTTATAGTTGCGTCATTTGAAAGAGTAAATGTTGTATCTTTTTCATATCCATATACGAAACAGTGGATGTTTTTAGTATTTGGCTTGTGCCTTTGTATTAGCGCTTTATATGTTAATACTTGACCAATATGTTCGGCCTTTAATTTAATGCCGGGGGCTTTTAATTCGATAATTACAATATCCTGTGTATATGGCACTACTTTTGCTATTATGTCCGGCCTTTTCCGTGTTTCTGGGTCGTCTTTCAGGTTAGTATTTAAATATTCTGACAGTGGTTTATCGCTAGAAACAATGTCGAAAGTCCTTCCTAAAAGCCATGGGTGATTTTCAAATATATGATGAACATCTGCCTCTTTATTATTCGGATTTATTATTATTTTTTCAAGCAAATCTATGATTTTTAATTTTTGGTAGACAAGTGAGGTCATCATCGAAACTTGATTTAGGCGAAGATCATTTAAAAGGGTGCTAAATTTGGCAAGATCGACAGAAGTTGCTTCCGATATTTTTTTTAGAATTAAGTCAATTTTTTCTGCTTTTACTTCGTATATTTTAACAGCAATTCTATCAAGTGACTCAAAGCTTGATTCACTTAATTTTAAAATATTTTGATTGCCGAGAACTTTTTCAAGTATATCTGGATCTTGTTCGATTAATTTTTTCAAGCTTTCACTATCTACCACGCTAATAGTTTTCTGCCAACCAGTAGTATCAATTAAATCACCGTCAATAAGTTTTTTAAGATTTTGCCAGTCAGCAAAACGAAGATTGAATTTCTGATCTTGGTATTTAGTGTTGCCAAAAAAGTTTTTTTCAAAAACTATATAATTTTTATCCGGTTTATCTTTCCATCCAATTACAGCAAACTTAACTCGTCCACTATTCCATTGACGAGTATCAGCTTTTAGTTGTGTCGGCCTTTTATTTAATTCCATAAAAATTCTTGTTTAACTCCCTATCCTCTTTATCAACTCCATATTCTTTATCCTCAATCTCGCTCAAATTGACATAAAGTTGGTTTTTGTCCAAACACTCAATCAAAAACTTCTTTTGATCAGCAATACTCAAATCCGTAAAATCTTTTACACTTGCGTCAATAGTTTTTGGCTCTACTTTATAGCTCAAAAATGCCGTTTTTTTCATCTCGTCCCAAAGTTTAGCGAGTTCTTTGCCAGTTTTTATGTCTCTAATTTTCCTAATCCATTTATTATTCCACTCCGCCAATTCCATATAGACAAAATCTCTGCCTCCTTTCCAATTTACCGCCTTAGAAATGCCACCCTGCTCACCGGCAATAACTTTTTTCAATCTTGATTCCGGCAGTTCATGGATATAGTCCATTTGTTCAATACCAATATATTGTCGTCCAGTTTTGTGTGCCACTGCCAAAGTTGTACCTGATCCTGCCATAAAATCTAAAACAATATCTTCTTGGTTAGAAGAGGCCTCAATCACTCTTTGTAAAAGAGTTTCTGGTTTTTGTGTGTCAAAAATCTTTTCTGTTGCCATAACATTAATAACCGGTATAGTCCAAACATCCGAAATTGCAATACCCTTTGATTCATTAAAGTATTGCCTTTGATTTTTGCCTTGAATACGGTATAGACCTTTTCCGTCATTGTCATTATGAACAAATCGCTTTTTAACATATTCTTCAGAATATGACTCGTATAATTTATTAAAGAGCTTATTGCTAGATTTAGAATAAAACAAAATTGAATCGTGAGAAAGCACAAAATTATCAGCAGAAGCCGCATATCCAAATGTATTACCTTTGTACCAAATTATTTCCCTTTGAAAATTATTTTTACCAAAAATTTCATCCATCAAAACTCTTCCATAATGGACTTCGTTGTGATCTAGTTGTATGTAAATACTTCCGTCATCACTCAATAACTGTTTCGCGATTTCTAACCTATTCTTCATAAAAACTAGCCACGAAGAATGATTAAAAGAATCATTATATTTAAAGCCATCATTTCCAGTATTATACGGTGGGTCAATGTAAATCAACTTCACTTTTCCGGCGAATTCTTTTTTGAGCGATGCAAGCGCGAGTAGGTTATTGCCTTTGATAATCAAATTGTCTTTTATTGTGCCTTTTTCATCTCGGTTAAAGCCGTCCAGTTTGTGTTCGCCTTTTTTGTCTATCCGTTTGAAATTGGTAAAAATCTTGGCGTCCAATAAACGATTGATGTCGTCCGGTGCCAATGTTTCATTATAAAAAATCTCATCTCGTTTTTGATCTTCTTTAGTCATTCCGCCTTCTAAGACGCAATCTTTGTATGGCCAAACCAAAACCACTTCTTTATTTTCGCTTAAATAATCATCACCGGCGGTCAAACCAATTTTATTTTTAAAAGCCGTATAAGAATCCGGCAAAAATTGTTTGTTGGAAATAAAGCGGATAAACTTTTCTTTATCAAAAATAAGTGTCTTTTCTACTTCAAAAAAGAAGTGTTGTTTTATTGTTTTGTCGGAAAGCAAAAGTTTTATCAATACCGAATCGTTTTTGCGCGCCAATTCCTGCGTTTGATTTTTCAAAAGTACGCTATCTTGCGAAACAAGACGCTCGTCTTTTTTCAATAAATCTGTAAGTTGTTCAAAAATGTTTTTCATAATTTTATTTTATTAAATCATCAACACCAACTTCAAGCGCCTTGGCGATTTTTTTTAATGTTTCAATCGTGGGATTGTTTTGTTTTCCTGCTTCAATGTTAATAATTGTATTATTAGACACATCAGCAAGCCGAGCTAACTTCTCTTGAGATAAGCCCGTTTTCTCTCGTAATTGCTTTACGATTTTTGCTATGTTGTTTTTACTTGACTCTGTCATAATTTATTAGTAATATTATATTGTGGTATCTTTATATATGAAAAATTCATCTTCCAACAATTTAATATTACCAAAATATTTGAGATTAGTAAAGAAAAAAGGGAGTTCCTTGGCGTTGCCCGCGAATGGGTTGGGTGGGTCAAGGGCAACATCTTCTTTGGTGGCACATTTTGCTTTGCAAAATACAGCCTTAAATTCCGCCGAAAAAAAGAATCGTCCCAGCGAGGGCGTGGCGGAAGGGGGGTTTGGGGGGAATTCCGCCACGCCCGAGCGAATACAAAAAGCGGACAGCCCCGCCGTCCTGCTCGTTCAGAGCAGAACCCCGCACAAAAGTTTTCTTTTCCTTTTAGAAGAAAAAAATCGGCGCGCGCAAATCAAAAATTGTGAAGAAAACTTTTTTGCGGGGTGGCGAGGTTTCCGAGCGACGGCGGGGCTGACTTCCTTATTGGGGGTTTTGCTCAAAAAATGTTCGAACATCAATCAAAAAACACCGCCAATTTTCACTTTTTGTGAAATCGTAAGAAATAGCCTCGGCGCAAAGCGCCTCGGCATGATATTTTTCCGCAATTTGAAAGGCATTTTTGAAATCCAAAACCAAAGTGCGGTCGGCAATGCGGAAGTTCGCCGTGCAAAGCACGGGCAAAATGAAATTTTGCAAACCAATCTTTTTTCTTTCGCCTTTGGCGAAAGGTTGAGCGTATTTTTCTTTGATTGCCCAAAAACTAATCTAAAAACAATATGGACAACATAAATTTACAAACCAAAAAGATTTTTCTCTATGCCCGTAAATCCACGGACGAGCCAGAGCGACAAGTGCTTTCCATTGAGGCACAAATGTTTGAATTGCGAGAATATGCCAAAAAAGAAAACCTGAATATCGTCCGTGAATTTGTGGAAAGCAAAACCGCCAAAGAGCCGGGGCGAGAGATTTTTAACGATATGATCGCGAGCATAGAGAAAAATGAAGCCGAGGGAATTTTAGCGTGGCACCCTGACCGCCTTGCTCGAAATAGTATAGACGGCGGAAGAATAATCTACTTGGTAGATACTGGAAAAATAACCACGCTAAAATTTCCTACTTTTTGGTTTGATCCGACACCGCAGGGAAAATTTATGTTGTCCATCGCTTTTGGGCAATCAAAATATTATGTGGATAATCTTTCGGAAAATATAAAGAGGGGTATTCGCCAGAAATTGCGAAATGGAATATGGCCCGCTTGGGCGCCACTTGGCTATGTGAACGACAAAAACGCCCGCTGTATCGCTGTGGACAAAGAAAAGGCGAAGTATATCAAGCGGGCTTTTGAAATGTACTCAACTGGCGAATACCCCCTCGCTCAAATCCGAAAGATTATCAATTCCATTGGCTTGGTTGGCAAGAAAGGCAAAATGCTTTCCGTCTCCAATTATCAATACATGCTGAAAAATAAAATCTATTATGGAATGATTGAATATAACGGAGAATTGTATGACGGAAAGCATGAACCGATTATCACAAAGAAACTTTTTGATTCCGTTCAAGAAGTGATGGCGAACAAGAGCAAACCGAAATCGCCAAAACTCAAACCTTACATTTTTAGAGGATTTTTCCGTTGCGGAGAGTGTGGTTGTTTTATTACCACCGAAACCCAAAAAGGTCATAACTATTTACGATGCACCAAACGGAAAAATCCTTGTTCGCAAAGATATGCGAGAGAGGACGCCATCACTTCTCAAATAAAAGAGGAAATCAAAAAAGTTTCTTTGTCTTCCGCTTGGGCAAACGCCTCAATCAATTTTTTCGAAAACGAAAAAATTAAAATTGCCCAAGCGGAAAGCTCTTTCGCCCAAAAAGCGAGAAATGAGCTTGTAGAGATAGAAACAAAACTTGATCGCTTGCTTGATTTACAACTGGACGGCAATTTATCGCAAGCGGAATATACCGCTAAAAAGTACAAGCTCATTCTCGCTAAAAAAGATTTGGAAGAAAAAATCACTGCTTTTGGGCGAAAGAGCAATAATCGGTTCGAACTTGCCATTGCCTTTCTAAAAGAGGCCAACCAAGCCGAAAAATACGCTCAACAAGAAAATCCCGAAAGGATTCGGGATTTTCTCAAAAAGATTGGTTCGAACTTCCGCATTGCCGACCGCACTTTGGTTTTGGATTTCAAAAATGCCTTCAAAATTGCGGAAAAATACCATGCCGAGGCGCTTTGCGCCGAGGCTGTTTCTTACGATTTCACAAAAAGTGAAAATTGGCGGAGAGGGGGGGATTCGAACCCCCGGTGAGTTTCCCCACACGTGCTTTCCAAGCACGCGCACTAGGCCACTATGCGACCTCTCCAGCTTTTAATTCTCTTGACCTGACCAGTGTTCTTCTGGGAGTACGCTCGCTATACCGCTCGCTCTGAGTTTATCTCTTTTTTCTCTTTATTGATTTTTAAAATAGAGAAAAAAGAGCTAAAAGCCTCCCAGAAGAACACTGGTCAGATCAAGGATAAATCTGTAACCTTCGCTTTCGGTAAAGGGATAGTATATAATCTAGCCGATAATTGGTAAAAAGCAACTTAGTGAATCCTGCTTGGATACATAAGCCCTAAGCTTTATACAAAATCATGAATGACGCGGAAGAAATTAAAAAAAGATTAAATATTGTAGAAGTGATTTCTGGGTATGTGCGATTGTTGCCGGCTGGAGCTAATAAAAAAGCGCTTTGTCCTTTCCATAATGAGAAATCTCCTTCTTTTACTGTAAACGAAGAAAAACAAATTTTTCACTGTTTTGGCTGTGGTAAGGGCGGTGATGTTTTTACTTTTGTGCAAGAAATGGAAGGGCTAGGATTTAGGGAGGCGCTTAAAATGTTGGCAGAGAGAGCGGGAGTAGAGCTTTCTGGCGGAGATTTTAAGCCTCGGGCTGGGAAAAAAGAAGCGCGGGAAGTTTTAAAAGAAGCGCTGGTTTTTTTTGAGAAAACGCTAACAAGCCCACTAGGAGAAGAGGCGCGAGCATACTTAAGTTTTAGAAAGGTATCAGAAAAATTAATAAAAGAATTTCGATTGGGATTTGCGCCGGCAGGGTGGAGTGGTCTTACTGATTATTTGGCTTCTAGGGGAATTTCTGCCAAGGAAGCAGAAAAGAGCGGACTGGTTTTGGAGAGTCCTAATCGACCAGGTTCTTTTTATGATCGATTTCGGGCGCGAATTATGTTTCCCATTTTTGATGGTTTTGATAATCCGATTGGTTTTTCTGGCCGAGTTTTGCCTGGCGATGATTCCAAAGGAGGAAAATATATTAATACTCCGCAAACAGATGTGTACGATAAAAGCCAGGCGCTCTACGGCTTAAATTTGGCTAAACAAAAAATTAAGAAAAAAGATTTTAGTTTAATTTTGGAAGGGAACTTAGATGTGGTGCTGAGCTATAAGGCGGGAGTTAAGAATGCGGTGGCTTCTTGCGGAACGGCGGTAACTAGGGAGCAACTTAAAATTTTACGGCGCTATTCTAATAATGTTTTTTTTGCTTTTGATAATGACGAAGCTGGTTTAAAGGCAGCAGAGAAGGGATTGGATTTGGCATTGGAGGAAGGGATGGAGGCGGGGGCGATTGATTTGGCTGGTGCTGGAGAGGGAGTGAAAGATGTGGCTGATTTAGTAGTACTGGACGCTGATTTATGGAAGGAGCAAGTTAAAAAGCGCCAATCAGCAATGAATTATTATTTTAAGCGAGCAAAAAAAGACTTGGAAGGCACTAGTTCTAAGAAAAGAAAGCAGGCGGCAAATTTTTTACTAGGGAAGATAGCGCTAATGGGAAGCCAAATAGACCAGGCACATTATTTAAAAAAATTGGGGGAAAGATTGAATGTTAAGGAAGAAATTTTATACGAGGAAATGGCCAAGCTGGTTCCCAAGAAGAGTTATTTTAATGAAACTTCTTTAAAGAAAGAACCAGAAAACGAGGTTACTGGTAGCGAGGAGAGAGTGGCGGCGGGGATTTTAACTAAACTGTTAAACAGATTGGCGGCTTTGATTTTGTTTTATCCGGAATTATTAAAAGAAGAAAACCGTTCGCGAATTTCAATGATTACTAAAAGAGCGGGAACAGTTTTGGCGGCGCAAATTATAGGAACAGTGTTAAAAGCGGAAACTACTTTTTCCCAGCCGGAGAGATATTTAGAACTGATTGGAGACGAGAAAGTAAGGACGGAAGCCAAAAGACTTGTTTTAATTGCGGAAACTCGCTTTAATGCCTATAACGAAGGTCAGACAGTAAAGAGGAGTAGCCCAACGGAGGACTTTGGTTTTTGCTTAGAGAAGATAGATAAGCTTTTTTTGGAAAAGAGATTAAAAGAGACGGCCAAACGCTTAAAGGTGGCAGAAGTTAGTGGTGATGCTGATTTGGTGGAGCAGTTGTTCCAAAAATACGCTCTTCTTTTAAAAAAGAAGACTCGCTTGGAAGAATCTGATCGAGAACTTAAAAACTAATTCTAATTTTTAGATAGAATCAATGTCTCAACCTGGAAAATCGCGCTCCAAGCCAAAGCCTAAAAAGCAGAAGCTGGTAGCTAAACGAGGGTCTTTGAAGTCTACAAAGAAAAAAGGGTCCCAAAAAAAGGCCAAGTTAAAAGTCAAAAAACTGGCAGGAAAGAAAAAGAAGAAACCAGAAGTAAAGAGTAAAAAGCCAATTCCCAAAAAGAAAGTTACGAAAGAAAAAAAGCCAAAGGGGAAAATCAAAAAATTGAAAGTTAAGACCCAAAAGCTAAAAACTGTTAGTCAAAAGACCCAAAAGAAAGTGTCTAAGCCGGTGAAAAAAGTTAAGGCAAAGATTAAAAAGCCGGTGGCAAAAAAAATCAAATCGAAAAAACCTGTTAAGCCTAAAAAGCCAATAAAAGTTAAAGCAAAAAAGGTAGTTAAAAGTTCTAAGAAAAATTCTTCTAAGAAAATCGAAAAACCAAAGAAAAAAGAAATTAAAAAAACTCAACCAAAAATGATCGTACAACCTAAATCTAAACCTAAATCCAAACCCGTTGCCGCTCCAATCTTGGTTTCTACCAAGGATTTTAAGGTGCAAACTAAACCGCCGAAGGCTAAAAAAGGCTGGCAGATTAGAGTTGACGAGCATAAGAGGATGAATCCAGAAATAGAAGAATTGCTGGAGCATGGCAAGCAAAGAGGATTTATTACGGAGTTTGAAATATTAAGAGTAATGCCGGAAGTTGAGCAGGACATTGACCAGTTGGACGATTTTTACGCCAGAGTGGAGGGTTTGGGAATAAGGATTGTGGATTCAGACAACCTATTGTCTGCTCCATCAATAACAAAAGAAACGGAAAAAGAAGCGGAAGCCGCCAGAAAGGAAGTGAAGGACGCGTTAGAAAAATCAAGCTTGGACAATATTTACGACGATTCGGTGCAAATGTATTTAAAGGAGATTGGGCGAGTGGAGCTTTTAACGGCGGAAGAAGAAGTAATGCTGGCCAAGAAGATAGAAAAGAACGACATGAAGGCCAAACAAAGATTAACAGAAGCCAATTTACGGTTGGTGGTGAGCATTGCTAAGAAATATGTTGGTCGTTCTCACAATTTGGGACTTTTAGATTTGATTCAAGAAGGCAACATGGGGTTGTTCCGGGCGGTAGAAAAATTTGATTACAGAAAAGGTTACAAGTTTTCTACTTACGCTACTTGGTGGATTCGCCAAGCGATTACGCGGGCGCTGGCTGATCAGTCGCGGACAATTCGGATTCCGGTACACATGGTGGAAACAATTAACAAATATATTCAGGTAACTCGTAGATTAATTCAGGACTTGGGGCGAGAACCGTTGCCAGAAGAAATTGCGGCAGAAATGGAAATAGAGGTTACAAAGGTGCATCATATTCAAAAAATTTCCCAAGAAACGGTTTCCTTAGAAACAACGGTAGGGGATAGTGATGATCCGAATATTTTGGGGGACTTTATTCCCGACGAAGAAACGATTATGCCGCACCAATCGGCAGGGCGGAAGCTTTTAAAGAATCATGTGCGAGAAATATTAAAAGACTTAACCTTGCGAGAAAAGAAAATTCTGCAAATTCGGTTTGGTTTAATAGATGGAGTAACCCACACTTTGGAAGAAGTCGGTAAAAAGTTTGGAGTAACCAGAGAGCGGATTCGGCAAATTGAAGCCAAGGCATTAGAAAAAATTCGCGAACATTGGAACATTGGAAAGTTAAAGGACTATTATTAGAACCGGCAACTGGCCGGTGAGTGTTGGAAGGTGGCCATGGGAAGGGGTAATTTGCCCCGAAATTTGAAATTTAATTTTCTTTTGTTATACTTCCGCCAGCTCTTTAAATTAAAAATCCCGGATGACTCTGAACCTAGTTTGGTTTTGTCCGGAAATTCTGAGGTAGCTCAGTTGGTAGAGCGGTTGGCTGTGAACACGGTCTTTTGTAAGTATAATTTATGAAAGACAAAAGAAAGTATGCTGACCGTGCGGAGTATTTAAAAGCAGCCGTGTCAAAAAGAAGAAAAGTTTTGAGACGGAAAGCGATTGAATACAAAGGCGGTAAGTGTGCGCTTTGCGGTTACAAAAAATGCATAGATGCTTTGGAGTTTCATCATCTTGATGAAACAAAGAAAGATTTTGGTCTTTCCCAATCTGGTTTAACCAGAAGCTGGGAGAGAATAAAATGTGAAATCCAAAAATGTATTTTGGTTTGTGCTAATTGTCATCGCGAGTTGCACAGTAGATCACGCAGCCTTTAGTGGAAACACTAGAGTGAACTCTTTGGGATAACGGTGAAGGCTAAATTTTTCAGCAAAAAACAAGCTAATACCGTGGGAACCCCGGTAAAACGGGGGCGCCGTAGAGACTAGATACCAAAGTGCCTAAATTTCTTTTTTAAAAAAGTAAATAAGGCAAAGATATAGTCCACTCCTTTGGGAAACCTTAGGGCAAGTGTAACCAATTGGTCGTGGGTTCGAGTCCCACCCTCAGAGCAGAATAGGACAAGGAGACGCGAAAGCGTCTCTTTGTTCGTTAGTATAAAAAAATATTAATTACATTTTTCTATATAACTCTTTAAAAACATAACTGCTTCTTGTGAAGCATACGAACTTGAATTTCCTTTTTTTGCCTCTATTAAATTCTCTCCCGATCTATTTTTAACACAAACATTTGCCCCTGAATCTAACAAAAATTTAGCAATTTCTGCTGTTTGTGCATACCAAATAGGGGTTGTTCCCTCGCTATCTACCGAATTAACATCTACTCCACGTGAAACTAATAATTTAACTATCTCAATCTCACGTATCCATCTCATTTCTCCCATCCAACCGCTTAGAACATTGCCAGACGAACCGTTCATTCTTATTACAAAGTTAGGTTTAGCTCCTTTTTCTAAAATTATTCTAACTTGCTCTGTATTGTTTTTGAAAGCCGCTCTAGCAAGGATGGGTTTCGAATATTCATCAGATTGATTTATGCTAAATCCGCTTGATAGATACTGGTCTAATTCTTTTTCAAAAGTTTTTATGTCGGGTGCGGATATTATTTTATCAAATCTTTCACCAATATTCTCCTTTTTAGCTATCTCTAAGGCGACAGCATCTTCATTGAGAGTTTTAAAATAATCAATGATTGAAACCTCGCTATCTTTGTCGCTACTATCATTTATCCACCACGTTACTTTATACTCCTCTAAAGAATCCATATTTTTAAAATCAGAACAATTCGCTGTTCTTGATAATTTTGCTTTTGCAACTTTTTTATCAAGAGCTAAGTATTGAATATCTTCATTTGAGAGCCTGAGACTATAGGTATATCCGTAAACTCTCCACCAATCATTACCCCAGGCTTCAGTTGAAGTGAATGGGTGTTCCATATTTTCAAAACAAATATAATATTTTTTTTCTTTACGAAGGCTATTATTTATTTGAAAAATTGGATTAAATGAGCTTTTGTAATCTCCTATAAAATTCGAATAAGCAAAATGAAAATCAGCATTTAAGGAGGCTATGTCTTCTTTTTTCTTAATAACTCCACCTTCATTTTTTGTAGTTATGCGCACATTTATTGTTGATCCACAACATGGATCGATTTCTTCTTTCTCTTTGGCGCATCCACTAAGAAAGAAAATGAGCAAAAAAGAGATTGCTAGTAAATATTTTTTAGACATATTTGCATCTTAAATATATAACAATATTATCATTAGCATTTCCTTTAATCAAAACGCTACTGAACCGTGTTTTTATTTTCTCTTTTTTGCTTCAAGTACATGGGCTAGACAATTTAATCACACTTTGTTCTGTGTGTTATATTGCTACATGTAGAAGAAATAAGGGGATGCATAAAAAGGAAAGTCGTTAATAATCTTTGCAGAGAATTTTAAATATATTATGTTGTTTTTGGAGCAGTGCTTATCAAAACTTAACTAGTGCTAAGAGCTGTCTTGTTTGTTTAATGACTGTTGTTGGATCGGCTGATTCCTTTAGCCACTCAAAAGTTCGAAAGCTGTTCATCCAGTGGAGCAGAACAGGATTAGCGCCGCTATCAGCGTCTCTTTGTCTTTTTCTAGGGCAATATCTAACTTTTCTTATTTTGCCTACTTTTATAACTGTACTATGTAAAAAGCACCTTTTTTGCTTAATATGGCAAAAGCAATAGTCTCTTGCATTTTCCTGAGTCATGGTGTAAAATGAGCCAAAGGACATAATTATTATCATCTTTAGATGATGAAGTACGAGAAAAAGCCTATTTCTGACATATTGCGATCGCCCAAGACGGTCTTTACGTTCAAAGATATTTCTTTGATTTGGGGAGGTAGCGATAAAAAATCGGTTATTGCCGGAGTTAATTATTATGTGAAAACTGGCGAATTGTACCGCATTCGTCGGGGTATCTACGCGAAAGATAAAAATTACAACAGGTTAGAATTGGCTACTAGAATTTTGATTCCTTCTTATGTGAGCTTTGAAACTGTTTTGATTCAGGCGGGCATCAATTTTCAGTTTTACGAAAAAATTACCATCGCCTCATATCAAACAAGAGAAATTATAATAGATGGACAGACTTATTCTTACAAGAAAATCAAAGACTTTGTCTTGACCAATTCGGTCGGCGTTGAGCATAAAAGCGAGACTTCGACTGCTAGTCCGGAACGGGCATTCTTAGATACCATTTATATTCACAAAGATTATCATTTTGATAATTTAGACTCTTTGAACTGGGACAAGGTTTTTGAGATCTTGCCGATTTATAAAAATAAAAGGATGGCTAAAAAAGTGAATGAATTTTTTGAACACTATAAATCAATCAAATAAGAAACTATGACAAATACCACATTTGATACATCAATCCACAAAAATATTCTCTTTCAAATTCTTAAGGATATTTATTCCGATACCACCATAGCGCCACTTTTGGGATTTAAGGGTGGCACGGCCGCTTTCATGTTCTATGATCTCAGCCGTTTTTCGGTTGACTTGGATTTTGATTTGCTTGATGGAGATAAGGAGGATTATCTTTTTGACTGCATTGAGCAGATCGCCAAGAAATATGGTTCAATCAAAGATATGCGGCGCAAGCGTTTTAATTTGCTATTCGTACTTTCTTATGAAGACAAGGCTCGTAAAATTAAGATTGAAATTAATCGCCGATTTTTCGGGTCACGCTATGAACTTAAAACCTATTTGGGAGTTTCTATGTTAGTTATGGCCAGAGAAGATATGTTTGCCCACAAGCTGATGGCTATGTACGAGCGAGTCGGCAAAACCAGTCGGGACATTTATGACATCTGGTTTTTTCTGGAGAAGCGTTGGCCGATTAATAAAGAAATTGTTGAACAGAGAGCCAAGATGCCTTTTCAAAAATTAATGGAAAAATGCATTGAGCAGTTGGAGAAAATGAGTAACAGAAACATCTTAGACGGCCTAGGAGATTTACTCACCGATTCGCAAAAAGACTCGGCCCGTGCCAAGCTTCAAACCGAAACAATCTTCTTGCTTAAGGCTCGGTTGGAGAGTGAAAAATAATTGATTAAAATTTTATGGAAACTAAACAAGAAACTTTTAGAAGAAGATTGGGTGGATGAATATATAAAAAGACTGCTAAAATTTGTTAATAAAACTTATGGAAAAAGATAAGAAAAATATTTTTTTAAACACTATTTGGTGGGGATTTCTTCTTTGGCTTTTTGGTTATGTTTTGGGAATAATATTTTTTGCTTTTGTGCCGAAAGACATCATTGGTTGGTTTATTCTGCCTTTTGGAGTGATCGCTACTCTTTGGGTGCTGTTTAAAAAAATAAAAAGAGAATCGTTTACTTGTTATATTGGGCTTGGTATTTTTTGGATGTTGATTGCGGTAATTTTTGATTATTTATTCTTGGTGCGGCTTTTTAAATCAGCAGACTACTACAAGCTTGATGTTTATCTGTATTACTTTTTAATTCTCGCCCTACCAATTGCAGTTGGGTGGTACAAGTTTAAGGGGATGAAGAAGGGGCTCTAATGCGAAAATGCTTTCCTGTCCTTTATAGACAAGGAATGTGTTGAGCGATATTATAATTGCATGAATAAAATAAAAGTCGAAAATCATAGTTTTACCGGATTCTCTTGGTTTGCGGGCTGGTTGTTTACTGTTGGATTTTTACACCTGTCTTTATGGAAGGGCTTATTGGCGCTGGTGCTTTGGCCGTATTACATTGGCATTTATGTAAGTGCTGTTGTTTGATAGAAAAAAAACTTATTCCATTGTTATTCTCTCTTTTTTGTAATTAGGTTTTCTTATCTTCTCTTTCCTGATCGTTTTTTGTTAAAACTGGCAATAATTCCAACATCCCTCCCAATTGACCTTTGTTGCTTGGTTGTGCTTAACTATTTTAATTGTCCCAAGGTGGATAATGAGTTTTATTGAAAATAAAATTATTTTTGATTGATTGTAAATTTAGACAAAATGAAAAAGAAGCTGGCGATTATTGGTAGCGGAGTGATTGGTAGTGCAACGGGAAAGGGATTTGTTTCCAAGGGGTATAAGGTGGTGTTTTATGATGTAAAAAAGGAAACGATTGATTCATTAAAAAAACAAGGATTTGACGCTAGGCATTTTAATTCTTTGAATACGGAAGAAAACGATGCCTTTTTTTTAACCGTTCCTACGCCAACCAAAAAAGGGGCAATTGATTTGTCTTACATTAAAAAAGTAGCAGAACAGCTTGGAAGAAAATTAAAAGAACGAAAGGGTTATTTTGTGGTGATTGTTCGCAGTACGGTATTGCCTGGAACAACTGAGGATTTAGTAACCCCTATTTTAGAGGCGGAGTCGGGGAAAAAGGCCGGAGTGGATTTTGGTGTAGCCATGAACCCAGAATATTTAAGAGCGGTTAACGCCGAGAAAGATTTTCGGAATCCGTGGATTGTAGCAATTGGTTCTTTGGATAAAAAAACGCAACGATTTATGCGAGAAGTTTTTGGAAATTACCAGTGCCCAACGCGCTATGTTTCCATTAAAGAGGCAGAAACTCAGAAGTATGTGCACAATCTTTTTAATGCCATAAAAGTAGCTTTTTTTAACGAAATGCGAATGGCTTGCGATGTTATTGGAATTAATCCAGATAAAATTTTTGAAATTACTACTGAGAGTGCGGAGGGTTTTTGGAATAAGAAATACGGCATTCGTAACATGGGCCCTTACGATGGCATGTGCTTACCAAAAGACACGCAGGCTTTTTTGAATTGGAGTCAAAAGAACAATATTAAACTGGATCTTTTAAGTGGTGCAATATCTTCGAACAAGAAGTTTGAGATTTTTTGGAAGAAGAATAAAGGACGCTAGGAATTATAAAAGCATTCATGTTAACACCAGCGGAAATTGTGAAGATTCAGGAATTTATTCAGACTAGCTGGGTTTATTTAATCGGTTATATTCCCTTAGGAATTGTGGGTGTTTGGCGTTGGTTGGTTTGGTGTTTAAAGAAAATAATTTCTTTTTTTTACAGGAACCCAAAGGGAACATTCAGGGCTACTTTTTCGGTTATTACGCCTGTATATAACGAAAATCCCAAAATGTTCAAGAGGGCTCTTTTGTCTTGGAAGGAAAACCAGCCCGAAGAAATTATTGCGGTGATCGATTATACAGATAAAAAATGTATTAAGGTTTTTAAGGAATTTAGTCGTGATTTTTTGGGAGCGAAGATGATTATTACGCAGATTCCTGGCAAAAGAGCGGCATTAGCTGACGGGATTAAAGCATCAACAGGCGAAATCGTGGCCTTGGTGGACAGTGATACAATTTGGACAAAGAAATTAAAGGAAAAAGTTTTAGGACCGTTTGCGGAAAAGTTAGTGGGTGGAGTAGCTCCAAGACAAGATGTGATAGAAGCTGATAGTTTAGCTAAAAGACTTTTTAGGATTCATATTTTTAATCGTTATGGAAATGATCTTATTTACCAGGCGGCTTTTGGCAATGCTTTAAGCTGTATTTCTGGCCGAACAGGAATTTATCGTCGAAGCGCAATTATTCATTTGACCCAAGAGCTGGCTAACGAAACATTTTTAGGAAAAAAATGTATTAGTGGAGACGATAAACGATTAACGCATTTAGTGCAAAGAGATGGTTGGAAAGTTAAATATGTGGAGAAGGCTTTGGTTTATACTTGTGGTTTTCCTGATTTAAAAACTTATACCAAGCAGCAAATTAGGTGGACAAGAAATAGTTGGCGGGCCGATGTAAAGTCGCTAGCTAGTTTTTGGTTATGGAAGAATCCTTTTTTGGCTTTTCATACCATTGATCGTTTTTTCCAGCCTTTTACTCTGCTTTTGGGGCCGATTTTTTTTGTAATTGCTCTGTATAAAGGTGATTGGTTGGTGGCTTTGATTCTTGTTGTTTGGTGGATATTGAGTCGGGCAGTTAAAATATCTAGCCATTTAAAAGAGCATCCGGCGGATATTTTTATTCTCCCGGCCTATGTGTTGTATTGTGATGTTTTGGCGGTGATAAAAATATATACGCTGTTAACAGTTGGTGAGCAATCTTGGATAACGCGCTGGAACAAGGATCGAATCGATGTGGTTAATATCTTTAAAAAATACCTAGCTTATGGAGCGACTCTGGCAATAGTTTTAGCACTATTTTTTATTAGCTTCTATATTAATATTAAATTAACGGATGAAAAATCTTTTTATGAAAAAGCGCGATTAGAAGAAATAAAAAAAGAAGAAGCACTTTTTAGAACAGAAGTTGGGAGTCGATTTGTTTCTTTGGGTGAGGATAAATTTTTAGAAAAAGAGAAGGCGCTCCGCGAAAAAATAACCGCTGATCCGTTTGGTTATTATCAAATTAAAGCGGAAGAAACCATTAGTAATGTTAGGCAGAGATACTTAATTCCTCTGGGGGCAGTAATCTTTACTGAGAATAAAATACCAATAAGCGCTCAAGATTCGGTGAAAGAAGGAGACAGGATTGCGATAGCGATAGAAGATTTACGAAAACCAAATTTGGATTTTTATCGGGCAGAAAGCGCTCTTCCTGTGGGGATTTTTGGTCGATTAACAAGTCCGGCAAGAATTTTAGTAACGGAAGATTTAGAAGAGAAGGCGATGAGAGTCAAGAGTAGCATTAAAGGTAAATTGGTTTTTGTGACCATTACTCAATTGGCAGCGGCGATTAATGATAAGAATATTTTGGAAAATTTGGGGGAAAAGAATTGGATTCTTAGAGAAAATCTGTTTATTGATAACGGGGTAACGCTAATTATTGATGGTCAAGATGTTTCTTGGCTTAAATTAAAAAGTGTTTCGGATAATTTTTCTTGGATAAAAAATGAAGATAGCGAAATTGTTCCCAGCAAGACTAGGATGGCTTCTTGGAATCAAGAAAATGCTGATCGTTTTTCTTGGATTAAGGCGGAGAACGGCAATCTTATTATTAATAAGACTAAAATTACATCTTGGAATGAAGAGGAGAACGATTTTGATTACGATATTGAAGATGGAAGAAGTTATATTTTGCAAAAATCTAATGGGCGAATGGATATTAACGAAAGCGAATTGGCCTATCTTGGTTATCCTGGTTACCCAAAAAGAGGAAATCCGTTTGGTGGTCCCTATGGAGTTTCTTGGAAAATTCAAAACAATTCTTTTAGGAATGAACTTTCTACGGGCAGTATAAGAAACAGTAAAATCCACCATAATTTTTTTGGTATCTATACTTTTGGGGCCACTGGGGCGGTTTTTTCTAATAATGAGGTTTTTGAAAACTTGGAATATGGGATTGATCCGCACGACGATTCAAACAACCTTTTAATTGAAAAAAATCGTGTGTATAAGAATGGAAATCATGGCATTATAGCTTCTAAAAGATGCTTTATGAACATTATTCGAAGCAATTCTTCTGTGAGCAATAAATTGCATGGCATAATGCTAGATAAGGATTCAAACAATAACTTAGTGGAAAATAACTATGCGTCGGGCAATGTTAATGGAATAGCGCTTAACGGTTCTAGTGAAAATTTGACTATAAATAACAATTTTAAAGAGAATCGATTTGGTATTCGGGCCAATAATTTTTCCAATAACAATTATTTTGGCTATAATTATATTGCTGGAAGCCAGAAGGGGGTTTTTGTTTATCAAAACTCAAAAGACAATTATGTTTTTGGAAACGATTTTGCAAGGAGTGAAATAAAAATCCATCTTAAACAGGAATCTCCGAATTTTTTCAACAAAAACTAAAATAGCTGTTTTAAAAAAGATCTAAATGAAAATACTTTGTCCTGCTCTGGTTGTTGTTTTTTTGGTGGTAATCCTTGCCGCCTGTTTTAAGTTATTTTATGGAGATCCCCTGGCTAAACCGTCTGGTAATACAGAAAAGTCGATTGTGATTAAGGGGAAGCAATATTTTGTTTCGCCGGTGGGCAATGATGCTAGTGATGGCCTTTCTTTAGACAAGGCTTGGGTAACAATTCAAAAAGCAGTAGACATGCTTGAACCAGGGGATGGAGTGACTTTGGCAGATGGAGTTTATCTGCAAGATATTATTTCTAAAAGAAACGGAAGGGATGACGCGGAGATTGTAATAAGGGGGTCGGAAAAGGCGATAGTAAAAGGCACGGGTAAAATAAGTCGGATTATTGAAATCAATCATGATTACCATGTTCTTAGTGGTTTTACGGTAGATGGGCTAGAAGGGGACGCGAATAATGAAAAAAACTATAGAGATAAGCTAATTTATGTTCATGGTAAGGAGCCGTTGAATGGAGTTACGGGTTTAAAAATTTTAGGAATGAATCTTAAAAATGCGGGCGGAGAATGTATTCGATTTAAATATTTTTCCGAGAAAAATGAGGTGGCTCGCAATAAAATAAATGGTTGTGGGGCTTATGATTTTATTTTTTCTGGGGGAGGAAAGAATGGGGAAGGAATTTACATTGGTACGGCACCGGAACAAACAGATGACGATAAAAATCCAACTTCAGATGTGGACCAATCTAATAATAATTTGATCCACGACAATATTATTAATACTCAGGGAAACGAATGTGTTGATATTAAAGAGGGGTCAAGTAATAATTTGGTTGAAAATAATAAATGTACTGGTCAAAAAGATAAAGAATCGGCTGGGTTAGATAGTCGAGGTAATGATAATTTTTTTATTAAAAATGAATCTTATGGCAATGTTGGTGCTGGTATTAGATTGGGAGGAGACAAGGATAGTGATGGGATAAACAATGTTTTAAAAGAGAATTACTTGCATAATAACGAGGGGGGCGGGATAAAGCTTCAGCGTGTTCCACAGAAACAAATTTGCGCAAATAGATTTTTAGACAACGGCAAGGATGATTTTACGGGTGAATATGGTTCCGATGGAAAAAATGCCAAGAAGTGTGTTGATTAGAAAGCTGGCAGAATGTTAAAAGAGATAACCCATGTACCACCTCTATATTTTGGAATGTGCTGACAAAACTTTATATACTGGAATTACTACTGATTTAGAAAGGAGAGTTGCTGAGCATAACGGCACCAAGCTGGGTGCAAAATATACTTGTTACAGGCGACCGGTAAAGCTGGTCTTCTCTAAAAAATTTAAAAACAGAGCGGTTGCTTGTAGAGAGGAAATTCGGATTAAAAGATTAAAAAAGTCAGAAAAGTCGGCCCTAATTAAGAAGGCAGGGAAGATCTAAGTGGAAATTTTAGGATTTTGGAATTAAAGTTGGCGATGTGCTATAATTATTTTGTGTAAAGATGGAGTCGCAAAAAAAAATAGAATATTTTTTGGCTTAGTAATTATCTTTATAAAATAAATATCATGAAAAAGGCGGTTGCAATAGGTTCGGTTTTTCTTGGAGTAGTTTTTTTGGTTGGGTGTGGCGAACAGTCATTACCAAAAGACCAAGTTCCAACAACAACGCCGGTTTCTAAAGGACAGAAGCCATTGTCAAGGTTGCAAACTGAGCCAACAACAACGCCGGTTTCTAAAGGACAGAAGTCGGAGCAATCAGCGCCAGATTCGCAATCAACTCGGGGAATTGTATATAAAAATACTCAGTATGGATTTCAACTAACGCTTCCTGCTGGATGGGAGAACTACAAAGCGGAAACAAAAAGTAATGTAGTAGAGATTAGTTTGCCAACGAATGATCCCGAATATAAAGTTGAGGCCGATTCTGGAACGGGCAAAAAGTATGTTCCCTTAGTCGAAGTTCTTTTTTGGACTGTTGATGATTGGAAGAAGAACATGGAGAGATGTAAGATAGAGGCAGATCCAAGCTGTTATGTTGAGAATGCAACGACTGCTAGATCGGACAAGTATGTTTTTATTGTAGATCAGTCACAGGTTCCGCCTCCAGCAGATGTTAACTTAATTGATTCAGATGGAAATGTTAAAGATTTTCTTACTCCTATAAAGCGCAGTTTTTTGCTTAGTCAGTAGATTAAACGATTGGCAAGGGAAACAATAAAGACAAATCTTTTAAGGTTTGTCTTTATTTGATTGACACAATTCTTGAATCGGCTAACTTATGCCTAGATAGGCCAACCTTAATAAAGTAGAAAAAAGGAGGTTGGCCTTTTTTGTTCTTTACAAAACTGAAAGGAGACCCAAAATGAACGGAGAGTCCCAAAAGTATCTTCTACCCTTGATTCAAGGGTATGGCAAGGATATGACTTGGCTGGAAGAAGTAATGGGCGCCAAGCCGTTGGCAGAAGAAATTGAGCAATTAAAGCACCCATACCCCGATGTTTGGCGGTATTGGTCGAGCATTCAGTTTATGAGTGAAATTACATCGGGCGTGTCGGTGGGAGTAAAGCGGTTCTGTGTGATTCGGGATCTCTTCTTGGCCTTGCAGGCTGAGATGGAGAAGTATCAAGGAAGCGAGCGAAAGGTAATCGGCGATTTGCCAAAGGATCTTCTTCTTGCAATTCAAAAAACCGAATTTACAGGGGAAGATGTTTGGCGGGCCAAAAAATATTTTGAAAAGGTGACCGATCACGATACCGCCGCCGCTGGGGACTATGAAAAAGTTCTACTGGCTGGCATGTATCCTGAGCTGGCTCCTTATCTGGACGCTGTTTATTTCGGGGCTACCTCAGAAGACATTATGTCCGTTGTGTTTGGAATGATTGCCAATGAATTAATTTACGGGCAATATATTCCGCGGTTGCTTTATTTTTGTTCTTGGCTCCCAGCTCATTCCAAGACCTGGCTTTCTGGCAAAATGTTTTTGCCGTTACTTTTACCAAGTTTTACGCATGAACAGATTGCGGAAGCAACTTCCTGGCCAATCAAGATGGCAACTAGAATGAACGCTATCCTGCTACCGGTGAAAAGATTACGCCACGACGGACTTGGGGAGTTTTTGCCATTCTCTGGGAAGTTTGGTGGGGCAATTGGAAACAATACTTCGCTGTTTGCTGCTTACAGGGACATTGACTGGTGGGATTTTTCCAAGAGATTTGTGAAGGGGCACGGGTTAAAGTATGAAGTGCTTACCGATCAATGCTCCACATATGTGAACGACGCCGAGAATTTTAAGTCTGTTGCGAATACCATGACCCAGTTGATTAAGTTCGCCAAGGACTTTGTTCGGCTGACTCGGGCGCCTGGACAGTTTTTTGTAAAACAGCGGAAAGTAGGACGAAAAGGATCGTCGATTATGCCAAACAAATCCAATCCTTGGGAATCGGAAGGGGCGATCAGTATGCTCAAGGAATCCAGGGCGCTGATTGGATATTTTGCCGAAGAGCTTCAGGATTATCCTGATGAGGGCAATATGCAACGGTCTTACCTTTTTCGTTGTTTGGGCAAGTATATGTCTGGGGCTTTTATGGGGCTGGATCGGATTCAGAGCGATATGGCTAAGTTTCATCCCAATGTGCTGGCTATCAATGAGGCGTTCAACCTCTATCCCGGCATGGCTGGCAGTGCGCTCCAAACAAAATTAAAACAATTGGGATTTTCCGGCGATGCTTACCGCGCGATTGAGTCTTGTGCCCTGAGAGCGGACGGATCTTGTGCAAACCACGAGGAGTTCGTTGCTGGACTAGAGGCGGTTTTGTGTGAGTACAAAATTGCTTCGGAACTTCGGGATCAGCTTATGAAGATTATGAATTTTCAATGGCTGACAAAGCCAGCCAACGACAAAGTAGGAGAAGAGCTTGGTCAGTTGGCTGAATTTATTGGGCGCAGTCATGAGCAATTAAAACGGCAGTTTGGGAAGATGAACTTTCTGTAAACCGAAAAGTGGAAGGATTCTGGCAGGAAAGCTGATGCTTCTTCTCTTTGAAAAAGAGTTAAGAAACCGCTCGCTTTCCTGGTTTTTTATCTATTTTAAATTTTGAGTTTTGAATTTCGATTAAAATTTTAATTTTGAAATTTAATCGAAATTTGTAATTCGAAATTCAAAATTAAAGTTTTGGTTGGTAAGAGTAAGAAATCTTTTTTAGGAATATTTATCTTTTATTAAAATAAAAACAAAAACCTTTCTAAAATAATAAAAATACGGTATTACTTAGGCTTGTTGTATAAGTTCTATTTTGTTTTAAAACTATGGCAAAAGACGATTTAGCAGTCAGATTTAGTAAGGTTACTTTTGGGTTCGGATATAAAAAGCTGATTTTAGATGAGGCGTCTTTTGCTTTGCGTCAGGGAACAAAATTTACGCTAATGGGGCAAAATGGAGCAGGGAAGAGTACTATTTTGGAATTGATAACCGGCGCCTTGGGGCCAGAAGACGGCTCAATTTATGTTGATCCGGACTTAAAGATTGCTTACGCCAAGCAGGTTATTGGGAGGGAGTTTATGCCACTAACCATTAGAGAGTTTTTTGGGAAATATTTTTCTGGTAAAGATTACGAAATCAATCGACGGATTGATGAAGTACTAGAAATAGTTAATTTAGTAGCGCCCAAAGAAAGATTGGTGGAATCCTTTTCTGGTGGGCAACAAGCACGATTATTGCTGGCTTCGGCGCTGATTGATAACCCTGATCTTTTAATTTTAGATGAACCAACCAACAATTTGGATCGAGCAGGGATTGAACATTTGACCCAATTTTTAATTGGGTACAATAAAACTTGCATTGTTATTTCTCATGACGCTGATTTTTTGAATATGTTTACAGATGGTGTTATTTATCTGGACATTTTTACCCATAAAACACAGCAATTTATTGGCGACTATTATGTAGTGGTAGCTGAGATTGCTAGTCAGATTGAAAAAGAAAAAAGAAAAAATGCTCAATACGAAAAAGAAATAATTGCTAACAAGGAAAAAGCTAACTTTTTTGCCATGAAGGGTGGTGGAATGAGAATGGTGTCTAAGAAAATGAGAGACAAAGCTGCCGAAATGGAAGCGGCAAAGGTTGATGTAAGACGGGAAGATAAAGCGATTAGAGACTTTACTATTCCGGCCCAAGAAGGATTAGTGGGAGAAATCTTGAGTATTAGTTCGGTGACAGCGCTTGTAGGCTACGAGCCAATAGAAAAAAAGGTAGCTGTTTCTCTTAGAAAAAATGAACATTTACTTTTGGCTGGTCCTAATGGGATTGGTAAAAGCACCTTGCTTGAATCATTGGCAACGGGTCAGGCTAAGGGCGCAAAAATTGCAGAGGGTGTTAAGGTTGGCTATTATCGGCAAGATTTTTCAACACTTAATTTTGAAGATACGGTTCATGATTCGCTGGCACTTGCAATGCAAAGAGATAACGAGGAAGAATTACGATCGGTGGCTTCTGGTTTTTTGATTGATAAAACAATGATTTATGCAAAAATCGGCACTCTTTCTGAAGGACAAAAAGGGCTGGTGGCTTTTGCCAGGTTGGTACTAGAAGAACCGGGATTGCTTATTTTAGACGAACCAACAAATCATATTAATTTTCGCCATCTCCCGGTGATTGCTAAGGCACTAAGTAAATACGCCGGTGCTATGATTCTGGTAAGTCATGTAAGCGAATTTGTGGATCAGATACAAATAGACGAAACATTGGATTTGGAAATAAGGATTTGATAGCCTTTAGGGCAAGGGATAAAAAACGCAAAATGAAAAATCTCGGCTCTAAGATTTGTTTGCTTGTTATTATAGTAATTTTATTACTAGGCTCTGGGCTTTTAGTGGCGAAGGTTCGTTTAAAAAATAATGCTTCAAAACAAGAAGGTTCTTTTAATCAGTCAGTAGGAAGCGAAAAAGCCGTGGAAATGGTTCCTAAAGATATAGCTCCTAAGGTTGTAAAATCTGATAATCTTTCAGATAGCAATCAAGATTCTTTTTTGTTTGCAGTGATTGGAGATACGCAAAGATTTAATTCTGGTCCAGTGGGAAATTTTCAAAAGGCGGTAGCGAGTATTAGGAAATTGAATCCTGATTTGGTTTTTGTGGTGGGAGATTTAATAGGTAGTTGTAATGGGGGCAGTAAGTGTGAAAAGGAATATGCAAAATGGAAAGGGGTTGTGGGAGATTTGATTGGGAAGACTTATGCAGTCCAAGGTAATCATGATCGTAATAAGAGCGACAAGTCTGACACTGTTTGGCAATCTTCTTTTAATTTTCCCACTAATGGGCCAACGGGATTTTCTGAGCTCACTTATTCGCTGGATTTTGGCAATTCCCATTTTATATTTTTAGACAGTGAGAAGCCCAAAGAAGGTATTGTGAATAACGAGCAGAGAGATTGGCTAGAAAATGATTTGGCGACCAATAAAAAAGAAAATGTTTTTGTTGTTTTCCACGAGCCGGCTTTTCCGGTGAGTTCAAAGATTAAAGAAAGTCTTGATAAGAATTCTGAAGATCGGGATACTCTTTGGAAAATATTTGATAAGTATAATGTTACTGCGGTTTTTAACGGGCACGAGCATATAGTGAGTCGGATAAAAATAGATTCCTCTGTTTTACCTGGGCTCAAAAATGCAATTTATCAATTTGTTTTTGCCAACACTGATTCTTTTGATCATGATTTGCCGGAGAAGGGAATTGCTGAATATGCTAATCAGGGGCAGGGTTGTTTTGGAATTGTAAAAGTAAAAGCAAAGGAAATTACCGTAGAGGTATATGATTCAGACGGCTCAATATTGGACTCATTCACTTTTTAATCCTAAAAGGACTTATGCGTTTGGCACATTTCTTTGTTGTTTAAAAGTAATTTGTTGTACAATGCAGAAGTAAGGAGGGAATAGGTTTTAAAAGATAGCAGATTTTCAGAGTTCAGTTTTTTAACCCTTACTTACAAAATGGATACAAAAATAATTAATAAAAACAAAGAGGAATCCAAAAATAATAAGGAAAAATCGGCAAAGCAGGGGATTCTAAAGAATCTAACCAAACCGCTAACACAAAAGGAAATCACATTTTTTACAGCAGAAATTGTGATTTTTTTTATTTTTATAATCTTTTTATTTAGCAATAATAGGAATCAGAGAGCAAAACAAGAGGCAGTGTTACGAGCGGTTATTAAATCTCCCGAGCAAACCAAAGAAAGAGGAAGGACCGATTTTAAGAAGGATTCAAAAGAGATTCAAAAAGAAGAATTTGCTAGGGCTAAGAAAATTGATTCTAGTAGTTGGAGTGCTTATTCCAATAATTATCATGGTTTTTCTGTAAAATATCTTCCAGATTGGAATAGAACAATTCTTTATAAGAAAAACTATAATATAAAATGGGAGCAACGTTATGGATTTCGTAAAAAGAATTTGGAAGAAGCCAATCCCTATTCTGGTTTTGACATAACTGTTTATAACGCAAGGAAGATAAGCGGATTAAAGGAGGCTGAGGAATTCCCGGCCCTAAAAGAAGGAGTTAATTTAGGAGTGGCCTCTTGTGGAAACATAGAAGGCTACCTAACAAAAGACCCAGAACTTTTGGCAGAAGAAATCTACATACCTTTTGCTAGTGACTGCTATAAGCCGAGGTTGTTTTACAGTCTAGTCGGGAATGGCTACATATATAATATTGTTCCTGTATATAAAGAGAGTTATCAAGAAGCTAGCGATCCAAAGGAACAAACAATAAAAAGTTTCCCAGAATTCTTTGCATCGGTGGCCAGTTTTAGGTTGATCGATATTGTAAGAGCTCAGCCCAAGTCTAGGTTAACTGCTCAGCTTCAAGCAAAGCCTAAACCAGCGCCTTCTAGGATTAATGCACCAAGGCCAATAGCAGAAACAAAAAATGTTAATGGCAAACTGTTTTGCGCCAAGAAGAATGATAAGCCTCGTAAGAGCAAGCAACATAAGGGCAAGCATTTAGATATGGAATGCTGTCTTGATCCGGACGAGTATCCAAATCCTTGGTGTACTTACTAGAAACTTTTATTAGATTTTTTATAATCTTTTGGACTAATTTCTGAGCTAACCTTTTTTAATAAAGGAGGATATTTGAGAAGAGAGAAATATGTAAGCACTTTCTACCTCGCTTGTTTTAGAAGTGATTCCAGGAAGCCTGTTTACTTCTAGTACGAACGGTTTCTGAGTATTTTTATCTATAATAATATCCGATCGAGACCAGGATAGCCCCAATGCGTTACTGGTATTAATGGCTATTTGTTTTATATGTTTGGGGATTTTGATTGGATCAACAAATATTTCTTCTGCTCCATTACAGGTATTGTTGCGAAATTCTCCTTTGCAAGGATAACTTTTTTCACCAGAAACAACTACTCCATTGGCAACCATTATTCCCCAATCGTATTCATTGGGAATGTATTTTTGAAAAATAAATTTCTTGTGCCCTGGAAGGTCTTTTATTTTTCGGAGAAGTTCCTTTTTGGTGGCCACTTTTACCGAATGTGTTCCTCGCGATCCTCTAATATCTTTAATTACCAGCGGGTATCCGCAAATTTTTTGGATTTGGAGGAGTTTTTTTTCTACTTCCTCGTTGCCAACAAACAGCGTGCTTGGAGTAGGGATTCCTTTTAAGGCAAAGAACATGTGGTCGGTTATTTTTGATGTACCTTTTTCTACATGAGTGTGGGGAACTTGATATTGTTCTAAATACAATTGAATAGCATAAGCTAAATCTCTTGAACTCCAAGAAGAGCAAAGCCAAACAAAAGAAAATTCACGAATATCCACTCCTTTGTGGGTAATCGCTACTTTTCCATTTTGAAAAATGATTTCTAAGTTTTTGTATCGACCCTTGGTTAATGCTATGGGAAAGGAGAACCTGTCTACTACTTGTTGCATATTAAGCACTGATGGCAGTACTAATAATTTGAATATTTTTTTTTGCATATAAAATGAATAGTGATGAAATATTTTCAATATTTGAACGCTTAAAAACCAAAAACATTGAATTTTTGGAGCCAAAATCCAACACTTAATTATTTTTTTTAAACTTCGATTTTAGAAAAAAGATAACTGCCGATTGCTAAGGCAATGACCGTGAAGGAAAGTAGCACGAAAAAATCGGTTTGGAAAGTAAAGTGCATTTGAGCAGAAAGAATTCCTCGAATACCATCCACTCCATAAGACAGGGGGTTAATATAGGTGATTGTCTGAATTGCTGGCGGAAGGCCGCCTAATGGGAACAAGGCTCCAGAAAGAAAGAAAAGGGGCATAATCAGAAAATTGATAATCAACGGAAAAGCTTGCATGTCTTCCATTCGAGAAGCAATGGCTGTTCCAAAGGCGGTAAAAAAGGTGGCCATTAAAATCATATAAACAATTGCTAAAGGAGCAGTAAGAACATTTTCTGGCCGAAAGCCAACTAAAAGCGCAATGAAGAAAACCACAATTCCTTGGATAGTAGCAACGGTGGCTCCTCCAAAAGTTCGGCCAAGCATAATTGTCCAGCGAGGAACAGGAGCGACTAAGGTTTCTTTAAGAAAGCCAAACTGCCTGTCGTAAATAACTTCTATTCCAGCAAACATAGCGGTAAAAATAATGCTCATGGCAATAATTCCAGGGGCAATAAACTGAATGTAATTACCTTCGCCAGCTTTTTGGTAGATTGGTCCAAAGCCAAAACCTAGGGCCACCAAAAAAAGAACTGGTTGAGCCAAGGAGCCGATCATTCTGGCTCGGGAACGAGAGTACCTTTTAAGCTGGCGAAGCCAAAGGATGTAAATGACTTTTGAATATTTTTTTATTTTTTCCATACGCGTCTCATGTCTCTTAATTTATCTATTCCCTTGGCGCTTTCTTCTCGGATCTGTTTACCAGTAAGCAAAAGAAAAGCTTCTTCCAATGTCTTAGTGGCAGTTTTTTCTTGAAGTTCCTTGGCCGTTCCTTGGGCCACGATTTCCCCATTATCTATAATAGCGATTTGGTTGGCCATTCTTTGGGCCTCTTCCATGTAATGAGTGCTAAAAAAAACGGTAATGCCTTCTTTTTGGTTCATGTCTTTGATGTAGCTCCATAAGTGGTTTCTAGTTTGTGGGTCTAGTCCAATAGTTGGTTCATCTAGGAAAATTATTTTTGGGTGATGAAGCAATCCCCTGGCAATTTCGAGGCGCCTCTTCATGCCTCCAGAAAATTCTTTTACTAGATCGTTGCGACGATTTTCTAGTTCTACTATTTGCAAGAGTTCATCGATTCTTAATCGGCGGATCTTTCAGCGAACATCATAAAGAACCCCATGGAATTCTAGGTTTTCAAAGGCAGTTAGTTCGTCGTCTAAACTTGGGTCTTGAAAAATTATACCAAAAGAACGACGGACATCGTCTGGGTTAGTTACCGGATCAAAACCATTGATTAGAATTTTTCCACTAGTTGGCTTAAGGAGGGTGGTGAACATTTTAATAGTAGTGGTTTTTCCGGCACCATTGGGACCAAGGAACGCAAAAATTCCTCCTTTTTTTACACTAAAAGAGATGTTATTAACGGCGGTAATGTCGTTGAATTTTTTTGTTAGATTTTTAACTTCGATAATATTCATTTTTCAATTAAACTACATAAACGGTGATGGGGCAATTTGTTCGTGGAAGGCTTTATCTTACTGGATTTATGCCACTTTTTATTTTGCGTGGTAGAATTAAGACATGAAAAATAGGATAAAAATATTTTTTGGTGTTTTGGGAAAAGGAGGAAGCGCGGAGATTGATGGAGAAAGAAAGCATTTGCATTCGGTTAGTTTGGCACAAAAATAAGTGACGCCATTTGTCTTTGGATTATATTTGGGGGTATGAGAGAGCGTTCAAAAATGGAATTGCTCTTGAACTACTGGAAAAAAACCGTTGTTATGTTAAAATGGCGATTATAATAGGAATAGATAAGAAAAAATTTAAGGCGCATTTACGCTGGCTGTTGTGGTTTTGTTTTTTATTTGCTTGCGGTTTTGGCGTCAATTAAACATTGAATTGGTGAGTATAGGACTTGTTTTGGTCTTTCTCTTTATCTTGATAGCATCGATCATTACACCTCAATTTGTGGTTTTTTTTCTTGTTCTAAATTTGTTTTTGGGATTTTCTTTGTCTTTGTTTCAGATGGTGATTGTTTTTCTTCCAAAATTTAAAGCAAAATACGGTAAAGTTAAAAATCAACCATTTGTTTCGGTTTTTGTTCCCGCCTACAACGAACCTCCAATTATCTTGATGCATGTTTTGGATATGCTATCTCAAATGGACTATAAGAGATTCGAAGTGTTGGTAATAGACAATAATACCGAGGACCCCGATATTTGGAAGCCTGTTTTATCTTTTGTAAAGACATTGGGTCCCAAATTTAAATTTTTTCATGTAGATGGTCTTCCTGGATTCAAGGCGGGAGCTCTTAATTATCTTCTGGATCACATTAATCCCAAATCAAAATATGTAGCGGTAATTGATGCTGATTATGTTGTAAAAAGGGATTTTTTAAAGAAATCTTTGGCCTATTTTACGGATAATAAAACGGCTTTTGTGCAGTTTCCTCAACGATATAGAAATATTGCTAACGGAAACAAATCAATTGCCGACGAGTATCGACATTTTTTTTGTGTTTATATGAATATGGCTAATCATTTAGATTGTGTGCCGTCAACGGGAACGGTGAGTGTTTATAAATTAGCTGTTTTGCGTCAAATAGGAGGATTTCATGGTGATGTATTGACCGAGGATGCTGATTTTGGATTAAGGATTTATGGTGCTGGGTATCAAGGTTTATATGTTGATCAATCGATGGGCTATGGTCTTATGCCTTATGATCTGGAAGCTTATAAAAAACAAAAGTGGCGCTGGGCTTTTGGAAATGCGCAAACATTAAAAACTCTTTTTTTATTGCTTCCTAAAATTCCATTTAAATCTTGGATTGGTTTTCTTTCTCATCTTACAGCTTGGCATCATTTTAATTTTTTGCCTTTTGCTACAATAGCCGCTTTTCCGGTAATTCTATTTTTAAAGATTCCGATTGTTCATTCCTATGAGCAAATTTTAATGTTTGCTTCCCTGTCTATTCTTATAACACTAGTGTCTAAGATGTTTCTTTTTTGGGCATCGCTAAGGAAGCAAAAAAAATGTTTTATTCGAGCTATTCGAGCATTCATTGTCCATATGGGCATGACGCTAGTGTATTCTGGAGCTTGGATTTCTTATGCTTTTCAGAAAAACTTTTCTTTTGAAAGAACTAATAAATTTGTTTTAGAAAAAAAGCCAAGCCTACTAAAGAATACATATAGCGAGTTTTTTCTTGGAAGCTGGTTTCTTGTCGGCGCGGTTTTATCGGCGTATTATGGTTACGCAATGGAGACGATTGTTTTTTTACTTTCTGCTTCTGCGCTGTTTTCTATTTACTTTGTTTATTGGAAGATAGTTCCAACAAAAAAATACTCCAAGGATATTCTTTTTGGGTTGGAAAATAAATATCAAGCGTTTATTGACAAAAATACAGGGAAAATTCGGGGTAGCGGTTGAAAACTGAGATATAAAATTACAACATATTTATGAAGATAGCTCTATTGGCCCCTCTTTGGAAAAAGATTCCACCAGATAAATATGGAGGTTCGGAGTTGGTGGTTGCTAATTTGGCCAAAGGGCTAACAAACCTTGGGCACGAAGTAACAACCTTTGCTTGTGCTGGATCAAATGTTTCTGGGAAACTTATTCCGGTGATCCCAGAGCCAATGTACGATTTAGTTGGTGGATTTGATTGGAACGGGATTAAGCAGTACGAATTTTTATCTTTTTTTGAATTAGGGAAACATATTGGGGATTTTGATGTGGTACATAACCACATGGGGTTTCATCCTGTTGCGCTTGCTCCTTTTATTTCCATTCCTTTTGTAACAACTCTGCACAGCAGTTTACCACCAGACTTTCCTTTTTTGGCTGAAGCTTTCCGGGAGTATCCTTTTATTTCGATTAGTAATTCTCAACGGAATTTGGCTCCTAAATTAAATTATGTAGAAACGGTTTATCATGGAATTGATACAGAGGCTTTTCTAAAAGATTTTAGAAAACATGACAATGAATTTTTCTTTTTAGGGACTCTTTCTAAAAATAAAGGAATTGATATTGCAGTGCGAGGAGCTAAGGCATTGGGTGCGCGACTCACCATTGCTGGAGAGATCCGTGAGGAGGATAAGGCGTTTTTGGAAAGCGAGGTTCTCCCTTTTGTTGATGGGGAACGGATTCGTTTTATAGGAGAGGTTTCTCATGCGGAAAAAATGAAGCTTCTTAATAATTCTTCGGCGCTTCTTTTTCCATCGCGCTGGAGTGAAGCTTTTGGCTTGGTAATGGTTGAGGCTCTGGCTTGTGGTACGCCGGTAGTGGCCTTAAACAACGGGGCGGTATCCGAGGTTTTGCGTCACGAGAAAACTGGTTTTATTGCGGAAAACGAAGATCAATTCATTGAATCAATGAAGCGAGTAGGAGAGATTTCTCGGGAAGCGTGTCGTGATGAGGCTGAAAAGAGATTTGATATTTCGGTTATGGCAACTAATCATTTAGAGGTATATAAAAAATTAATAACAAAATAACAATGAAAATAGCTATTGTTTCTCCGGTAATGGTTGTGGTCCCTCCTATAAAATATGGTGGGATCGAAAGAATAATCGATGAATTGGCTCAGGGATTAGCTCAAAGAGGGCACGAAGTAACGGTTTTTTGTGCTGGAGGCTCTACTCTTACGGGAGAAAATATTACTCGAGTTGAATGTTCGCCGTATCCTACTAAAGATCGATTAGAGGAAAATCGTGCTTGGGAAATTCGGCAATTACTTTTGGTACTTGGTCGGCAAGGTGAATTCGATGTGATCCATTTTAATTATGAACCGCTGGTGTGCCGATTGAATGCCGAGGGAACAAGTGTGAATTTGCTTGATTTTTTCACCACTCCGGTGGCGGCGACTTTTCACAATACAACGCATATTCCCGAGCATGTGGAATATTACAAAAAAACTGAATCGCTATATCGTCATAACATGATATTGATCAGCGAAAATCAGCGACAACCGGTATCGTTTTTTCCCAACTCTAGCGTGATCTATAATGCTTTGGCCCTAAAGGAGTATCCCTTTGAAGAAAAAAAGGAAGATTTTTTGTTGTTTCTTGGAAGAATTACTCCCTTTAAGGGAATTATTGAAGCAATAGAAGTGGCTAAGAAAACAAAGATTCCTCTAAAAATTGTAGCAAAGGTAGATCCTGTTGATAAAGAATTTTACGAAAAAGAAGTGGCGCCATTGATTGATGGAGAATTAGTGCAGTATATGGGGGAAGCGGATTTTAAAGAAAAAATTGAATATTACAAGAAGGCGCGTTGTCTTTTGTTTCCTATTCTTTGGGAAGAGCCGTTTGGCTTGGTAATGATTGAAGCCTTGGCTTGTGGTACGCCGGTAATTGCTTTCCGTCGGGGATCGGTTCCAGAGATTATTCAAGACGGTGTTAATGGGTTTGTGGTGGAGAATACGGAAGAAATGATAGAGGCGCTAGACAAGTTGAAGAATATATTGCCAGTTAATTGTAGGAAAAGTGTAGAAGAACGATTTACGGTGGAGCGAATGGTGGGAGAATACGAAAATCTTTTAATTAAAATTGCTAAATAGGGCTAAAAAATGAAAAGGCTTTTAGATTTTTTTCTAAAAGCCTTTTTAAGATTGTTGGTTTATTTGATTCAAAACTTAACTCCTTCTTTGTATTTGTTAGGAAATAAGCCGAAGGCCGATGGCAACGGCTTCTTCTATGGTGGTGTTAAAGGCGGTGGCGATTTTTTTAGCCTTTGCCAGTGATCCTTGTTGGCGATTTTTTAAGCCAACAAACCAGGCCGAGGAAACGCCAGTGTCTTTAAAGAAGGCGAGTTGGTTGGTAGGTTTACCTTCTTTTTTTGCTCTCTTCTTCCATTCTTCGATTTGGATTTTTATAAAAGTGGCAAAGGCCTTGGCCGCCTGAGGATCCTCTCGGAGATTTCTTTTGATCCCAGAGAGTATTCTGGCGGTTTCCTTTTTGGGATCGGGTCTGATGAAAAACTTAATCCCTAGAGCGGTGGGAAAAACTTCTTTTCTTCTATTTCCTGCCTCTCCCCATTTGTAGTAGCAATCAAGACATGCCCAATAAAGGGGATCTTTTTTACTGGAACAGATTGGACAGATTATGGCCGACCATTTGGTGTAAGCCATTAGGTCTAGAGCCCCGTAGTCAATACTAACAGGCACTTCCATTCCTAGTTGCATTTTTTTTATTTCTCCTTCCTTTTTTAAATTCGGTTGGTAAAGATCCTGTTTAAAAAACAAACAGGTCTATTAGTTCTGCGTTTTAAAAACTTAGAGTGAGCCTAACGAATTGATTTTTTAAAAGCAAAGGATTTTAACTGGTAATGATTGACAATGCTGGCGGGTTTTAATAGCTTACAATGAAGGTTCAGAGGGAGTAGGGGCGCTTTACCATGAAAAGAAAACGATAGAGGAACTTCATGGCACGAGATGTTTAAGGCCTTGTATTGGGGTCGCCGAAGCCTGTGGTCTTGAGGCTAAGGCGATTGGTCGGGTAAATTCCTGCCGATACCGAGAAGAATCAGGTTCTGATTAGGGTTGATGGTACCTGGTACGATTATTAAGATCTTTTTCATAATGATTTTGAATATATGTTAATTGACGAAGTAACAATTAGAGTTTTTTCTGGTAAGGGCGGTGACGGCCGAGCGGCTTTTAATAAAACCAAAATGAATTTGGGTCCGACTGGGGGCAATGGTGGTGCTGGCGGTAGCGTTTATTTGGAAGGAACGGCAGATATTGGTGCTCTTTCTAGGTTTAGAGGGGTAAAAGTCTTTAGAGCGGAGTCGGGTCAGCCGGGCGGAACCAAGAATGACGAAGGTAGCGATGGCGATGATTTGATTTTAAAGGTTCCTACGGGAACGGTGGTACATTTTTTATCTCCACTAAAAGAAGAGGCGGAAATTACCAAAATCGGTCAAAGATTGTTAGTGGCAGAAGGAGGACGCGGTGGGCGAGGGAATTTTCTTTTTCGTTCAGCTCAAAATACTAGCCCTAAAGAATTTGAAAAAGGCACTGAAGGTCAAGAAGTGGAAACTTGTTTGGAATTGAAGTTAATTGCCGATGTAGGCTTTATTGGTTTTCCCAATGTGGGAAAGTCGAGTCTTTTAAACGAGCTGACCAATGCTAAAAGCAAGGTGGCGAATTATTCTTTTACAACGCTAGAGCCTAATCTGGGAGTTTTTTATGAATTAATTTTAGCAGATATTCCTGGACTAATAGAAGGAGCCGCTGGTGGCAAGGGGCTGGGAGTAAAGTTTTTAAGACACATTGAGCGGACAAGTGTTTTTTTCCATTTTGTTTCGGCGGAAACAGCAGATCCAGTTAGTGATTACAAGGCGGTAAGAAAGGAATTAGAGCTGTATAATTCTAAGCTTTTAGAAAAAAAGGAATATATTTTTCTTTCTAAAAGCGACATGATAGAGCCAAAGGAATTAGAAAAAAAGATTAAGGAATTAAAGAAAATTAACTCTCAGATATTTGCACTTTCCGTTTTGGACGAAGAAAGCTTAGAGACAGTTAGAAAGATTCTAAGAGAAATTATTAAAGAAAAGAAGGCAAAATAATTGACATATTTTTATTTTTGTGGCAGACTGAGTTTTCATTAAAGACCGTGGGCTCTTAACCAGATAAAGAGTCTTGGTTGAGAGGCAGTAAATTGAATTTTGTCATTCTTTATAACCGCCTTTTGAGCGGTTTTTGTTATGAAAAAAGCACTTTCGCACTCGGCACATTTCTTTGTTAAAATCTTCGTCGTTTGCTTACCGTAACTTAATTACGCTTGGCTTGCTTCCTTGGTTTTGTTTCGAACTGTGCCAAATGTGAAAGTACTTAAGAGGCGATGCTTTGCTTGGTTTATATTTAAACAAGTAAGCGCTGAAGAATTTAAGAAAATTTTTAGATAATAATAATATTTTTTCCAATGTTTAACACAGGTTACAGAACAGGTACTGATAGTCGTCGTTCATCTTCTCGCCCGGGGTCTTCTTTTAGAGGAGCCAGAACAGGTTCTTCTTTTAGGGGCGGCGGTCGTTCTCGCTTTGGTCGGGCCAGAAAGGCGCCACGGTTTTTTGATCCGTCTCTTTTAACTCGCAAGGCTCAGGTTACAAAATCTGAGATATATGTTCCTAAGCATGTATTTGCCGATTTTGATTTGGCGCCAGAATTAAAAAAGAACATTGAACACAAAGGATACGAAAAACCAACGCCAATTCAGGATCAAGTAATTCCGCTTTTAATTCAAGGTAAAGATGTGATTGGCTTGGCCAACACTGGTACCGGAAAAACGGTGGCTTTTTTACTGCCATTGATCAACAAAGTTTTAAATAATAGAAATCAAAAATCATTAATTATTGCTCCAACCAGAGAACTGGCCGTGCAAATAGACGAAGAATTGCGGTCTTTGGTGCACAATCTGCGGATTTATTCCACGGTTTGTATTGGTGGAGTTTCTTTGGGTAGGCAAATGAGCGAACTTAGAAGAGGTCCTAATTTTACCATTGGTACCCCGGGAAGATTAAAGGATTTAGCCCAAAGACGAGCGATTAATTTTAAAGAATACCGATCAATCGTATTAGACGAAGTGGACCGAATGTTAGACATGGGATTTTTGCCAGAAATGCAAAAAATTGTTGAAAGCTTGGCTTTTCCTAGGCAATCGCTGTTTTTTTCGGCAACCTTGCCAGAAAAAACAAAAGTAATTACCAAGGATTTCCTAAAGGATCCGGTTTTTGTTTCGGTAGGAACTAAAGTGGCGGCGGAAAATGTGGATCAAGATGTAGTGCGGGTTCGTGGAGCGGTCAAGATTGACTTGCTTCATGATCTACTTTTAAAGGAAGGTTTTGACAAAGTGCTTATTTTTGGCCGGACCAAATGGGGAATAGAAAAGCTAACCGAGGATCTTTCCGTAAGAGGATTCAAGGTATCTTCTATTCATGGAAATAAAAATCAGAGTCAACGGCAAAGAGCTTTGGCACAATTCAAAGAAGGTAGAATTCAAGCGCTTTTGGCTACAGATATTGCTTCTAGAGGCTTGGATATTAGCGATGTGACTCATGTGATTAACTATGAATTGCCAGAATCTTACGAAGATTATATTCATCGAATTGGAAGAACTGGTCGGATTGGTAAAAAAGGAACGGCACTTTCTTTTATAGATTAATTGGCAAAAATTAGCTGTGATTGGGTTTAAATTTTTCTTATTGATTTCTAAACCGCTCCTTTGGGAGCGGTTTTTTTATTAAACAATTTGTTTGACTAGGCGAGGCCGGTTTGTTAGCTTAGAAGGAGAATTTTTTAACTCTTTTTATGAAGCTAGACATTGCCGAGCTTAATTGTAAGATTGGGGAGAAAATTATTTTTTTAGGTTGGGCGGAAAGGATTAGAAGCCATAAGAATGTGGCTTTTATTGACTTAAGAGATCGTTCGGGAGTGGTTCAGGCAGTGGTAACTGGTGGAGAAAAGCTGGATTTTTTAAACAAGGAAATAAAAACAGAAAGTCTTTTAAAGATAGAGGGATTAGTCAAAGAGCGGCCAGAAAAGTTGGTGAATCCTAAATTGGTTACGGGAGGAATAGAGGTGGATGTAGAAAAGTTAGAAATTTTATCTAGCACTCTCGATCTACCATTTGTAATCAATGAGGACACCAAGGAGGTTTCAGAGGCTTTGCGCTTAAAATATCGTTATCTAGATTTACGATCAGAACGAATGCGGCGCAATTTAGAATTTAGACATAAGTTTAATCTTTTTTTAAGAAACTATTTTTCTAGGGAAGGTTTTTGGGAAATAGAGACACCTTTTTTGGCCAAGGGAACGCCAGAAGGATCACGGGAGTATATTGTTCCTTCTCGTTTGCATCAGGGAGAATTTTTCGTTTTGCCTCAGTCGCCGCAGCAGTTTAAACAGCTGTTAATGGTGGGAGGAGTAGAGAAATATTTTCAGATTGTTCGTTGTTTTAGGGATGAAGACCAAAGAAGCGATCGTCAGCCAGAATTTACTCAATTGGATTACGAAATGTCTTTTGTGGAAGAAGAAGATGTGCTGGAATTTACAGAAAAAGTAGTTTTAGCTTTACTAAAAGAGTTAGTGCCAGAAAAAAATATTCTTAAAACGCCATTCCCGCGGTTAACTTATGCTGAGGCAATGGCTAAGTATAAAACCGATAAGCCCGATCTTCGCTCCGATGGAGAAAAAGACATGCTGGCTTTTTGTTGGATAACGGATTTTCCTTTGTTCGAAGAAAGCGAAGAAGAAGGTAGGTTGGTTTCGGCGCACCATCCCTTTACAGCTCCAAAAGAAGAAGATGCAAAATTTTTAGAAAAAAATCCCGAAAAAGCGCGGGCCAAAGCTTATGATTTAGTGTTGAATGGTTATGAAGTGGGTGGAGGAAGTATTCGGATTTTTCAAAGAGAATTACAGGAAAAAATATTTAAGGTTTTAGGTCTTTCCGAAGAAGAAACAAAAGAACGCTTTGGCCATATGTTAGAAGCTTTTGAATTTTCTCCACCACCGCACGGAGGAATGGCTTGGGGACTGGATCGATTTATTGCCTTGTTGATGGGAGAGGAAAATATTAGAGAGGTAATTGCTTTTCCAAAAACTGGCGACGCTAAGGATTTATTAATGGGAAGTCCTTCACCGCTTCCAGAAAAGGCGTTGAGAGAGGCGGGAGTGGAACTGAGGAAGAAAAAATTAACTGGGAAATCTTCTCTTTGATTTTCTATGAAGAAAAAGACAGTACAAATTAAAAAATCCTCTCCAATTTTAGTAACGGCAGCGTTGCCTTATATTAATAATGTTCCCCATTTGGGGCATATTGCTGGTTCTCATTTGCCGGCGGATATTTTTACTCGTTATCTTCGGGCTACTGGCAAGGAAGTATATTTTGTAGGTGGTTCGGATGAGCATGGAACGCCTTCGGTAATCGCTGCTAAAGAATTGGGAGTTCCGGTACAGGTTTTGGCTGATCGATTGCACGCTATTCATAAAAAAGTTTACCAGAAATTGGGGATTAGTTATGACAATTACTCCCGGACTTCTTTAGCTAAACATCATTTAGTAACACAGGATTTTTTTAGGGAGATCAAGAAGAAATCTGAATTGATATTAGAAAAAGAAGCGGAAATGTATTACTGCGAAACGGATAAGATGTTTTTGCCGGATCGTTTTGTGGTGGGGGTTTGCCCAAAGTGTGGCTATGATTCGGCGAATGCCGATCAATGCGAGGTTTGTAGCCAAGTGATTGCACCAGGAGAATTAATTTCTCCTTGTTGTAAGGTTTGTGGCTTGCCGCCAATAATGAAAAAAACTAAACATCTCTATCTTGATTTAGAAAAACTCTCTCTGTTATTGAATCGTTGGATTGAAGGCAAAAAGAAAATATTTAGGCCATATGTTTATAGTTCGGCTAAAAAGTGGATTAACGAAGGGCTTAGAGCCCGATCTATTACTAGAGATCTTACCTGGGGAGTGAAGGTGCCCCAAGAAGGATTTTTAGATAAGGTTTTTTATGTTTGGTTTGATGCGCCGATTGGTTATTTAACTTTTACCAAAGAGATAAAAGAAGATTTAGAAAAAAGACTGTGGCAAGATAGAGAAGCGCGCATTTATCATTTTGTAGGGAAAGACAATATTCCTTTTCATACTATTTTTTGGCCAGCATTACTTTTGGCGGAAGGCAAACATAATCTTCCTTATAATGTGATTGGACTGAATTATTTGAATTACGGTGGCAAGAAATTTTCTAAAAGCAAGGGGGTAGGAGTGTTTTGTTTGAACTTGCTTGATTCGCCTATTAACATTGATACTTTGCGAGCGTATTTGGCAACAGTGATTCCCGAAACCAAGGATTCTGATTTTAAATGGGAAGAGTACCAAGAACATACCAACAGTGAGGTGATTGGAAAGTTGGGTAATTTTCTGAATAGAACTCTTTCCATGATAGATAATTATTTTGGCGGAAAGTTAGAAGCGGATTTGGGGGCTAAGAAAAGATTAACGGACCTAGATAAAAAAATTCTAAAAGAAATCAAAAATTCTTCTAAAAAGGTAGGCGGATATTTAGTAAAGGCAGAAATTCGGAAGGGATACAGGGCGGTAATGGATTTAGCACGGGCAGGGAATGTTTATTTTGATCGCTCCAAGCCGTGGGAATTAATGAAGTTAGGAAAAAGGGAAGAGGCAAAATTGGTATTGCGCTTGGCTTTCTTTTTGGCAAGATCACTGATGATTACGGCAACGCCTTTTATGCCGGAAGGAATGGCGGAAATTTGGCAAAAGCAGTTTGGCTTTTTGGGATCGCCGGGAGATTGTGGTCGGTGGGAGGAGGCAGGCGAAGTAGATTTTTCTGTGACTTACCGAACCAAAAAACCCAAGCCTTTTTATTCTAGAATAGAGGATAAAGATTTAGAGGAATTAGAAAAAGATTTGGGACAGAAGCCGGCTTTAAGAGAAATAGTAGGCTCAATTAAGAATTAGTAATTCAGTATTGTTCGGTTTGTAATCGAGTTTGAGGGAGGGGGCACCTTAAAAAAACAGGAGGATCGCCTAATGAGAAAGAAAAATGGTGGAAATGGAAGGAATGGAAAGGGAAGTGGCGGTGGAATATCGTTGATTCGTTGCCTAGTTTGCTTGGATATCCATGGTTGTTCTTCTGAAAAATGGGGAGTTTGCTTTTGTGGGCTACTGTGCCGGCGTCGTCGTCGCTGTTTAATCCCATGGAGAAAAGATCTTATTTTTGTTTATCAAACTTGTATTCTATGTGCCGTTAAAAGTCAGATTCTTTTTAAAGGAACCAGTTTTTTAAACCCATTGGACGAACTCTTTCAATTATTGCCACCGGACTTTTCGGAAATTGTACCGGTAGAAATTGAAGCGGCGAAATTAAAAGAGTGCTGTTGATTTTGGTGGAAGCGAAGTTTTTTGTTGAATCAGACCTTTTGTTGATCAATACGAGGGAGGTGATTCGATGAGCAAAGGGATGAAAAAATGGTTGAAATCTAAATGGTGGAGACAGGCAAAGAAAAGAAAATGTTAATAATAAACGGAACGGCTCAAAATGAGCGCAAGACGGCCATCAATTGGAGAAGATGGTCGTTTTAATTTTGTTTTGATTTCTGTCTTTAATTATTTTGGCGGAAATTGAAAAGAGACCCAAGGAAGCAAATTATAAGCTTTCTGGGGTCTCTTGTTGGGGGTTATTGGGTTAGTTGCCGATACACTGGCAATTTAAAAATTTCCACTCTACCGTTTCCCAGCTATAAGCGCCATTTCTGCTGGGAATAGGAACGGTTCTGGCGTGGACTTCGGCGCTGTGTCCGGAGCAAGGAGTGGGCGTGGTGTTGTAATAAATCACTTTTGCCTCCCACTTCATTCTGCCTTGGTTCCATTGCAAGGAACCGGAGACATCGCAATTCCCCTTGGTACTATCATTTTTCTGCTGGAAAATAGGGGTTAGCCCATTGTTGCAGCCGTCCAAGACACTCCAATATTGGGTGTTCCGGATTTCCAGTTCTGCTCCCGGAGTGCCTGGTATCCCCAATTCCCAGAAATATCCAAAAATCGGGTGCGTTGGACATGGTTCTGGTGCGCCATTGTAAGTCAAGATCAAGCGCAGCCAGCCCCAATGGGAGGTGTAGACCAATGATCCCGAAATGTATTCGTTGCTTTCGGTGCTTACCGGACATTGAAGCATGGCCGGATAATTTTCGCATCCGGTAATGCATTCAAATTTTTTCCACTCCACTGTCTCCCAGGCAGAAGTGCCAGGGCGATTTGGGATGCGGATGTTTTGGGAGTGTTTCCCAGCCGGATGAATCTCGCAGGGTGGCGGTGCCCCATTGTAAGAGATAGCTTTCGCTTCCCATTTTTGAGTACCCGCATTCCACTGCAAGGAACCGGAAACATCGCAGCCACTTTTCTGGGAATCATTTTGGGCTTCAATAATTACTTGGAGCCCGTTGGTGTATGTTCCGCAATTGGTACTTTCATCACAGGTGAATCTTTTCCACCGTGTGGTTTCTCCTATTTCCGTCCCTGGTCCAGGAGGAAGATTCTGTAAATATATCCAGGCCTCATGTTCCGGGCAAGGGACTGGCGTTTGATAGTACAGGAGAAGCCCGGCAATCCATTTTTCTCCTGACCACCAAAAGCCTGCGTCCATTTGGCAACTGTTCCAGCTGCCATCCGTTACTCCTGTATGAACTTCGGGGTAGGTAGCGGTGGTGGAATTTATTGTTTTGGCGGTCGTATTGGCCGCGGCCATGTTAGTGTTTAAAAAACTTGCTCCAATCAAAAAAACGATCAGGGCGACTAATACGGTGAAACCGGCTGTTCTTTTTTCCATGGGTCTCTCCTTGTCTCTTCTTGGTTGTGGTTTGGTGCATCAAAAAATATCCGTGAACATTCTAGATATTGGTAAGGGGCTGAGAACTCGGTATTTAATAACAAAAAAGCGATTATGTCAAGCTAAGCTGCCGATTTTCACAGGCATTTTCCGATTTTTGGGTGTTTGTTTTTTGATTTTAGAACAATCCGGTAATTTCTCCGTTTTTATCTAAATCTATTTTTTCGGCCGCAGGAATGGCAGGGAGTCCGGGCATAGTCATGATTTCTCCGGCCAAAGCTACAATAAAGCCAGCACCGCTAGAGATTCTTAACTCTTTAATGGTTAAATCAAAATCGGTGGGTGCTCCTAGGAGAGTGGGGTTGCCGGAAAAAGAATATTGATTTTTAGCAATACAAACCGGAAGCTCTCCCAGTCCCTGAGCCTCTATCTTTGCTAGTTGTTTTTGAGCTTTTTCTTCCAAAACTACTTTTTGGGCGTGGTATATTTTTTGGCCAATGGCTTCTATTTTTTGGGGAATGCTCATTTTTAGAGAGTAGGAAAAATTTAGCCGGGGATCGGGATTATTTTTAATGGATTGAAGTGCTTTTTGAGCCAAATCCAATCCACCTGCACCACCAAGTTCCCAAACGCGACTTTCGGCAAACTCAGCGGTTAATTTTTGGCAGGTTCGGGCAATCAAATTTATTTCCTGGGGTCTATCGTTTTGAAAACGATTTACTGTTACTACTACTGGTAAGCCAAAACTTTGAAGATTTTCTAAGTGTTGTTTAAGATTGGCAATTCCTTTTTCTAATCCCGCTTGATCTTCTTTCCCAACATCTTCTAAGAGAACGCCACCATTGTATTTCAGCGAACGAACAGTGGTCACAATAACTACTAGGCTTGGTTTTAATTTAGCCAAGCGACATTTAATATTTAAAAACTTCTCTGCTCCCAAGTCGGCACCAAAGCCGGCTTCTGTAACCAAATAATCGCCAAGCTTTAAGCCATAACGGGTGGCTAGAACACTATTGCAACCGTGAGCAATATTGGCGAATGGTCCTCCATGAATAATGGCAGGGGTATTTTCCAGGGTTTGAACTAGGTTGGGTTTTAGGGCGTCTTTTAACAGAACGGCTAGCGGACCTTCGGCCTTAAGGCTTTCGGCATAAACTGGTTCATTGTTGTAGGTGTAAGCAATACAGATTTTCTTAAGGCGTTTTTTAAGATCGGCTAAATTTTCTGACAAACAAAGAATGGCCATGATTTCTGAGGCCACTGTAATGTTAAAGCCGTCTTCTCGTGGCATTCCCTGGAGCTTGCCACCAAGGCCGATGATTACTTGCCGTAAGGCGCGATCGTTCAGATCTACTGCTCGCTTCCAAAGAATTTGGCGAGGATCAATGTTTAATTTGTTGCCAAAAAACAGATGGTTGTCTATTAAGGTGGCTAGCAGATTGTTGGCAGTAGTAATGGCGTGCAGGTCGCCGGTAAAGTGAAGGTTAATATCTTCCATTGGGGCGACTTGGGAGAAGCCACCACCACAGGCGCCACCTTTAATGCCAAAACAGGGACCCAATGAAGGTTCGCGGATGGCTAGAACAGTCTTTTTTCCTAAACGATTTAGGGCCATAGCTAGGCCAATAGAAGTAGTGGTCTTGCCTTCTCCTAGAGGAGTAGGGCTGGTAGCGGTAACCAAAATTAATTTGCCATCTGGTTTATTTTTGATTCTTTCCCAAAGCTTGGGACTGAGCTTGGCTTTATCTTCCCCATAGAGTGTTAATTCTTGGGCTTTGATTCCCAATTTTTCGGCAATTGTTTTTATGGGAAGGAGTTTAGATTTACGAGCGATTTCTAGGTCAGATTTCATTGGTAGAATTATGACTTATATACCGGGTATTGATTTTAGTAGCGATAGTTTTCTGGTTTATAAGGACCGCTAACTTCTACGCCTAAGTATTGAGCCTGGCTTTTGGTAAGTTTGGTTAATTTAACTCCAAGACTGGCTAGGTGATAGCGGGCAACGGTTTCGTCTAATTTTTTTGGTAGCAGATAAACTCCTGGTGAATAATTTTTTTGCCAAAGTTCTATTTGTGCCAGTACTTGATTGGAAAAGGAAGAAGACATAACAAATGAAGGGTGGCCGGTGGCACAACCTAAATTAACTAAACGGCCTTCGGCTAAGAGAAGAATAAAACGACCGTCTGGAAAAATGTATTTGTCTACTTGAGGTTTAATGTTTATTTTTTTGATTTTTTTATCGGCGTTTAATTTGGCGACTTCTATTTCGTTATCAAAGTGGCCAATATTACAAACAATAGTACCAGATTTCATGCGGGTTAGGTGTTGATAGGTAATTACCGCTTGATTGCCGGTGGCGGTGACAAAGATATCGGCTTCCTTTAGTATTTCTTCTACTGTTTTAACCGGATAGCCTTCCATGGCTGCTTGTAGGGCGTTGATGGGGTCAATTTCTGTAATAATTACTTTAGCTCCTAAGCCACGCATTGATTGAGCACAGCCTTTACCAACATCACCATAACCGCAGATTACAACGGTCTTTCCGGCGATCATAATATCTGTGGCTCTTTTAATGCCGTCGGCCAAAGACTCCCTACAACCGTAAATGTTGTCGAATTTAGACTTGGTAACTGAATCGTTAACATTGATGGCAGGGAAAAGCAGTTTTCCTTCTTTTTCTAGTTGATAAAGGCGATGAACACCAGTGGTGGTTTCTTCGGAAACTCCTTTAATTTGAGAAGTTATTTTTTGAAAGTATTCTTTGTCTTTTTGGTAAGTGGATTTTAAAAGTTTAAAGAATTCTTGAGTGTCGGCCGGTTCTTTTGAATAATCTTTTTTAAGTAGTGCTGGATTTTTAGTAATAGCCATTCCCTGATGAACAAAGAGAGTGGCGTCGCCGCCGTCGTCCACGATTAAATTTGGTCCTTGGCCATTACCAAAATCAAAAGATTGTTTAAGGCACCACCAATATTCGGCGAGGGTTTCTTCTTTCCAGGCAAAAACAGGAATTCCGGCTTGGGCAATAGCGGCGGCAGCATGGTCTTGAGTGGAAAAAATGTTACAGGAGCTCCAGCGAATGACGGCACCAAGGGCAACTAAGGTTTCTATAAGGACGGCGGTTTGAATAGTCATGTGGAGCGAGCCGGTAATTCGGGAACCTAAAAGAGGTTTCTTTTTTTGATACTCGGCGCGAATGGCAATTAATCCTGGCATTTCTTTCTCTGCTAATTCAATTTCTTTTCTACCCCATTCGGCTAATTTTAGATCTTTAACTTTATATTTTTCCATGGTGGTTTTTAAAAATTAAATGATGGGCACTTGAGTCTGTTATTTTATTGCAAAATCAAGGGGTAGGCAATTATTGAACGGTAAGGTAATTATTTTTTAATCAGTTTTTTTAAAGAAGGACCAAAGACTAAAGAGCCTAACAATAAAAAAGAAATTAAAAAAATAAAAATCAGGAAATTAAATTCAAAAAGGGAAGCGCCTAAGAGTACATAAAAAATAGTTCCGGGAATAATTCCTAGGGCAGTAGCAAAAAAATAATCACGAAAACTGATTTTAAAAAGTCCTAAAGAAAAATTAAGAGGGGCAAAGGGGAGGAAGGTGAGTAACCTTAGAACGACAATGGTTTTAAAGCTGTCTTTTTCTAGTCTTATTTTATAAGGGTTAATTTTTTTTAATTGTTTTTGGAATAGTTTGTTCAACCAGGTGGATCCTAGATATTTAGCAACGCCAAAAGAAATGATTGCTCCTAAAAGTGCTCCTGTAAAAGTCCAAAGAAGGCCACCGAGAGTACCAAAAAGAGCAACAGCGGAAAGACTTAGCGGGTAAACTGGAACAAATAGAATAGAAACAAAAGCGAATAATAAAACAAAAAAGAGTGGTGCCAAAAAACCAAACTCAGTTATTCTTTCTTTTAGATTAAGGCTTTCTTGCCAGTTGGTTTGGGAGAGAAAAAAAGAAAAGATTCCTAAAATAAAAATGAGCAGAATGAAAAGAAATATTCTAACGGAGCTATGATTAGTGGAAAGCTTGGACATATAAATCAAAAACTTCTTAATCGGAACTGTTCTTGGTAGTATTGAAAATGCTGGGTGTCTCTTTTCCCCCATAGTATTCGGCTAACCGAAAGATGGTTTCTAAATGCTCTTTCGGCTTTGGCTATTTTTTTTAATCTAAAAAGAGAACGCCTAAGTTATTATAGTGGATTTTTTTTCCAGGAGAAATTTTTATCTATTTACAAAATGTGGAAATATTTTAAATTTTTATTGCTGGGGCTTGTTTTGCTGGGAATTGCTAGCTTGATGATGTTTTGGATGCGATTTTCCAAAGAAAAAGCTCGTTTATTGGCGGTTCGCAATGATTTAAAAGAAGTTGTTTTTTGCCAAGATGGGCTTTGTGTTCCAACAGAAACAAAGAAGGCTTTTCTAGCTGATTTTTTAGAGGAAAAAAAGATCAAAAAGGAAGAAGGGGACTATCTTTTTCCGCGAGTGGAATCGGCGCTTTATTCAGGAGCAACGGTCTTTTTGAATCGAAAAGTGCCAGTAGAAATCTTAGCTGACGGTCAGAAGAGAGAGGTAAAGACATTTGGATTAACGGTAGCCGATGTTCTGGCGGAAGAAGGGGTGGTTTTAAGCCATTTAGACTTAGTTTTACCTGGGAAAGAGGTGCGGCCGTTTTTGGGGATGAAGGTGGAAGTGGTGAGGATTAATGTAGAAGAAGTGGCGGAAAAAGAGGCAATTCCCTTTAAAACACAGGAAAAAGAGGACAATACGCTGAAATGGAGGACTACCAAGATAGGGACAGAAGGGCAAAATGGGGAAAAAGAGATTATTTACCGCATTACTTATACCAATGGAAAAGAGAGCAAGAGAGAGAAAATTGCCACTAAAACAACAAAAGAACCAGTAAATAAGGTGATATTAAATGGTACAAAATTAGTTTTGGCTCCGGCTTACAAGGGAAGGGCTAGTTGGTATGCTTTTAATGGAGAAATGAGCTGTGCTTCACTAAAACATCCTTTTGGAACTTGGCTTAAGGTAACTAATCGAATTAATGGGAAAAGTGTTTTAGTGGAGGTAAAAGACAGCGGTCCTTATTCGCCAGACAAAATCATAGATCTAGACAAAACAGCCTTTAAAAAGCTGGGCGATTTGGGTCAAGGGGTAATGGATGTGAAAATAGAAGAAATTTTGGACTAATTTACTGGTATTTTAAGGCTTTTGGCGATTAATCTAGGGAAATTGTTTTTGGGGCCTTCTTCCAAGGCTTGTTTTTTTGCCAATTTTTAATCCAAGATTCGGGGATTACTAGGCTTAAAGCGGCTAAATCGGGTAAATGTTCGCCTAAAGCGGTGGGCAGGATCTCTACTTTTTGAGCAAGAGCGGGGAAAGATTCGTCTAAAAATGTCTTTTTTACAAGGGGTAAGAGGATTTTTTGGTTATTAGCAAAGACACTACCTCCTAAAATAAAGACTTTAGCGTCTAAGATGGCGTTTAGAGCAGAAAGGGCGCGACCAAAGTATTTAGCGGCTTCTTGCACTACTTTTAGGGCTTTGGGGTCCTTTTTTTGATAAAGCGTAAAGACTTCGGCGGTAGTTTTCCCTTGGCCATAGTCTCGAGCAATGGCTACCCCAGAACTCAAGGCTTCTAGGTGTCCTGTTTTACTACAGCCACATTGAGGACCGTTTTCTTTCATTAAAAAGTGGCTAAAATGAGGAGCATTGCCATCTTTTCCGTCTATTAAGTGGCCATCTACAAAGGCGCCGGCACCAATTCCGGTGCTCCAAGTAGAATAAACTAGGTTATTTTCTCCTTGATGGGAGCCAAAAAGTCGCTCGGCAGCTACGGCAGCTACGCAATCGTTTTTGATTACTAGAACAGGAAAGGCTTTTTTTAGCTCAGTTTCTAGTGGAATATAGGTCCAATTGTTGGGAATAATACCCCTCTTTTTAGCTAAGCCACCGCAAAGATTAGGAGCAACTAGCACTCTTTCTTTGCCTTTTTGGGCAAAGGGACTGCAAGTACTGACTCCTAGGGCCTTAATTTGGGACTTTGAGACGCCGATTTTTTTAGCCAGAAAGGTGATTAATTCAATGGCCTGAGTGGGGATAGCGTTGTTTTTACCAGTGTTTTTAACCTTTTGGAAGACTTTTCCTAGAATACCGGATTCATTGATTAGGCTGGCGGTTATTTTAGTACCACCAATGTCTAGGGCAGCAATAAGAGGGTTTTTGGGAGAGTTCATAGGGGAAAGTTAAGAATTATGATGTTATTATAGCGGAAAGAGGTGGTTAATCAATTGTGGATGGAGAATAATGAATAATTGACTAGCAGCAATATTAAAATTCTAAGGAATACATTCTAACGGGCTTAGCTTTTAGGAGTACGCTACGCTTCGCCCAGCGGCTTCGCTTGCTCGAGTTGGCTTTCTTTGATTTATAATCGATTTTTGGAAAATTGGGTGGAAGGGGTTGCCAGAAAGTGTTATTTATGATATAGTATGATGTTGTATTACGGAGAGGCAGATTAAGAAAGAATCGGAAAGAATGAGAGAACTTTAAAAATCTGCCGAATAAAAATCAATTACCTTGAGGGAGGTCAAACATGTTTGGAATTGCAAGAGGAAGAAAACGGGAAAGAAGTTTGGCTATTGGGGCGACTGGCAGTAACGGTCGCCAGGTGTCCGGTATTTTTACGGACATCGATAATACATTTGTTTATGATGGCTGCAAAGCGGCTACAGTGGCTGTTCTGGGCCTGGCGTGCAAACGCCGGATGCCCGTAGTTGCAGTGACCGGGGCGGATTTAAATTCGGTTTTTTCACGAATCATGGCAGACGAACTGCCATACTTTAGGGCCCTGGCTACTTCTTGCGGAACGGAGATTTATTTTTTGTCCAAAGGAGGGTATTACCAGGATCATCATTGGGATAACCAGCTCCGAAGCAGGTTCAACCGGAAAGAAGTTTTTTTCCGGGCGGAGAATTTGGCAAGGGAATGGGCTGTAACAAGCCCAGGCTGTGAACTGGAAATTCAGAAGAAGAAGGTTACCGAGAAGTACAAGGTAAGCTTCTATTTTAAAGCCAGCGACGGCTTGGTAGCGTCGATGGCGGCAGAGGAAATTTTAAGCTACTTTTCTGAGTACCAGTTGGCTTGGTGTGAGGATATTACTTGGGAACCGAAAGACGGTTTGCGGCGGTACTGTGTGGATGTGTTAGCCGCAAACAAGCAAGACGCGGTAGAATACATTACGGAGCAACTTGGGATCACTGATGGCATTGTAGCTGGAGATTCTGGCAACGATGCCGAAATGGTTCTGGATTGCGATCGGCGTTTTGTCGGAGTAGTTGTTGGCGGTGCGAGGGAAGAGCTGAAAGAAGCGCTCCGCAAGCGTGATCCGCGGCCAGTCGGCAAAATCCAGGACAGCAGAGGTTTTTCTCGGTACTACCTTGACGGACGCTTTGTCCTGGTGGACGAACATCCGGACAGGAGAGGGCCGGAGTCAATTTTAGCAGCTCTGGAGGTGCTTTACAGCGCTTAAGGAGTAAAAATCAAAAAAACCAAAAAACAGAAGCAGGCTCTGGGGCGACTTGGGGCCGAGGAGTGGATAATGGAAGCGACAGCAAAAACAGCGACAGGACGGCAAGAGGCGGGGAAAGCCATTTACGTGGTTAGTACCCATGGTTACTTTGACCTGAGTTCGGAGACCGGCAGTGTATCGACAGCCGGTCGGCCGGACACCGGTGGGCAGACGGTATATACCGTCGAGCTTGCCAAGGCGTTGGGCCGGCTGGGCTACCTGGTATTTCTCGTGGTCCGGTGGTTTGACCCGTCCAAAAGAGAGTTGCAAAAGCTGGGCGATAATGCCTGGTTGCTGCGACTTCGGGGCGGACCTTGGGGATTCGTTCCCAAGGAAAGGATCTACTCGTTACTTCCGGAAATTTCCGACAATCTGGTCTCCTTTATAGAGGATGACTGGAAGGAAATGTTTAGGGAAGCAGGCGATAAGGCACCAGAAAATGTAGATCCGGCACTGATCCATGGCCACTACATCGATGGCGGATTAGTAGCCGTTTCCGTGGCCCGCCATTTCCGTTGTCCGGTTTTTTGGACCAGTCATTCGCTGGGTGCATTGAAAAGAGAGCGGATGGGTGGTGATCCCGAAAAGATGGAAACGGAGTTCAACTTTCGTCATCGGATAGAACAGGAAGTAGCGGTGATGAAGAAGGTCGCTAAACATGGCGGACAAACAGTGACCGCCAAAACAGAACCGGGGGACATTGAGCGCCTTTATGGGCTTGAGTTGCCGGATCTGCAGTTTATTCCGCCGGGGGTGGACACAAAAAAGTTTCATCCACTGCCATGTGGGAAAGAGATTGATCCGATTCCCGGTTGGCCAGCAGTTGGTGGACCTGTTGTCTTAATGGGTGGCCGGATTGCTAAGACCAAGGGCTATGAGCTAGCGCTCTATGCGTTTCACCGAGTGTTGCGTGAATTTCCAGACGCAAGCTTGGTGATATTTGGTGGATCGGATAACCCGTCTGGAGAGGAACAAGCTGTTCTCCAGGTAATGGACGATTACCGGGAAAAAAAAGGGATTGCCCGGCGCGTCTTTTTTCTTGGTGGCTTGACCCATGACCAGCTTCCAAAAGTTTACCGGCGAGCAGACTTGTTTTTGCTGCCGAGCAAGCACGAACCTTTTGGGATGGTACCGCTGGAGGCAGCAGCTTGCGGAACACCGGTAGTGGTCAGTTGCCATGCCGGGATTGCTTCGGAACTGAAGGACGGCGAGAATTGTTTGATCGTTGATCCCGAGGATACCCACGAGTTGGCAGAAGCGATGGCGACGCTGTTGCGCTCTTGCGAATGCGCCAAAAAAGTCGCTAAAAACGGTCACTTGACCGTCACCCGGGATTATTCTTGGGAAGGCATCGCCAGGAGGCACTTAATTTTTTGGCGCGCCAATGGCGCCGTGATTTGAACCTTATAGCAGGGAGGAAGAAGAGAAGCCTAATTGCTTTTACTTCTACCTCCCTTTTTTGTTACCAATAAAATAAAAGTATGATATAGTATGAAAAATAGATCGGAGCACCTTACCAAAAACAAACAACCCCCAACATCTGGTTGAGGGAGGTACTTTACATGGGAACTCTTGTATTCGATATCGACGGAACATTGACTAAGGCAGGAGGGTTCGCGGCCGTTCCATGTGAACCTCCAACAGAAGTAAAAACCGCTATCCAAGCACAGCAACGAAAGCATCAGATCGTGCTGTTAACTGGACAACCTTTGCGCGTGGCTACCGGGATGGCTAGAATGCTGGATCTTCCGCATTGTTTGGTAGCACCAGACTATGGGGCGTTCGTTTGTAGCCCAAGAAATCTGGCAGAAAAGGAGTTTCTGATTAATAGAAAGGCTTTAGAGGCTTTAATGTTGGTTAAGAATTTTTTAGTGCCGTCGTTTCAAAAATTAGGAGGCAGAATTGACTCCCGCGACGGCATCGGCATTATCAGTTTTATTTGGGAGTGTCGAGATGGTTGGGCCGATGCTCAGCGGCTCGTGGTCTCTTCTGCCTACGACAAGTTTGTGGCTAATAACGGTTTACGGTTTCAGTGGAACAGGATTGATTTGTCCATGAATGTAATGCCGGCCGAGCTTTCAAAGGGACTGATTGCTTCCAGGTATTCCGATATTCTGGTGGCAGCCGGAGACACCAGCAGCGATCTGCCGGTAATTCAAAAAGCTCTTTTTCCCATAGTTACCCATGACGAGGGAATGTCGATTCATCCTGATCTTGCGGCAGTCGCTGTGGATCGGGGATATATCGCTTCCCCAGAAGAACATCATGGATGGGGGTTGATTTCAGGACTCCAAGCTGCACAAGCGGCTGGGATACTGAATTAAAACTAGGAGCGGCTTTGCCTTTGGGCAATCGCCGCTTCTTTTAGTTTTGGTGATTTGTTATTATTATGGGGTTCATGCATCTTTGATTAGATGAATTTTGCACTAATTTGTTGTTTGTAGATTTAAAACATAATTAAAAACTATGAGTCGACACAACTATGGAGTGCGGATCGATGCTAGCGGGACATATCACGGTATGCGTTCTCTTGTTTTGGAAAACGAAAAATTACGGATTACTGTATTGTTAGATAAGGGAACGGATATTGTTGAGTTTTTGCATAAGCCAACAGATACTGATTTTATGTGGAAATCACCACTGGATTGGCATTCGGCCGGTCAATTTTTGCCTACTACTCATAGTTCTATTAGCAGTTTTATGGATTCTTTTGGCGGTGGGTGGCAAGAATGTTTTCCTAGCGGTGGTCCGCATACTCAATACAAAGGCACAGAGATTGGTTTGCACGGTGAGGTGTGCACTATTCCTTGGGACTGCATTATTACTAAGGATTCTCCGGAAGTTGTGGAAGCGGTTTGTACTGTTAGAACTTATCGCACCCCTTTTATAATCAAAAAAACATTGAGACTAAAACGGGAAAGTTCAGTGCTAGAAATGGACGAAGAAATTACCAATGAAGGAAAGGAAGATTTACCTTATATGTGGGGACATCACCCTTCTTTTGGCGAAAATATTTTAGATGATTCTTGCCGAATTGATTTACCGGCCGGCAAGGTAGAAACTTACAGTAAAGTTCAAGATAAAATTTCTTCCCAGTTTGCTCCGGAAACTAAGGGTAAGTGGCCGTTTTTAAAAAACATTAAAGGGGAGCTGATTGACAATTCAAAGGTTCTTCCGGCTAGTAAAAAAACGCACGATCTTTTATTTATCTCTGGATTAAAAGCGGGTTGGTACGCCTTGACTAACACCAAGAAAAAATTGGGCATTGGAATGAGTTGGGATGAAAAACTTTTTCCCTATGTGTGGTTTTGGCAAGTTTATGGTGGAGGAAGCGGTTATCCTTGGTATGGTCGAACTTATAATATTGCGCTTGAACCTTGGACCAGCTGGCCCAACGATGGGGTGGAGGTGGCGGTAAAAAATGGAACAGCCCCTATTCTAAAAGCGGGGAAAACGATTAAAACTAATTTTTCAGCGGTTGTTTATTGTGGGAAAAAAAAGGTTAGTTTAATCGATAGAAAAGGGAATGTTAAATAGATTCTGCTAGGATTCATCTTTTTTCTTGGTGGGCAAGGTTTTTACGACTTATTCATTTGTATTTTTGTTCCTTAAATTCTGTATGATACAATATCTGTACCGTTCGCTTACCGTAATCTAATTACGCCCCGCCTCGGACGGCGGGTATGCTCACTTACTTCTCCGGCTTTGCCTTGAACTATAACCAAATGTGTAAGTCCTAATTTTCATAAAATAATTAAAATAAAATTATGTCCATTCCATCTTCTGGCCTAAAGAATAAAGTACAATTGATTACTTATGCCGACAGTCTTGGTCGGAATTTAAAGGAACTAAATATTGTTTTAGATAATTATTTTAAAGGGGTTGTTTACGGGGTGCATATTCTACCTTTCTATCCGTCTTCTTCGGATCGCGGCTTTTCTCCTTTAACGCATTTTAAAGTAGATTCGGCTTTTGGAGATTGGGAAGATGTAGAAAGAATCGCTAAAAAGTACGATCTAATGTGCGATTTTATTCCGAATCATGTTTCTGCTAAGTCTGATTGGTTTTGTGATTTTTTAGAAAAAGGAGACAAGTCTCTTTATAAAGATTATTTTATTACGGCGGAGAAATTTTCTAGGCGAATCAAAAAAAATCGAGAAATTTTTCCAGCACTGACCGATTACCTAGAAAGAATTGCTAATAAATTAAGGCGATTAGATATTGTTTTTCATAAAGGGGGTGTTAATCGTTTTGTGCTAAAAAAAATTTATCGTCCTCGTCCGGGAACACCGTTTGTGGAGTTTAAGTTAAAAGATGGCACAATAAGAAATATTTGGTGTACTTTTTCTGCTGATCAGATTGATCTAGATATCAACAATCCCGAAGTTAAGAATCATTTTAAAAAAACTTTAATTTTTTTGGCTGAAAGGGGAATAAGATTAGTGCGCTTGGATGCGGTGGGTTATGCAGCCAAAGAGAGAGGAACTAATAACTTTTTAATTCCCGAAACTTATCAGTTGATTGAAGATCTGACTAGAATTGCGCATCAGCGAGGAATAAAAATTCTTCCAGAAGTCCATAATCATTACACTTTCCAAATGCAGTTGGCGCGGGCTAAGGGAGTGGATTATATTTACGATTTTGCTTTGCCTCTTTTATTAATGAATGCACTTTTTACCAAAAATGTTAAAAATTTAAAACACTGGATTAAGATTAGACCCAAAAAGGCGATTACCACCCTAGACACGCACGACGGCTTGCCAGTGCCAGATGTAGAAGATTTAATGCCAGAAGAAGAACGAAAGATGGTGATTAAAAGAATTCGGGAAAATGGTGGGAATGATGCATTGCGGGCTTCTGGGGCCAATTCCAACAATGTGGATGTTTATCAGATTAATTGCACTTATTATTCTGCTCTAGGGGAAGATGATAATAGTTATATTATTGCGCGGGCGGTGCAATTTTTTGTGCCGGGAATTCCCCAAGTTTATTATGTGGGACTTTTGGCTGGCAAAAATGATGCTCAAAGATTAAATAAAACCGGTATTGGTCGAGACATTAATCGTCATGCTTATACTATTGCTGAAGTAGCGGAAGAAATGAAACGGCCGGTGGTGGAGCGGTTGTTTTGGTTGATTCGTTTCCGGAATCGCTATCCAGCATTTAATGGTCGATTTTATACCAAGAAAACGGAAGAATCTGCTTTGGTTATAGGATGGAAAAAGGAAACCTGTTATTGTGAGCTGAGAGTGGATTTTTTAACCAAGAGAGCAATCGTGGAATATAGGGAGAAGAAGTCGGGTAAGCGTCGTCGCCATGAGCTTTAGGAAATAAATGCCTTATTAATCAAAATAAAATGACCAGAGAAAGGCTAACTATTACACTAAAAAAAGATATCATCGGTTTTTTGGATCGTTTTGTAGATGGGGCACGGATTAGAAACCGTTCTCATGCCATAGAATATATTTTGGCTAAGCATTTTTTACCGGAATCGGTTAAGGTGTTGATTCTAACAGGGGGAGAGGGGATAAAGTTGCGACCAATAACTTACGAAATTCCTAAAGCATTGATCCCGATTCATAATCGACCGCTTTTGGAATACACGCTGGAATTTTTAGCTAAGGCGAATTTAAAAGACTTAATTTTTGCGACTGGTCACTTGGGAGAAAAAATAGAAGCTCACTTTTTAGATGGGACTCGGTTTGGAGTAAAAATAAGTTATTCCAGAGAGAAAGAAAAAAATTCAGGAACAGTAGTGCCGCTTTTAGAAGCGCGTTCTCAATTGGAAGGTGGGACTTTTTTGGTAGTTTATGGCGATGTTCTAGCTGATATTGATTACTTGGATCTTTTAGAGTTTCATAAAAAAAATAAGGGATTGGCAACGGTGGCTTTGACTTCGGTAGATCGACCGGCGGAATGGGGAGTAGCAAGTTTGCAGGGTAATCGGATTACGCAGTTCGAAGAGAAACCAAAAACTAAAGTTTCTTCTCACTTGATTAATGCTGGGGTTTATGTTTTTGATTCGCGGATTTTTGATTATTTGAGCCCAGACCAGCGAAGTTTGTCTGGGGATGTTTTCCCTCTTTTGGCTCAAAAAGGTGAATTGTTGGGATATTCTTTTTTTGGTCGGTGGCACGATGTTGGTTCGCCACGGGCCTATACTCAGGCGCTTAAGGAATGGCGGTAATTCAATTACGAATAAAGAATAAAGAATTACGAATAAAATTAGAATTGAGAGTTTTAAATTATTTTGGAATTCAGAATTAACAAGAAGGGATTCTTCGCTTCGCTCAGTATGACAAAAATAATTTGTAATTTAGAATTAAAAATTTATTCGAAATTCAAAACTCGAAATTAAGAATTATATGTCTTGGTAAATTTGACAGTACAAAAAAAAGGCTTATGATAAAGCCATAAATTATTCAATGATTTTAAGACAAACCACAATCTGTTCCGCAGTAAAAAAGGCAGGGTCTACCCCAGCCGGTTTTGGTTTGTTCTTAAGAAGTAACGGATGATCTAAGGAAAAAATCTAAGAGCAAACCAAAATCGGCAATCAAAAAGCCGATTTTTTGTTTTTTGAACCTTTTGGTCGGAAGATAAACTTCTCCCAAACGGCTCAAAATGAGTCGGAAAGAACATTACAAACCAATCAACAAAAAATCCAAATGGGTAAGAACCAATAACCGAGGGAGGTTAAAGCATGGAAGCACAAGCACAAACATTACAGAGTCAGGGGCAGACTGTTGCCAGCATAGCGACGGTCAAAGAATTACAACTTTTTAATGCACCGGTAGTAAATTGGGTGCGCGGCTGGCCGGCAATTAGTTTTGAGCCGGAGTTTTCCAAAGAAGGCAACCAGATTGCGGATATTATTCACGCGGGATGTTATGCTAAGCGAGTGCCAGTGGAAGTAGTGAAAGAGCTGGTGAAGATTGCTTACGCAACTGGCTTAGTTGCTGGTAGTGATGGGCATCGGATCGGTTACGACGGTTCTTGTATTGCACAAATTGCCCCGGAGTGCGCAGGTCGGAACGGTGACGGAATTTTTCTGGCTGATCTTGACCGGTTACGGAGCCAAAAGCCGGCGAGCGTTCCGGAATTTGTGACGCAGAGCGTAAAGTTTTTTCAGCGGAACGGAGATTTATTTTCCGGATTCTCCGGTTGCAATGGCGACTTTTCCAAAAAGTTTAAGTATGGAGTTTTCCGGATGGAATCGCTTTATTCCATTCCGCCGGGATTTAGGGAAATGGGACTTGAGGATTTTTTCCGCTTCGTGGCGATAAATCTTTGGGAGCGAAAAGAATTGTTTGGGGAGAATTTTGTGGAGGTGCATCGATCTTCTACAATTCCAAAGGACGACGACCCCGAAAGATGTTTATTCGAAACCTTTGGTCACTGGGAACAACTGGAAGGCGTCCTGGACACACAGCAGTGGGGGAAGGTGCCGCTTTTCTGCCGCATTGCTCCGTCTTACGGTGAGTGCTGTTTGGGGTGGGAACTGGCAATCACGGTGACCGATCCTCGGTCCAACCTGTTTACCGTTGGGGTAAATATGGTGTGGGACAGTGTGCGGCATCAGTTTGTGCCGATTATCAACAAGATCCAGACCATGGTGCTTCACCTCGACAAGTGTCTTCGGTATTGGGGGCAGGAAATGCTTTCTGACGACGAGCTCTTGAGCCGAAAACTGTTCTTGGAGCTTCAGGGGGAAATCAACAAGTTTTTGGGTGGTGACCTGTTTTACACCATGATCGCCGCGATTGTTTCTTTCTATCGGTTGCGAGAGTATCCAGCAATCAAGGGGATTTGCGGTCGGGATAATCTTTGGCTGAAGTATCACGCCAAAGAAGTTCTGGCCAAGAAGGGTGTGGCGGCGGCAGAACAGGTACGGAAACGATCGGAGGAGATTTACGACAAGAAATTTGCTCACCTGGGATTTGCCCGAACGCACGGTTGCTGGGAATTGCCGCAGGAGAGCTATGCTAAATTTCTTCGGCGAGCACTGGTTCCATATCAACTGGCACAAAACGAGATCATAAGGGTAGAGGTGGAGCGAGGCGGTCGGATTCAGCCAAAGAACATTAGTCTTCCGACTTATGCGGAAAAAACAACGCCGAATGGGTTGGGAGCGGTTTTAAAGGTGATGGACAATTGTTTTTGTTCCGTCCCCTTGGAGATTGGTTCCTTTCAGGGGATAGGCGAAGTTCTCCAGGAACGGCGGAACGAGCGTTCAAGAATCAAAAAAGAGAGGGAGGCCCTGTTGATTGGTTAATAAACAAATAACGGCTAGAGAACTAGCCACAACAAGAAGGACAAAAGCTTTACGCTTTTGTCCTTCTTTTAATTTAGGAGAGAAAATTTTAGATTTATGCTAAATTGGCGAATCTTAAAATTGTTTTTGATTCAAGCTAAATGGTCAGAGGTAATGATGTCTAGTAGAATTTTGGTGAATTTAGAAAATTGAGAAATATTTAATTTTTCTTTAGTGGTATGGCAACCAGTATAGCCTAAGCCTAGATTCAAAGATTTAATTTCTTTTTCTTCTAAGCAATTATTGCTACTGATTAGGAGTTTTTTTTGCAACTTTAATTTGATGCCATTTTTTTGGTAAGCGACAACAATTTTTTGAACAAATGGGCTTTTGGGGCCGGCGTTTGTACCGGTGTAGGTTTCTAAAATTTCTACTTTGGTTTTGGTTTTGAATTTTTGATCGGCCAAATGGGCTTCTTTTTTTATTTTTTTTAAAAAGGTAGTAACATCTTTTTCTTTAAAGCAATAGATGTTGCCTTTTAATTCGGCGGACTTGGGAACCATGGTGGTGGCGGTGCCACCAGTAATAATGCCGGTATTAGCTATGCAACCTTTTTGGTAAAATCCCCAAGGCAAACGGCTAATAATTTGAGTTAGGGCGGTAATGGCGTTAGCTCCTTTAGGGTAGTCCATTTGAGCGTAAACTTCTTTACCTAAAACTTTAATCAAGAAAACTTTAGCAAAAGGTCCTTGGGCAATGGCTTCGTTAATTGGGGCGGCATTATCTAGCACCAAAGAAAGTTTTGATTCTGGCTGGGCATAATTTAGTGTATGATCGCCAGCTTCTTCGTTGGTGGAAAAAATAAATTCCAAATTTTTTAATTCTTTTTTTTGATTGCGGAAAAAATCCAAAACAAAAAGAATGGCGGCGATGCCAGACTTGGGGTCGGCGCCGAGAATAGTAGTGCCATCGCTAGTAATAAAACTTCCTTTTATTTTTGGTTTAATATTTTCTCCGGGAGAAACGGTATCTAGGTGGGTGGTCAGGAGAAGAGCTTTTTTAGCGTCAAATTTTTTAGTCTTAAAAACTAAATTACCAAATCGGTCTAGTTTTCCTTTTAGATTTCTTTTTTTTAATTCTTTTTTTAGGTGATTTTGAAAACGCTCAACTCTACCAGTAGGACTGCCAATTCTTACCAGTTCTAAAAAAATCCTTATCAATTGATTTTGGAATACTTGATTCATAAAGTGAATTTACTGGTTTGTTTAAAAAAATGGAAGAGGGTGTTTTTTTATATTGATCTAGTTATTAAAATAAAAGTTTGAGCTTTGGAAAGAGTTGTTGTATATTAAAGAAGAAATTTAACCATTAACAAAAAAAATGGGTCTTAAAGAACTCTTGCAAAAATGGGGTCTAATGAAAAAAGATGAATCAGTGGAAGGTGGAGAAGTGCAAAGCAACAACGAAGAAGAAGTTGCTACACCAACAGAGACCGAAGAAGACTCAGAGGTAACAGTGGTGGACGATGATTCGGAAACCGAAACAGAAGAAGCCCCTGTTTCAACAGAGATGCCTACCAAAGAAACAGACGAAACAGACGAAACAAACAATTAAAACTGTTTTTTCAAGTCAAAAAGCGCGCCACTGGCGCGCTTTTTGATATTTAAATGGACTTACGCGTAGCCGCATATTTCTTTGTTAAAACCTGCGCCACTCGCTCACCGTAACCTAATTACGTCCCGCCTCGGACGGCGGGCATGCTCGCTCGCTTGCTCGGTTTTGCCTCGAACTATACTCAAACGCGTAAGTCCTAATTTTTAAGAGAATTATTTGAAAAGGAACATTAATAATATACCAGCAATAATCCCCAAGAGTTGTAAGAATGATTTAGGGAAACTAATTTCTTTTTGGAGTTCTGGAATTAAATCAGCGGTGGCGATGTAGATAAAGCCACCGGCGGCCAGGGGAAGAAGGTTGGCAGTAATAGTGGTTGATCCTTGGAAAAGAAAAAATATTGTCCAAAAGCCTAAAAAAGCGGTTAAAGAGGTTAGAAAATTAAGCCAGAGAGCCTTTTTGGGAGAGAAGCCGGCATGAATTAAAACTCCAAAGTCGCCGATTTCTTGAGGAACTTCGTGAAGGGCAATGGCAATGGTAGAAGAAATTCCCAGAGCTGGATTGGCCAAAAAGGAGGCAGCAATAATGGTGCCATCTATAAAATTGTGAATTAAATCTCCAATAATATTCATTAGCCCTAGGTGGTGAGGGTGTTTGGGGCCCGTAGTAATGTGACAGTGGCGCCAGCAGATTAGTTTTTCCAAAATAAAAAAAAGGATGATTCCCGCTAAGACTCCTATAAACAAGTGTTCTTTGTTGGTGGATATTTCTAGGGCTTCTGGAATAAGATGTAAGAAGGCTCCCCCTAAAAGGGTTCCAGCAGAGAGAGAAACGAGTAAAAAAATTAATTTATTAAGAACGGTTCTTCCTAGAAGCAAAGTTAAAGCGCCACCTAGAGAAATTAGGGAAATAATAAAAATAGAAATTGACCCTTGAATAAATGGAGACATTGGTTCTTTTAATGACTTGTAGTATACACATAATATACTAGAAAAATAAATGAGTTATAAAATTGTTTTAAATTCTAAGTTAAGTGGGGCGCGCTTGGGTCGACTCAAAACTGCACATGGGGTTTTAGGGACGCCTTTTTTTATGACGATTGCTACACGAGGAGTGGTAAAGGGGATTACGGTGGAAGAATTAAAAGAAGCGCAGACGGAAATCGTTTTAGGGAATACTTATCATTTAATGATTCGACCGGGTCGAAAATTTTTAAAAGAGAAAGGCGGTCTGCATCAATTTATGAACTGGGACGGACCGATTCTAACGGATAGTGGTGGGTATCAAGTGTTTAGTCTTAAGGATCATCGGAAGATAACTGAAGAAGGGGTGGAGTTTAAAGATCCTCGGGATGGCAAGAAATATTTTTTAAGTCCCAAAGAATCTATTTTGGTACAAAAGGCGATTGGTTCGGATATTATTTTAGCACTCGATGAATGTACGCCTTATTCTCCCCAGAAAGAAAAAGTGGCCGAAGCGGTAAGAAGAACAATCAAGTGGGCTCATGAAAGTTACAAAGAGCACGCTAAAAATCCTAATGGTCAGTTGATTTTTGCGGTTGGCCAGGGCGATCGTTTCCTAGATTTGCGGGAAGAGTGTTTGGCGAGATTAAAAGAAATTCCTTTTGACGGTTTTTGTTATGGAGGGATGGCGCCTTTAAAAACGGTTTATAAAATGTTAGAAAAAACCACGCCTTTTTATTCGGTGGATAAGCCAAGGTATTTAATGGGAGTAGGCTATCCAGAAGACATTGTAGAAGCGGTAAGACGAGGGATCGATATGTTTGATTGCGTAATTCCCACCAGAGAAGGTCGTCATGGCAGGGTTTTTGTGCGGGATAAGAAGGTTAAGTTGGGGGATCCTGGATTTTATAAAAGATTGAATTTTTATAATGCCGAATGGCAAAAGGAAACTGCTTCTATTGCCAATGATTGTGCTTGTCCGGCCTGCCGGATGTATGGTAAAGATTATATAAATTACTTATTCAAAATGGAGGATTATTTGGGGCCAAGATTGGCTAGTTTGCACAATATTTATTTTTACCAATCTTTAATGCGGGAAATTCGGAGAGAAATTCAGCAGGGTAATTTTTAACATCAGCAAGGCTTGGGGGCGGTAAGATACCGAAACTATAATGGGCCAATAGCTCAGTTGGTAGAGCGCAGCATTCGCATTGCTGAGGTCAGGGGTTCGATTCCCCTTTGGTCCACAATTTTAAAAATTCCCTTCCGGTTTTTTACGCGGTAGAGACATATCTTAAAATGAGCGTTACGATACTTTGTTTTCGGTGTCTATGGCTTTTTGATAAAGCGATTCGTACTTTTTAATTATCTTATTAATATCGTGCTCTTCTATTATTTTTAAACTTTCTTCTGACATTTTATTTCTTAACTCTTTGTCAGAAAAAATACTAACAATATGCTTGGCAACGGATTCTGTTTGACCTTCTTGGAACAAAAACCCATTTTTTCCATGCTTAACTAGATGAGGCAGTGCCATGGCATTAACTGCAATAATCGGCAGACCAGAGGCCATGGCTTCCATGGTGGCAATGCTTTGCAGTTCTACGGTGCCAGCAATTAGAAAGCAATCGGCGACTCGATATAAATTGGGCTTGTCTTTGTCGGGTACAAAACCAGTAAAGGTAACAGATTTCTCTATTCCCAAATCGGTTACTAATTTTTTTAAATTAGCTTCTTCGGCGCCAAATCCAGCGGTCACAAAATGAGCATCAATTTTTTTTGTGGCAATAGCAAATGCTTTTAAAAGAAAATCAACATACTTTTCCTTATCTAGCCTTCCTAAATACATTAAAGTTGGTTTGTTTGGAAGGTGGTATTTCTTTCTAAGATAATCGCTGTTGTTTTTGTTGTTAAAGATCTCAAGATCGATTCCATTGGAGATTGAGCTGATTGGTTTTTTGAGGCCGATTTTAGTTAATATTTGGGCTCCGGTTTCGGTGGGGGCAGTAACGGCGTTTAATTTTTCAAAGACTCTTCTAAAATCATTCCAGGCTAATCGAATAATATAAGCTTCTATTTTTTTGGGTAAATGCAGATAATGGGTTAAGTTTTCTGGCATAAAGTGATTGGTTCCTACTACGGGGATTCCAAGCTCTTTGGCAACTTTTATAATTGTATTGCTGAAGGCGAGATGGCTTTGAAGGTGAATAATATCTGGTGAAAATTCTTTGATAATTTTCTGAATAGTGTTTTTTATAAAAAAAGATTGAGCGATTCTAACCCCGTTGATAAATATTGAGAAAGATCGAATTCCCAAAACCGAAACGCCATTTAGTTTATAGGTTTCATGATGTAGGAATCGAGAAGGGGCAATCACCAAGACGGAATGTCCTCTTTTATTAAGATAGTGGGCTAGTCTTTGGGTAAAGTAAGAGGCGCCATTAACATTGGGATAAAAAGTAGGACCAGCAATGAGAATCTTCATTTTATTGGCGGATTAAAGGTCTTTGCTCCCATATTTTGCACTGACCCTTTTTAGCGTTAAGTGGATTACAATAAATATAATGCTCAGTCCGATTGTGATGATTGCCGTATAATCTAAATATGTATTGATCTTGTTATAGGTTTCACCAAAAAAGTAACCAATAAGCAAAAGAATTAACGATTTTGGTAGGGTAGGAATAAAGTTATACCAAATAAACTTTCTAAAGGGTATCCTAGCTACTCCGGCGGCCACCAACAAAACAGCACCAATGGCATTAGTTAGCTTTCCAATGATTAATGTTTTGCCACTATGTTTTTTAAAATGTTTTTCTAATCTTTCTATGCGCTTTACTGTGATGCCTAGAAAATGCCCCCAGCGTTCAATAAAGTTTTTTCTGCCATAATATCCTAATGCGTAATAAAGACTATCTCCTACTAAATCACCAACTACTACCACTGCATATACGGCAAAAAGATTAAGATGACCAATAGAAGATAGGAATCCTGCAATAACGGTAATAATCGGTCCTTCAACAATGACCATTGGAAAAAGGAAAAAATAGGTATAGGTATTTAGGAGAAAAATAATTTCTTGAAACGACATTAAGTTTGTATAGTTTTTTCTGGCTATAAACGCTATTAAGGTTCGTTTATAATATCTCTATCCTTAATTAATTCCAACTATAAAAAGCCCCTGCTTTGGCAGGAGCTTTTTATGCTGATAATAAAATAAATAAGGCCGAGCGAGTAAAAAATGCTACTCGCCAATTCCTTTAAATAACGGCATGCCAGAAGCAGGGTTAATTGGAATATAGATGGTTCCTTGGCGATCCTTTAGTTCTTTAATGTAAAGGTATTTTAAATATTCATTGGTCAAGCTTTCGTTGATTATTTTTTGGGCATCTCGTTGACCTCCGGCTTCAATAATTTTTCTTTCGGCTTCTTTCTTTTCTTTGGCTAAAAGAAATTCATAGGTTTGTGATTCTTGCTCAGCTTTTAATTTTTCTTGAATGGCTTGGGTAAGATTGGCTGGAAGAAGGACATCGCGAATTACCACATCTTCGGCAATAATGCCACGGGGATCTAGCTTGCTTTTTAGGTAGTCCAAAATTTCCTTACCGGCAACTTGTCTTTTTTCTGAATAAACTTCTTTTGCATCATAACGGGCAACAATTTCTCTAATGGCGCCTCTAATTTCTGGGCGGATTATTTTTTCTTCGTAGTCAATACCTAATTCTCGGTAAACATCAGAAGCCTTGGTTTCTTCGAGGTGGTAAAGGGCGGTAATGTCTAGACTAACATTCAAACCTTCTTTAGTAAGTGCAGTAATGGAATCGTCGTTTTTTCTTTGACCCTCACCAATGGCGCGACTCATGGTGTATTGTTCAGTGCGGACGCTTAATTTTTGAACCTTTCCAAAGGGATTAATAATATGGAATCCAGAGCGGAGCTCAGTGTCTTTGACTTTACCAAATAAGGAATAAATACCGGTTTGTCCAGCGTCTATAATAACAAAAGAAGCAGAGGCCAGCCAAACAAGCAAAAGGACAACGACAATACTCAAAAATATCTTCTTGGAACTTCCAGGGAGGTTTACGGTAGCGGATTTGTAAAGGTTGGTTGGCTCACTCATTTTTTTATTGAACAAATTATTAAGGGGTAATCTTTTTCTAAAAACTTTAAAAATCAGGAATAAAAGAACTAGAATAAAAAACCAGCTTTTGGAAGCAACAAGAAAGAGGAAGATAATTATTGAAAAAACAATCAATACCAATTTTGTCTTGAGATTTGCTTCGTTCATTATTTTACTTCGTAGCTAATATTAACATCAATAATAATCTCTTCTTTGCCGGGGGTAATTTGTGGAGTACCAACGCCTCCGTCCACGGCCATTCCGCTATAAGCAACATTATTTAGATCTGGTGATTGAATTAAGTTTTCGTACCAGCCGGTTATTTTGCCCAACTTAACGCCTGCTGTTTTGGCTGTTTCTTGAGATTGCTTTTTAGCATCTTGAATTGCCAAGAGTCGAGCCCTTTGTTTTAAATCACTTAGCTTAGAAGAAGTAAAAGCAACGCCTTTTATTTGGTTGGCGCCAGCTTCTGTGGCTTTGGCAACGGTTTTATTAACTAAATCTTTTCCAACTGAAAGGTCTTTAATAGAAACAATGACCATTTGATCGGCGTTATAGCCAGAAATAGTACTTGGTTCTCCGGTTTCTGTGACAAAGCTTTGCTTGGGATAAAGATTGTAAGCTAATGTCCGAATATCTTTTTTGGGAATACCAAGAGATTCTAGGGCAGGAATTATTTTCCCAATGGTTGTATTTAGTTCTTGAATGGCAACATTGGCTGTGCTGGCATTATCAATACTTACCCCCAATGTAACTTCGGCAGTGTCAGGATCTAAAAGGACTTTTCCTTGTCCGGTAACATTAACTTGGTAATTGTTTTGGGACACCAAGCGCTCTCTTAAAATAGAGATAACAATAATTCCAAAAAAAAGAACGACTCCCAGAATGAGCAGAACTTTTTTGAATTTGTTTTGACAACAGCAACTGGATCCGCAATTACACTGGGAATCGGTTTTTGTGGTATCGGACTTTGAGTCGAAGTTTTTCATGATAGATTTTAAAAATAATTGTTTTTTATTTTAGCATATTCTGTTTCATTGGGAATGATTTGTAAAGAAAGTAAAATTTAGAAATTGTTGAACAGCCATCTTCTATGGAGCTCACTTGGACAGACAAGGCTCTGAGTCTGTCTACGCGAGCTCCATGGAAAATGGCCAGGGAAATATTGGTTGATTTTCAGAAGAATTGTTCAGGCAAAAAGCCTCTTAAGCTTGCTTACACAAGCCCTCTAACTGATGTTAAATTTCTTTTTAAAAAATTATTTATATAATCTTTTAATTTAAGAGAAGCAAAGGTATAGTAGAAGAAGGTTTTTAAAAACAAAATGAAAAAGATAGTTATTTTAATAGGACTTATTTTTGTACTGCTTTTAGTGGTGATGATTGGGCGTTTCTTTTATTTACGGGTGACTAATTCTCCTAAAATTATTCCAAGAATTGTGACCAAAGAAACTGGCAAGGTCGGGGAGCTAGAAAGTATTGAAGTTTTTAGGAAATCTATTTTGCAGAAAGAAACGGAAGAAAGAGAAAAGATAACCAAAGAAGACGAAAAGATAAAAGATTTTTGGCCTTATATTCCGTTATTTTTTAATAACGGATTTAGTTATTTAACGGTAGCGTCCGTTTCGCCGGATCCTGATTTTGGGACAGTTTTTACTCCTCACGGATCAGAAAAGATAGGGTCTTTGGCTGGATACGAAACAACTTATTGTCATCCAGAGAAGGGTTGTATTGTTCGGGTTAAAACAGAAAAACTAAATCCGGACACTTACGAAGGAGATAGGGTAAAGTTTTTTTATTCTTTAATGGTACTAACGAATTCTGGACAAAGGGAAGATGTAAAAAAGGAGCGGTATAATGGGTTGGAGTGTGAGTATGTGGAGAATGGAAACCTTGAAGATCTTCTTTTAGGTGTGACGGTGATTTATCTTCCAAGGGAAAAAATGATCACCACGGTTTCTTTTTTGGGAGAAATTTCTGAAGATAAGAAATTTAGAAACTGGGAAGAATTTTTAGATTTTAAGGTGAAATTTTTAAAAGAATTAACCAGTTACTACACTCGTCAGGGAGAGATAAAGTAAGAAAAGTCAGGTCAACTTGAATTTTCTTAGGAATTAACAAAAGCAACTAGAAAGTTGAAAATCAGTTTTTATTTTCTATTGAAGATGTTTAAGTTGGTCGGGGCAGCCGGACTTGAACCGGCGACCTCACGCACCCCATGCGTACGCGCTAGCCAACTGCGCTATGCCCCGATAGGAACTATATATGTTTAACAAAAAGCATATAGGTTCTTAAATTAATGGATTTTCTTGATTGCTGCAACCAGAAAGAAAAATTTTAGTGGGCTGGGGGAATTTTTTTTGTTACAATCAGTAGTAAATCAATTAATAAATTTCTATGGAAGAGAAACAAGCGCTAAACAAAGAAATTTGGTCAGATCTATCTAAAATTTGGGCGGTAGGGATTCCTCCTTGGCGACCATCTAAGATGGAAGTTGATATTTACAGGGAATGCTTAGAAAATATAAAACATAAAACGGGAAATAAAATAAAAGCCTTGCTTTTAGGAGCAACGCCGGAGTTGAGAGATCTTTTGGCAAAACAAGATATTGAAACAACAATTGTGGATATTAATCCCAATATGGTTCGGGCCATGGAGGAACTTTTGGAGTATTCTAATGGTAAAGAAGAAGTAGTAATTGCCAATTGGTTAAGCATTCCCTTAGAAGCCGAGCAATTCGATTTAGTGCTTTGTGATCAAGGCTTGCACCATATTTTCTTTGAACAATGGGATGATTTTTTTAGGGAGATTTCTCGCTTGCTAAAAAAAGACGGCTCTTTTTTATTGGGAATAGTTACAGTAAACAAGGCAGAGGGGGTAACGGCAGAGCAAGTAATTGATTCTTACAAAAAGTCTATCTTTACCAAAGAAGACTCTTTTTATTTTAATTATCGCTTTTGGGTGAACTTGAAAGATATAGAAGGAAAAAAGCATTATAAGTTCGTAGAAGATATTAACACTGCTTTAGAGGAGTTTGTAAAAAAAGGACAAATCAAGAGAGAGGAGCTTGAATTTTTAAAGTTGCCGGGACCGGCAGCGAACTTTAAAGTAGTAATGCCTCCCAAAGAAGTGATAGACGAAGTTTTTTCAAAACATATGCTTATTAAAGCAGTGAAAAGCGATTTTACTCATCCGGTTTTTTCTTGTCATAAAATCTATTTTGGAAAAGTAAAAAAATAATTTTTAAAAAAATGTCGAGCTTAGTTTTTGATATTGAAACAGTGGGAGAGGATTTTAAAAAGATGGATAAAGAAACCCAAGAGGCGCTGACTTATTGGATAGAAAGGGAGTCGATGGGGGAAACGGAATATAAAAAAAATGTGGATCGGGTAAAAGAACGCTTAGGGCTTTCTCCCTTAACTGGAAGAGTGGTTTCGGTGGCCTTGGTGAATCCCGACACTAATAAAGGGGCAGTTTATTTTTCTGCTCCTAATCAAAAAATTAAAGATTTTAAAAAGGGAGAAGTAGAGTTTGTGGTTACTACGGAGAAAGGAATTTTGGAAAGGTTTTGGGCAGCGGCAGAAAAATACGATGAATTTGTAACTTATAACGGTCATTCTTTTGATGTGCCTTTTTTGATTATGCGTTCCATGGCACACAAAATAAAACCCACTAAGAATATTATGTCTAACCGTTATTACCGAAGCCAGGATCCCAAGGCACGCCATGTGGATTTAATGGACCAGTTTACTTTTTACGGAGCAGTACCTAATCGACCGAAGCTACACTTGGTTTGCCGGGCCCTAGGAATCAAGAGTCCTAAGGAAGAAGGTATTTCTGGTGCGGATGTGGCAAAATTATTTGCCAAAGGTTACTACAAAAAAATTGCTGAGTATAATTTACGAGACACATTGGCTACGGCTAGTGTTTATCGGGCTTGGAGGGAGTATCTTCGTTTCGGCTATTAGGGGAGGGCTTATGCGGTTGGCACATTTCTTCGTTAAAACCTCCGTCGCTTGCTCACCATAATCTAATTACGCCAAAGTTTCTTTGGTTACTTCTTTTTTATTTATCTTAAAAAGGCCGACTAATCTCCCTAGCCAAAAAATAATTTCCATTAAAAGGAAGAAGGGGAGTTCAAAAAGAAAGGCAACGGTTTTTAAAGTTAAAAACAAACCAAGGGCTAAGCCAAAAGCGGAAAGAGGGTTTGTTTTTTCTAAGGAATTTAAATAATCTTCTATTTTTTGATTAATAATTTGGTTAAATATTTCTGAAATTTTTAGTTGGGGATCAAGCTCCATTTTCCAAGATTTTTCTAAAGTAGCGAGATATTTATTTACTTCTAGGGCAGAAGGTTCTTGGGAGGACTCTTCTTTTAATGATTTAGAAATTGCTTGTTCTAAGGAAAGCGAAGAATCATAGCCGATTACTCCTAATTGGGAGAAGCTTTTGGTTTTTTTCAGAATAAAATCGGTAGTTTTTTGGGTTAAGGCTAAGCGAAGCGGTGGAAGGTGTTTGTTTTCGTGTTTTTTCGTTAGCTCAGAAAAGTAGAGACCGGATCCAGCAAGGAAAAGAGATGTGGTAATTAGAGAATAGCTTACCAAAAGGGTGGCACTGACCTTTATTTTAACGGAATTTTTAAGATGTCTTTTTGTTTTCTGGGCTCCAGCAGCAAAAAAGATAATAGCCAAAATTAAGGCGATAGAGGAAATAAGGCCAAAGCTGATAATTAATATAGGAAGGAAACTTAGGACAGAAATAAAAAGGGCAAAGCGGAAAGAAAGAAAAATTACCCAAAAAATAGCGATCAGGAAAATAAGAAAATAACCAAGAAGGGAAGCCCAGCTAAAACGCTGCCCTTTAAGGAATGAAAAGGCACAGAACCAACCGGCTCCGGAGCCAAAGAGAGCAGCTAAAGAAAAAAACCAAAGACTAAGCTTGTTGGTCATAAGAAGTCTTTTGGGTAGAAGAGGGAATAACTTTTAAAACCGCTAAGGCTAAAAGTCCTCCGGTAAGAGCGGTGATTAGTTGAGGCCATTGCATTATGGTGGCGATTGGTTGGGGGAGATGAAAAAATAGGGCGCTAGCGCCAGCAATTATTATTGATTTAGAAACGGCACTAATAATTACTGCTCCTAATTGATTTTTAGAAAATAATTTAGAAAAAATAAAAGCAAGAACAATGTTTCCCAAGATAATAAAAGGAATCATTGGAACTAATGGTATTGGCAAAAGACCACGGGTGGCGGCGATTAGCGAAGGAATTGTGGCGGGAAGAAGGGAGCCAACGGTCTTGATTTTAGCGGCGGCTAAGAAAATAATTAGATTAACCAAAATACCGGTAATCCATTGATTGTGAGGAGTATGCGCTAAAATTGCGGGAATAATTAAGGCCAAAAGAGTAAAACCAAAAGACAGAGCGATATTTTTTACAAAGACTTTTTGCAAAAGAGAGGCGCCGTAATTTTTTTGTGTAGCGACTTTTATTTGAGACTCATTCATTTTTATTTTTTATATTATTATAAGGATTTACGCGTAGCCGCATATTTCTTTCTCATCTTACATTTTTGGAGATAAAATTTCAATCAATTGAGTTCTCTCGGTACAACGACTTGTTTCTCTTTTGTTAGAAAGTATAGAATGAAGAAAATATTACTATGAACAATAAAAAACAATCAGCAGAAATTCCTTGGGCTGACCGCTTTCGTCCTCAAGAGATGTCAGAAATTGCAGGCCAGGAAGTCGTTTTTAAAAAAGGAAGTTTTTTGCACGGAATGATAGAAAAGGATGCTCTTTTCTCTCTTATTTTTTGGGGTCCACCGGGGTCGGGGAAAACTAGTTTAGCTTTTGTGATTGCGAACAAAACAGGAGGGCGGTTTATTAATTTTTCGGCGGCTACTTCTGGTGTGCCAGAAATGAAAAAGGAAATAGAAAAGGCAAAAAAATTTTTAGAAGAGGAAAATCAAAAAACTATTCTTTTTATAGATGAAATTCATCGCTTTAATAAAAGACAACAAGATGTTCTTTTACCTTATGTGGAAAAAGGAACGGTAATTTTAGTGGGAGCAACAACGGAAAATCCTAGCTTTGAAGTTAATGCGGCACTTTTGTCTCGGTCCAAAGTAGTGGTGTTAAAAAGAATAGATTCAGAATCAATGATTAAGATTTTGGATAGGGTTTGGGGAATGGTTAAAAAAGAAAAACTTGCAGAATCAAAAAATAAAATTCGGCCGGAAGTTTTTAAACTAATTGCCTCCATGGCCAATGGGGATGCGCGGACGGCGATTAATACTCTGCAAATGGCTGTTCAAAGTGGCAAAGAAATCAGTTTGGAATTGATTAAGGAAATCTTTCAAAAGAGTCATTTATTTTACGATAAATCTGGAGAAGAACATTTTAATATTATTTCTGCATTGCATAAATCAATGCGTGGTGGTGACGCTGATGCTGCTGTTTATTGGCTTGCTAGAATGCTAGAAGGAGGGGAAGAGCCACTCTATATTGCTCGGCGCCTGGTACGGTTTGCTTCTGAAGATATTGGAATGGCTAATAACAGTGCTTTAATGCTGGCTGTTTCTGTTTACCAGGCATGTCACTTTTTAGGTCTTCCGGAATGCAATGTTCATTTGGCCCATTGTGTTATTTATTTGGCCAAATCTAAAAAAAGTGTGGCGGCTTATAAGGCAATTAAAAGTGCTAAGGACGATGTGGTTCGTTTTGGAAATTTACCGGTGCCGCTTCATATTAGAAACGCACCAACCAAGTTAATGCGGGATCTTGGCTACAGTAAGGGTTATCAATATTCTCCGGATCATGATTGGAAAGAAAATCAAGATTATTTTCCTGACCGCTTAAAAAAAAGAAAGTATCTTTAATGGCTAGCTTATTAAACCAAAAGTTGTGTCTAGAAGTGTGCTATAATCGCCAAGAATAAGGATAAGTTTTTTAAATGGAGCCTTTGACTATTTTTTTTGTTGTTTTAATTGTTGGCCTTTTGGGCTTGTCTTTTTATTTTTACCAAAAGCTAAAAGAGTTAGAGATTAAAAAGGAAGTAGGAAGAGGCGAGGAGCAGAGAACGCTTTTGTCTTTAATGAATGAAATTAGGAGAGATATTGCGGATTCTGCCGGAGTGAATCGAAGAGAACTTCAGGGAAGATTAGATAAAATCGGTGACAATCTTACTAGGGGTATTAGTCATTCTACTGATTCTGTGGAGCGGCAGTTTAAAGAAAGTCGAGCATTAATTCAGGAGACAGCTAAAAAAATAGCCGAGTTTGAACGGACTAACGAAAAGATTGCTGGTTTTGCTGGACAGTTGCAGAGTTTAGAAAATATTCTTTTGAATCCTAAACAAAGAGGAGTGTTAGGAGAATATTATTTGGAAACAATGCTTAAAAATGTTTTTGAACCAGGGCAATACCAAATGCAGTATAAATTTCCCGATGGAGAAATTGTTGATGCGGTGATTTTTTATCAGAAAAAGATTTTGCCAATAGATTCTAAATTCTCCATGGAGAACTATAACAAAATGATTTCCGAAAGAGATCCAGAAAGGAAAAAACTTTTAGGAAAAAAATTAGTTGCCGATTTTAAAAACCGAATTCAAGAAACAGCACGCTATATTAAGGTCAAGCACAATACATTTGATTTTGCTTTTATGTTCATTCCTTCAGAAGGAGTTTTCTATGATGTTTTGGCTGCTAGGGTCGGTTCGCTAAAGGAAACTTCTTTTAGTTTAATGGAGTATGCTCACCAAAGGAAGGTGATCATTGTTTCTCCTAGTTCCTTTTTTGCCTACTTACAAACAATTCTTCACGGTCTTCGTGCTGTTGATTTAAGAGAGTCGGTGGATTTTATTTTAAAAAGAATAGAACAATTAAATCGGCATCTTGTTTCTTATGAAGTTTATTTTTCTAAGCTAGGAAAAAGTCTTTCTTCTTCAGTAATTGCTTATAATCAGTCTTCAAAGGAATTTGCCAAAATTGATAAAGATATATACCGTATTACAGAGGGTCGTGAAGGCGGTAAGCTTAATTTAGAAGAGCTGGAAAGGCCCTCTGCCATTGATTCTTAGCCGATATGGTGAAATTGGTAGACACGCGACACTCAAAATGTCGTGGACTTCGGTCCATGTCGGTTCGACTCCGACTATCGGCACCAGGATTCTTGCCCCTCTTGGCGGGTCTATGCTAGAATAGACCGACAGGAGCAGGAGAATTACGAATTACGAATTACGAATTACGAATTACGAATTACGAATTACGAATTAGTTAATTAGTTAATAAAAACAGTAATGAACAAAGGAGAACTGATTGAGGTTGTGGCTAAGAAGCTTAAAATGCCTAAGGCCCAGGTTCAAAGAGTGATTGACGAGACTCTAGGGCTCGTTAAAAAGACAATGAAGATTAAGAAGGTTCAATTGATTGGGTTTGGAACCTTCCAAGCGGTCAAGAGAAAGAAAAGAGAAGGAGTTAATCCAGCCACTGGTAAAAAGATTACTATTCCTGCCAAAAGAGTTCCTAAGTTTAAGGCTGGTCAAGCAATGAAAGACGCTGTTAAATAGACAACTATTCCGGTTCATTTTTAGGTAAAACACCGCGGAATTATTCTGCGGTGTTTTTTTGACAGAGAGAGTGTTTTTTTGGTTAAATGAGTTAGAACTTACACGCTTGGCACATTTCTTTATTAAAACCTGCGTCACTCGCTTACTCGGTTTTGCCTAGAACTGTGCTCAAGCGTGTAAGTCCTATAAGTTTAAACTAAATAAAAAAATGTTGAGTCAATTGAAATTTGGGGGTGTGGTTTTTTCCTTGGGTATTTTGTTTATTGGCTTAACCACTCCAGTAAAGGCAGCGAACTATGATCTTTTTGTGGATGCTAATGCTACTGCTAGAGGGAATGGTAGCGAAGCTCTTCCTTATCTAACAATTACTCAGGCTCTAACAGCGGCAGTTGAGGGGGATAAGATATTAATCAAAGATGGAACTTATGAAGAAAGTCTTAATGTTCCCGAAAGAGTGGAATTATATGGAGAAAGTAAAAGTGGGGTGGTAATAGATGGGGGAGAAGATGGAATAACAGTTACTTTAAGTCATAAGTCAAAGTTAAAAAAATTAACAATTACAGGAGGAGATACTGGTGTTTTAGTTCCAGAAAGAGCGGGGGCGACTTTAAGTAATGTAAAAATTAAGAAGGCTGATCATGATGGACTAGTCTTAGAAGGAGACCAAAAAACTAGAGAATCAGAAAAATACAAGAGGACGATTAAGGACTGTACAATTAAAGACAATGACAATAAAGGAATTTATGCTAAAAAGAGCCAGCTTTCTATTGATGATTCAGAAATTTCGGAAAATGGCGAAGAGGGCGTTGATCTAAGAAAAGGGATAAAGGTGGAAATGAAGAATAACGAACTCAGTGGAAATGGTGAAGGAAATTTGGAATTTAAAATAGATGAAGCGGATCTAGATATTAAGAGTAACTCTTTTTTGAAAGCCGGATCGAGTTCTATTGGTGCTCAGTCTTATCAGGGAAGAGGCGGAGAAATTTTAATAGAGGGGAATAAAATAAGCGGCAGTAAGCATTTTGGTTTGCGGTGTTCTGTTCAGCAAGTAAAGCCTCAAGGAGGATGGGCAAACCAGCTGTTTCTTGTAAACAATTCTTTCTCGAATAACAACAAAGGAAACATCTCTCCTGATTGTGGTTTTTAGTTTTTAATTAAATAAATGATAGCCAAAAATAAAAATAAAAAAGAAAAAGTTTGCGTAATAGACGATGAGCCGGCTTTTAGGGAAATTTACGGAAGAAAGTTTAGGGATTCTGGTTACGAGGTGGTTTCCGCTAAAGATGTTGGAGAAGGTTTTAAGGTAATTTTGGATGAAATGCCAGATATTGTTTTTTTGGATATTATTTTACCGAATGGAGAAAGCGGAATGGATCTTTTAGCCAAGCTTAAATACAATCAAAGAACCAGAGAAATTCCCGTGGTTCTTTTGACTAACATGGATTCCAGTGAATTGCGCGAACAGGGTTGTCGAATAGGGGCTTTATATTTCCTAACCAAGGCGAATTTTTTGCCATCAGAATTAGTTGAATTGACTAGGGAAATTTTGGCGGTTAGAGATTATGAAAAAAATTATTCAAAAAATGTGATCAACGATAAGCCTTACATTAATAATTTTAATAATGTTACTCCATCCCAGCATTAATGGACTAGTTGCTTCCCAAAACGGTTGGTTGTAAAATGAAAAGTGCGCAAAAATAAAATACAAAAATTAAAATAAAAAGAAAATAAAAAGAAAATCGAGTTCTACTCTTGCAAGAGTCAAAAACAGCCCCAGGGTGACTTCAGGGGCTGTTTAATTTCTGCCCCAATCTGTTAAAACTCGACACGATTAGGAACGCTAGCGATTTTTTCTTTCCCTAAAGTCTTAATAATGATTGAAATGTTTTTATGGTTTCTAATCCGTGGATAGTAGTGGCCAAGAACCCCACCGATTTTTTTAAGATCTTGAAAATTTAGAAAAGACTTGTCAAAGTTTCGCACTAAAAGAAATGGTCCAAGAAAATCTTTTAAGGAAATTAAAATATCTTTTTGGGAATTGTAGCTTTGAATAAGTTTTTCATTTTCTTCTTTATTTCTTCCAATAATCACTAATCTTTTTTTAAAGAAAAAAACTCGTCCAAGTTTTAACAAGGAAACATCGGAAAGATTAGTTTTTGGACTATTCTTTAAAAGGGCGGTTAATCTTTCGCTGTAACCAGGGTCGGTTAAGAGACATCCGCCAGCAGGAGAGGGATAATATTTTACTCCGTAGCGGTGGGCAAGTTCTAGTTGGTGCTTCCTTCCGCGACCACGAATATTTAGTAGATTTTTAGGACTTATTAATTTTTCTTTTTCATATATGGTTGTTGGGAGGATTTTGGCAGAGAGAGGCCGGAGAATTTTTCCCTTAAGACCGCTTTTTCTTTCTATTAATTCTAAAGCGTTTTTGTTTTGGGACATTGGTCGTTGTCCTAAGACTTCACCACTGGCTAGAATATTAAAATTTTTCTCTTTGAATATTTTAGTTGCTGCCCGGAGCATTGCTAGTCTACAGTCTAGGCAGGGATTAAGATTTTTACCATAACCAAAGTGAGGATTCTTAATAAGAGTAAGGTGTTTTTTAGAAAAATCAGAAGAAAGAAGCTTTATTTTATTTTTTTTGGCGTAGAGGTGAGCTTTTTGGGAATCAAGAAAAATACTTTTAAGATAAAAAGCGGTAACAATTATACCGGAAGCTTCTAAGATTTTGCACGCCAAAATAGAATCTAATCCTCCAGAAAAAAGTACAAGTGCGCTCGGCGAATTATTTTTATTGTTCATTAGTTTCTTTACAAGCGGTTTATCAAAAACTATACTCTTTTAGAGGAGGTGGCTTATTTTTAAATAGTATTATGTCCGAATCTCTAGAATATCTTTTTGGCTCCAAGTTAAAATTAAGGATCCTAAAGACTCTGATATTAAACTCAAGTTTGAGTTTTACGGCAAGCGAAATAGCAGGAAGAATTAAATGTCCAATGGCTTCGGTAAGAAGCGAGCTTGAAAAAATGAAAAAGGTAGAGTTGGTTTTGTGTAAAATAAAAAAGAAAAAAAAGAACTATACTATTAATCGGGATTTTCCTTTTTACCCGGAAATAAAAAAAGTTGTTAGTAAATGTACAATTACTCCAGAAAGCAAAACATTAAAAGGGATAAAAACGGCGGGTTCGATTATTTATGCTGCTCTAACTGGAATTTTTACCGATAATCGGAAGGCAGTAGTAGATTTGTTGGTGGTAGGAGACAGCTTAAGAAAGACCAAGATTAGAAAAATTGTGGCAGAGTTAGAAGCGGAAACGGGTAAAGAAATTCGTTATTCTATTCTTTCGTCTAAAGAAATGTTTTATCGAATGGAAATGTTCGATAAATTTATTACAGAAATTATGGGTGGCCCTAAATTGGTTTTAGTGGATAAAATTCAACAGGCCAAGAAAAAGCTGAGGAGTAATTTTCATAATGGTCAGTGAGATTAGAAAAGGAGCGATTAATCGTTTTTTATTTTTTGGGTCAGCCCTGATTAATCTTTCGGCCTTTTTTTTGGTTTTAGGAAAGTTAATGATTTTGCCTGAGCCGATCATTCTTAAATACAATGCTTTTTTGGGAGTTAGTTTGGAGGGAGATAAAAGAGAGGCACTGGTACTTCCCTTTTTGGGGCTGGCCGTGTTTTTGATTGATTGGTTTTTGGTTCTTTCCCTAGGAAAAGATAACAAGATTGCTTTGCGAATACTCTTGAGTAATAGTTTTTTGTTTAATTTAATTATTTTGATTGCTGTTTTTTCTTTGGTTTTAGTAAATGGAATATGAAATATCCTTCTTTGCCTGAGCCGGGAATGCCGGAATATAAGTTACAGCGCTGGTTAGCAATGGTCCCCGGGGTTCTAACTTGGTCGACCTTGATTGGTGCTTTTGTTTTTTCTTTTTGGCAGCCAGTTTGGGTGGCAGTTTTTGTAATTATTTATGATCTTTATTGGTTATTTAAAGCATTGGTGATTGGTGGTCACTCCATTTTGGCTTATAGAAGAATGAGACGAATAGTAAAAATCAATTGGCTTAGAAAATGCCAGAATATTAAGAATAGTCATGGTCTTGATCTTAAAGAAATAGTTCACTTAATTGTGATTCCTTATTGTCAGGAGGGTTTAGAGATCTTAGAGCCCACGATTAAGGCAATTGCAGATTCTAATTTTTTACTTGATCAGGTAGTCGTGGTAATGAGCGGAGAAAAAAAGGCAGGACCAGGAGTGGGGGAAAGAGGATTAATTTTGAAGGAAAAATACGGTCGATTTTTTAGGACTTTTTTAACCACTGTTCATCCTGTTTCTTCTGGAAAAATGAGCAATAAATCGGCTAACGCTAATTGGGCGGCCGAAAAAGGAATCGCTTATTTGAAAAAAGAAAATATTGATTCGGATCGAGTAATTGTTTCTAACTTTGACTGCGATACTTGCATTCACAAGCAATATTTGGCGAATGTGACTTATCGGTTCTTGGCTAGTAAAAATCGTTATCGTGAAAGCTACCAACCTCTGCCAATGTATAACAATAATATTTGGGATACGATCGCCATTGTTCGTGTAGTTTCCTTAGGCTGTTCTTTTTGGCACATGATAGAAAGCACGCGTCCAGAAAGATTAATCACTTTTTCATCTCACTCCATGAGTTTAAAGGCTCTTTTGGATGTTGGTTTGTGGCAAAGAGATGTAATTAGTGACGACTCGGCTATTTTTTGGCAGTGCTATATTTTTTATGATGGCGACTATCGTAGCGTTCCTCTTTACATTCCAGTCTCTATGGATGCCACTCTTTCTACTAGTGTAAAGAAAACAATTATCAATGAGTACAAACAAAAAAGGCGCTGGGCTTACGGAATTGAGCATTTTCCAAGAGTGACTCGGGCCTTTCTTCGCAATAAAAAAATCCCTTTTGGTGAGCGATTGCGACATTTGGGGATTATCTTGGGTGGACATTATTCTTGGGCCACTTCTTCTCTGTTAATTATGATTTTGGGTTGGCTGCCTTTGTTTATAGGGGGGTCAAAATTCAATGAAACGGTCTTGGCTCATTATTTGCCTCTTTTAACAAGAAATATCTTGATAATAGCGATGCTAGGACTTTTGGTTTCTACTTTTTTAAGTTTCTTTCTGCTTCCTCCTAAACCCAAGCGCTACGGGAAGGCAAAGTATATTCCAATGGTTTTTCAATGGGCACTGGTTCCTGTGATTGCTTCTTTAATGGGTTCTATTCCCGCAATAGATTCCCAAACTCGCTTAATGTTGGGGAAATATGTTAATCGGTTCTGGGTAAGCGAAAAGATAAGAAAAAAATAATGCTTCCTCTTTTTTTTATTTTTTTTGGATCTTTTATTTTTGTTGTTTCTGCTCTGCAATTTTTTAAGAGAAGAAAAGAAAATAAAGGTTTTTTCCCGCGTGGTGGTGGGTTAGTGTTGAGTCTGGTCTCTCTTTTTATTTTGACTGTTATTTTTTTTGGAGGAAATTTTTTTGGAATTAGAGCTAAGGATTATTGGAGTATTTTGATTGCTCAACTAATAATTATTGGTGGGGGATCCTGGGATGATAGGCGAGGACTTTCACCGATTTATCAGTTGGGGTATCAGGTATTGGCGATTCTTTTTTTGGTTTTGGCGGGAGACCTAATAAATCATGTGCAAATTCCTTTATTGGGAATTACGGAGCTTCCTTTTTGGATAAACATTTTATTAACTTTTTTTTGGTTTTTAGTGGTGTTGAATTCTTTTAATTGGTTTGATGGTTTAAATGGCTTGGCTGGTGGATCGGCAGTGCTAAGTTTAGCTGCTCTTTTTTGGATTAACTTTTTTTCTTTGACTTCTCAAGCCGATGTAACGGCGATGATTGCTGTTACTGTTGGAGTAACGGCTGGTTTTTTACTTTTTAATTTTAAAGGAGAGATTCAACTAGGAACTGCTGGAAGTGGATTTTTGGGTCTTTTACTGGCGCTTTTTTCTGTTTATTTAGGTGGCAAGGTGGCGGCAGCAGCTTTTATTTTAGCGCTTCCCGTTTTGGATTTTTTCTGGGTTTGTTTTTTGAGGATTAAAAATGGGGAAAGACCTTGGCAGGGAGGTGATCGTCGACATCTGCATTATTATTTAATAGATAAAGGATGGAGAAAGGATAGCGTGGTATCGTTTTTTTATTTTGGGAATTTTATTTTGGGAATTTTAGCTTTTTTGATTCAAGGAATTTTGAATTGGAGTTCTTTTTTCTTTTTGGTGGCTGTTTTGGGTCTAATTTTAGGAGGGCAAGCAACGAGAGATTGTTTGAGATTTAAGAAATAAAACTGTTCTTTGTTGACCAGTTTTTTTCTTAATGCTTTAATGGCGGGATAAAGAATTAAAAGAAAATAATGCTGGCAGTTATAAAAACAGGCGGAAAACAATACTTAGTAAAAGAAGGTGATAAAGTTAAAATAGAAAAAGTTTCTCTAAAAGAAGGGGAGAGTATTTCTTTCGGTGAAGTGCTTTTGGCTTTTGGAGAAGATGAGAAAAATTTGAAACTGGGAAAGCCATTTTTAAATGGGGCAGAAGTTCAAGGAAAGGTAGTCAAACAAGGATTTAAAAAGAAAGTCACTATTCTTAAAAAGAAACCCAAGAAACGCTATCAACTTAAAAAAGGTCATCGGCAACCTTATTCAGAGGTGGAGATTTCTAAGATTAAGATTGGCTAATTTTAGAACTTATGCGCCTGGCGTAGTCCTAAAATTAGAATCCTGATCGATTATTAAAAGATTCTCTCATTGATTCGGTGTCGGCATAGCCGATTTCTCCTCCAGTTGGAAGGCCTCGTCCGAGGCGGGTTATTTTTAGTTTAGGGAATTGTTCTAATATTTCTTTGATTAGGGTGGCGGTGGCTTCTCCGGTGGAAGTAAAGTTGGTGGCAATAATTACTTCTTTAATTTTTTCTTTTAAGATCCTTTCTTTTAGTTCAGTGATTTTTAACTTATTTAGATTGTTTTTTCCGCCGATTCCTAGCGTTCCTCCTAGAACATGGTAGGTTCCCTTGTAGATTGCTTTTTCTTCTATGGCCATTAAATCTAGAGGGCTTTCTGTTACGCAGAGCAGTTCCTTGATTCTTTCTGGATCTTGACAGATAGAGCAAAGATGATCTTCTGTTAAATTAAAACAAATTGGGCAAAATTTCCCCAATCGTAAGTGATCTAAGGCTTCTTTAAAGCCTTCTAATTCAGTGGCTGGTTTTTTGATTAGGTAAAGGGCTATTCGTTCGGCGCTTTTGGGGCCGATAGCTGGAAGTCTAGATAAAAGCGAAATTGCTCTTTGGATATTTCTAGGAAATGGCATAAAAATTTAAAAACTGATTTCTTGTTTAGTTGGTGTCGGTGTGTTGTGTCGGGCGTCTATTTCCATGAACTTTACTGAGTTTTCATTGAAAAAGAGCTCTGCTTTACCAATAGGGCCATTACGATGCTTGGCGATGTGAATTTCAGCGATATTTTTATTAGTAGAGTCTTGTTTTTCTCGGTCTTCTCGGTAAATAAACATTACTACATCTGCATCTTGTTCAATGGAGCCTGACTCGCGTAAATCGGAAAGCTTGGGAATTTGTGGGGAACGGCTTTCTACTGCTCTAGAAAGTTGGCTTAGGGCAAGAACGGGGACATTTAACTCTCTCGCCAGTTGTTTTAGTGAACGAGAAATTTCGGAAATTTCTTGGACACGATTTTCGGTGTTGCCACGGCCTTCCATTAACTGAAGATAGTCAACAATAATTAAGCCCAAATTTTGTTCTGCTTGCAGGCGTCTAGCCATTGCTCGAATTTGCATAATATTGGTAGTACCGGAGTCGTCAATAAAAATCGGTGCTTCTGAAAGAAAACCCATGGCGTCTCCAAGTCTTTGAAAGTCGCTGTAGTCACCTTTGTCAGAGAGCTTTCCCGTTCTTAATTTCCAAAGATCAACCTCTGCTTCCGAAGAAAGCATACGATCGACTAGTTGGTCCTTGCTCATTTCCAAAGAAAACATAGCCACTGGCTTTTTTTGCTTAACGGCAACATCGCGCATTATGTCTAAGGAAAGAGTGGTTTTTCCAAGACTGGGTCTGGCGGCTAAAATAATCAAGTCGGATTTTTGGAAACCAGCTAAAATATTATCTAGGCTTTTAAATCCCGAAGACACTCCTCGCAAAGAACCCTTGTTTTTATGAAGTTCGTCAATGCGATTAAAAGCATCTTCTAAGATATCTTTAATGGGGACAAAATCTTGTTTTAAAAAGTTTTGACTAACGGAAAATAATTTTCTTTCTGCCTCGTCTAGCATTTTTTCTACATCTTCGTTTTCCTGGTAGGCCATTTCTGCTATTTGGGAAGCTGATTCTATTAAGCGCCTAAGAGTGGCTTTTTTAGCAACGGTTTTGGCGTAGAAAGCAGCATTGGTAGCAACGGGCATTTCGTTGGCTAGTTCTGTTAAGTAGGTGTTTCCGCCAATTTCTTGAAGAATTTTTTTTTCTCGTAACCGACCGGCAACACTGATTAAATCTATAGGGTCGTTTTTTTCGTAAAGTTCCAGCATTGTTTCGAAGATGAGCTGGTTTTTTCGGCCGTAAAAGTCTTGGCTTCGAAGAATGTCTACTACTTTATTAGCTGCCTTTTCTTCGATCATCAAAGAGCCAAGAACGCTTTGTTCGGCGATTAAATCGTGAGGAGGGATGCGGAGATTTTCTGTGGGAGCATTTTTTTGAATGGTGTCCCGTTTAATTTTTTTAACCATCAAAGAGTGAAAAATTAGTTGTTTATTTCTTTCATTAGGCTGGCGATTTCGGCAAGAGAATTGATGCTAGTAATTCTGTGCCTGAATTCTTTAGCTCCAGGAAAGCCTTTAAAATACCAAAGGAGATGCTTCCTTGATTCTAAGAGGCCATGTGTTCCTTTTAGTATATGCGAATAACGAGCGTGCTCCAAGGCAGTTTCTTTGACTAGTTGCCAAGGTGGTTTTTTTTCTGAAAGATTTGGATTTTTATTTTTCAAACAAAGAAGCTCTAGAAAAATAAATGGTTGGCCTAGGCTTCCCGCACCTATTCCTAAGCCGTCGGCCCCAGAAGCTTGAAGCATTCTTTGGCCACTAGAAAGACTATTAATTCCGCCATTGGCAATGATAGTCCCTTTAAAAATAGAACGAGCTTCTTGGAATGCGGTGTAGTCTGGGTTTCCTTGAAACCCTTGCTCATAGGTTCGACCGTGAATCATCAGTGCCTGAATGCCAAGAGAATTTATTTTAATTCTTTTTAGAAAATCCGCCAGTCGGAATCCTTTAACCCCGGCGCGAACTTTAATGGAAAGAGGGAGATTGGTATTTTTTCTGACAGTTTGAATAATATTTTTTGCAAGTTCCGGATCAAGCATTAGAGCACAACCCGATCCATGACTAAAAACTTTTTTTGCCGGACAACCGAAATTAATATCAATGCCTGCCGGAGGGGTAAGGGTTTCTGGGGAAGAAGGTGATGATTTTGAAGAATAATTAATTGTGGGGACTCCTTTGCTAATAATTTGGGCGGCTTTGGCAAAATGTTCTGGAGTTTTTCCAAAAAGCTGAACAACATAGGGCTGTTCTTCTATGGAAAAGCGGAGAAGGTTTAAGGTGCGCTCGGGCTTAAAATAGAGGGCGGAGGCGGAGGCCATTTCTGAATAAACAATGTCGGCACCGTTTTTTTTGCAAATTAAACGAAAAGCGGAATCGGTAATACCAGCCATAGGAGCTAGGCAGAGAAGGGGCTTGGGACCGGTCCAAAAGTTAGAGTTATTTTTTACAGAGTTCATAGGCGCCGTCTTTTTGGTCATTGATTTGGTATCCTTGTTTCTCTATTGTTTGCCGCAAAAGATCGGCAGCTTGAAATTGTTTTTTTTCTTTTAAGGACTTTCTTTCCTGGGCCATTCTTTTAATGGTGATGGGGATTTTTTCTATTTTTTCTTCCAAAAGAAGGGCGAAAATTTGATCAAAATATTTTAGAGTTTCTTTGGTTTCTTTTTTATTTTGAAGTTTATTTTGGGAGAGTAGTTGATTTCCTTTTTTTACTAGGGCAAGAACAATCTTTAGGGCTTCTGGAGTGTTCAAGTCGTTAGCCATGGCTTTTTGGAACTGATGACGATAGGAATCAAGATCTATTTTTTTGGAATCGGAAAGAGGAGAAACGGTACATTTTTTTTGGAGGTTTCTGTAAAAATCGTTAAGACGCTCCCAGTTAGTTTGGGCTTGACGCATTGCGGCTAAGGTAAAATTAGCTTGGCTTCGATAATGGGAAGCTAGCTTTAAAGTCCTAAAAGCTAAAGGGTGAAAGCCTAAAGTTTCCAAATCTTGGCAGTGACCGCTGGGAGTGGGGGAAACGGTTAGGATATTGCCCAATGACTTAGACATTTTTTGTCCATCCATTAAGAAATGGCGAACATGAAGCCAATATTTAACAAAGGGTCGATTGGTGTAGGCTTCGCTTTGAGCGATTTCACATTCGTGATGAGGAAAAATATTATCTTCGCCACCAGTATGAATATCTAAGGAGTCTCCTAAATAGCGAGTGGCCATGGCGGTGCATTCAATGTGCCAACCAGGGAAGCCTTGACCCCAAGGACTATCCCAATGTAAAGAATGTTTTTTGTTTTTGCCAACTTTTTTAATCCAGAGCGCAAAGTCGGCAGGATTTTTTTTAGCTTCATTAATAGCAACTCTAGCTCCAGAACGAATCTTTTTCAAGGTGTTTCCGGAAAGTTTTCCATAGTTAGGAAATTTTTTAACAGCAAAATAAACACCATCCTTGGTTTCGTAGGCAAACTTTTTTTTAATCAAGTCTTTTATAATGGTAATGATGGCGTCTATTTCCTGGGTAGGGCGAGGACGGAAGTGAGGCGGTTTAATGTGGAGCTTTTTTTCGTCTAATAGGAAGTATTTTATATAGTGTTCGGCGATTTTTAGTGGAGTCTTTTTTTCTCTTTTGGCGGCCTTATCCATTTTGTCCTCTCCACTAACGCAAAGGTCTTCGTCGTCTGTAAAATGGCCAACATCGGTAATGTTTTTGATTTGCTTTACTTCGTATCCAGAAAACTCTAAGAAACGGCGTAAAATATCGGCGGTTAAGTAGGCCCACATATTGCCAACAGAAGCGTAGTCATAAACGGTGGGACCGCAGGAATACATTTTGACTCGGCCTTTTTCTAATGGGGTAAAGGTTTCTTTTTTCTTAGAAAGGGTGTTGTAAAGCTTAATTGCCATGTTTGAATTTTAAAGCCACTTTTTTATCTTAACAAGAAGAAATGTTAGGAGCATTAAGGAAAAAACTATTCCTAAAATTAGAGCATAACTATTTATAGGAATCTTGGTGTTCATGCCAAAGATTCCTGTGACTAAGGTGCCGGGAAGTAAAACAATAGAAAAAATGGTTAATGTTTTAATGGTTTCATTTAATTTGTAAGAAAATAAAGAATCATTGGTGGCTTCCAGCGAGTCAATGGTTTCCTTGTGGTTTTCTAAGATATGCCAAACGCGGATGTTGGCACCGATTATATCGGCAGTTCTAATTTTTAAATCTTGATCCGACTGAAATGTTTTATTAGAAGCTAAGGACTCCAAGATAGTTCTCTGTGGTTGAACAATGCGTCGAAAATTCTGAATATTTCTTTTTACAATAGATATTTCTTTAACCATTTCTTTTTCGTTGCCCAAAAAGATTTCTGATTCTATTTTGAAAAGGTTATCTGTAATATGGTCTAATTTGGGAAAACAGGCGCTCCAAAGGTGGTCAATGAGTTTTAAGAGAAGAAGATAGGGACTGCGGAAAGATTCATTGTGAATATCTTTTTGTTTTTGCTGTTCTTCCTGAAAAAAATAATCTAAGACTTCTTGATGTTCTAGACAGCTAGTAACTAGGTATTCATTATTAATAAGAATGTCTATTTCTCCAGTTTCTATTCGCCTATCTTGGCGATTAAAGAGAGGGAAGTGAAGTACCATGGAAATATAGTTGAGATGTTGTTCTACTTTTGGTCGATAGGTTGGAAGATTGAATTCTCCTAAGACAATAGGATGTAGGTTGAATATTTTTTGTAAGGCTTCTAGGTCTTGGTGATCTGGTTTTTCAAAGTAGAGCCAAGTGTAGTGGGGGGTTTTAATAGATTTCATTTTTTTAAATTTGAATAATTGAACAGTTTGGAAGATGATACTAAATATATCATAATCTTAACAATTATGAATTACGAATTTTTAATTTCGAAATAATTTTAAATTTTAAATTAAGAATTTAATCGAAATTAAAAATTCGTAATTCATAATTCAATCTTTCTTATGAATCGTGGACAAAAAGTAATTATTTTTTTAATTTCGTTTTACCAAAAAACGCTTTCGCCGGATCATAGTTGGATTAAGGTATTTTTTCCTTTTGGAGTTTGCAGATTTCATCCTACTTGTAGCGACTATACAAAAGATAAAGTAACTCGATTGGGTGCTCTCCGTGGTCTTTTTTTGGGTTTTAAAAGGATTCTTAAATGCCATCCTTTTTATAAGCCTCGCTAGCACTCTATCTTGACGAGTGCTAATAGATGTTTTAAAATGATGGTAGTAAATTTTTGGCAATGCTTACCACCCGTCAGGAAAAAATTTTAGAATGTGTTGTTAAGGAATATACCCGTACTGCACAGTCGGTAGGATCAAAGAACCTTTTAAATCGATACAAGTTTGGTGTGTCTCCGGCAACAATGAGAGCGGAAATGTTTGAGCTAGAAAGATTGGGATATTTATATCATCCACACACTTCTTCGGGGAGAATTCCAACAGACAAGGGTTATCGTTTCTTTGTGGCTTCTTTAATGAAAGATAAAGAACTTTCCCGGAAGGACCAGATATCTCTCCAAGAGGAGCTTTGGAAGTTAAGAGCCAAAAGCAATCGAATGGCGCGAACAGCGGCAAAGATGTTGTCTGTTCTAAGTCATAATTTGGCAATTTCTGGAGTGGTAGAAGAAGAGGAATACTTTCAATCGGGAATTAAGGAATTACTTTCTCAGCCAGAGTTTACAGATATCGATGGAATTTGCCGTATAGTAGAAGTGTTGGATTATTTAGATCAGAATATAGCCGATCTCTTGGTTGATTTAAAGCAGGGAGAGGTTAAGGCCTTGATTGGTAAAGAGAATCCATTAGTAAAGGGCGAGCAGTGTTCTATCGTGGTGGCTCGTTGTCGGTTGCCAGAGGGAGAAACTGGCATAATTGCAATCATGGGACCTAAAAGAATGGAATATGCAAAGAATATTTCTTTGGTGCGTTATGTTTCAGAAGTCTTGGAAGGAAGGGCAGAATTAAGCGGACCGTTGTCAATTAAAACAGAGGACAACAGCTGATTCTAAATTATTATGACTTACGCGTAGCCACATATTTTTTCGTTAAAATCTGTGCCATTCACTCACCGTAACCTAATTATGCCTTACTTGCTTTTCCGGTTTTGCCTTGAACTATAATCAAACGCGTAAGTCCTAATAATATTAAAGATTATGTGGAATAAAAAGAAGAAAAAAGAAACAACTAAAGCACCAGAGTTAAAGGAGCTCAAAAAAGAAAAGAAAGCAGAAAAAATAGTAGAGGAGAAGGCAGGGGAAGCGGTAAAAGAGGAGGTGCTTAGGGAACAAGAGGATTACTTGGCTGGCTGGCAAAGGTGCAAGGCTGACTTTGAGAATTATCAAAAAAAAGTTTCCCAATTGTTGTTTGATTCCCAGCAGAAAACAAAGGAGCGCTTAATTACAGAAGTGATCGGGGTTTTGGACAATTTTAATTTGGCGGTGGGGTATATTCCAAAGGATCAAATGAAAGAAGGCTGGGTGATTGGAGTAATCTACATTAAAAAGCAGTTAGAGGATTTTTTAAAGAAAGAAGAAGTAGAGGAAATTTTGATTTTAGGAGAAGATTTTAATCCGGAATTTGCCGAATGTTTAGAAGAACTCCCTGAATCGGGTAAAGATAATAAAGGTAAAGTAATGGAGATTATTCAAAATGGGTATCGTTTAAATGGGAGAGTAATTAGAGCAGCCAAGGTTAAAATAGGTGGTTAAACAGAAACCGATTCTTAAATAATTTTTAAGAATCAATTTCTTTTTAATTAATAATCAAAAAAAGATGAGTAAGATATTAGGCATTGATCTTGGCACTACTAACTCCTGCATGTCGGTAATGGAGGGAGATAAGCCAGTAGTATTAGAAAACAAAGAGGGCAATCGAACGCTGCCTTCTATGGTGGCGTTGAGCAAGTCAAAGGAAAGATTAGTGGGTCTTTTGGCTAAAAGACAAGCGGTAACTAATTCCGCGAACACTATTTTTTCGGCTAAACGATTGATTGGTCGAAAATTTTCGGACGCTGAGGTTCAAAGAGACAAAAAGCTTTTGCCTTATGAAATTAGAGAAGGAGCGGATGGCTCAGTAGAAATTAAACTGGGAGAAGAATGGAAAAAGCCAACAGAAATTGCGGCAATGATTCTTCAGAAAATGAAAGTTGACGCCGAAGAAAAGCTGGGAGAAGAAATTAAAAAGGCAGTAATTACTGTGCCGGCTTATTTTGACGACTCTCAAAGAAAGGCAACTAAGGATGCTGGGAAAATTGCTGGGCTGGAAGTGGAACGAATTATTAACGAACCAACAGCAGCTGCCCTGGCCTATGGTTTTGACAAGCTTAAAGATGAGCAGATTGCTGTCTACGATTTAGGTGGCGGTACTTTTGATATTTCTATTTTGGAAGTAGGAACAGGCGAGGAAAAATCTATAGAAGTAAAATCCACCAACGGTGATACTCATTTAGGAGGAGATGATTTTGATCAGAAGATTATGGACTGGATTGTGACTGAGTTTAAAAAAAGTGAAGGGATAGATCTTTCTAAAGACGGGATGGCACTGCAAAGGATTAAGGAGGCGGCAGAAAAAGCCAAGATTGAACTTTCTACTGCAGAAGAAACAGAAATCAACCAACCTTTTATCACTACTAGTAATGAAGGGCCAAAGCATTTGGTTTTAAAAATGACTAGAGCTAAATTGGAAGAATTAGTAAGTGATCTAGTGGAGAAAACTTTAGAACCTTGCCGAAAGGCGGTGGCCGATTCTGGATTAAAGACTTCTGAAATAGAAGAGGTGATTCTAGTCGGTGGTCAAACACGGATGCCTTTTGTTCAAAAAAAGGTAGAGGAATTTTTTGGTAAAAAACCAAATGTCACCGTGAATCCAGACGAAGTAGTAGCAATGGGAGCGGCAATTCAAGGAGGTGTTCTAAGAGGAGATGTAAAAGATGTACTACTCTTAGATGTAACGCCTTTGACTTTAGGAATTGAAACATTGGGTGGTGTTCGCACTCCATTAATAGAAAAGAACACTACGATTCCAACTTCTAAGAATCAAATATTTTCTACAGCGTCGGACAGTCAGCCTTCTGTAGAAATTCATGTTTTGCAAGGAGAGCGATCAATGGCATCAGACAATAAAACTTTAGGTCGATTTCATTTGGACGGCTTACCACCAGCTCCACGAGGTATTCCTCAAATAGAAGTAGTTTTTGATTTAGACGCGAACGGAATTTTAAATGTGAAAGCCAAAGATAAAGCGACCAACAAAGAACAGTCGATTAGAATTGAAGCCTCTGGTGGATTATCTAACGAAGAAATAGAGAGAATGAGAAAAGAAGCCGAAGTTCATGCTGAGGAAGACAAAAAGAAGAAAGAAAAAGTAGAAACACTCAATTTGGCGGATAGTCTTATTTTCACCACAGAAAAAACATTAGAAGAGGCAGGAGATAAAGTTTCCGAAGAAAATAAAAAACCAGTAACTGAAAAGATAGAAGAATTGAAAAAAATAAAGAACGGTGAAGACACGGAAGCAATCAAAAAAGCGGTGGAGGCTTTGAATCAGGAAATTTCTAAAATAGGAAAAGAGCTTTACGAAGCGGCCCAAAAGGCGGAAGCGGAAAAAACGGCTGGTAGCGAAAAACCAAAAGAAGAAGGAAAGGTAGAAGACGCAGAAGTAGAAGAAAAAGATACAAAAAAGGAAGAACCAAAAGAGCCGGAGGTGGATTCAAAAGAATAATTTATGGAAAAAGATTACTATCATATTTTGGGGATTTCTAAAGATGCGAATGCGGCAGAGATTAAGAAAAGTTTCCGAAAATTAGCACATCAGCACCATCCCGACAAAAAAGGAGGAGATGCTGAAAAGTTCAAGGAAATCAACGAGGCGTATCAGGTACTTTCCAGTCCAGAAAAAAGAGCCCAGTATGATCGATTTGGCTCTGGCTCTTTTTCTGGTGGTGGAGGTGGGAGAGGTGGTTTTGAGGGATTTTCTGGCGGTGGTGCCGGTGATTTTGGTTTTGATTTTTCTTCTGGAAATTTTTCGGATATTTTTTCTGATTTTTTTTCAGGGTTTCAAGGAGAAGAGGAAGTGGGTGGCCGTCAGGGAGCGGATGTTGGAGTAGACTTAGAGATTACTTTTTTGGAAATGGCCACCGGAGCGGAAAAAGAATTGGAGATTTTTAAAGGAATGATTTGCTCTTCTTGCGGTGGATCGGGAGCGGAAAAAGGTAGTGGATTTAAAGATTGCTCTTCTTGCGGTGGATCAGGGAAAATAAGAACAGAGCGAAGAACAATTCTAGGGTCTATTGCTCAGGTGATTATTTGCCCAGAATGTAAGGGGAAGGGGAAAATTCCCGCCAAACCCTGTTCTTCTTGCCGAGGAAAAGGAATTCAAAAAGGAAAAGATAGAATTAAAATTACCGTTCCTGCTGGGATTAAAGATGGTCAAACTCTGAGTATTAGCGGGAGAGGAGAGCCAGGGGAATCGGGAGGAAGAGCTGGCGACCTCTATGTTAATATTCATGTTAAGCCGCATCCGTTTTGGGAAAGAAAGGGTGACGACATTTATTATCAGGCGGAAATTCCTTTTTCTTTAGCGGTACTGGGAGGAAAAATAGAAGTGCCGACTCTTTTTTCTAAAGTTAAAATAAAAATTTCTTCGGGAACACCGAATGCTAAAATTTTTAGGCTTAGAGGAGAGGGAGTTAAGCGCCTTTCTAATTACGGTTCTGGTGACTTGTTTGTTAAAATAAAGGTAGAGGTGCCAAATCGCTTGACTTTTGGTCAAAAAAAACTGATAAAAGAGCTCAAGGAAAAAGGTTTATAGTTATTTAGTTCTTTTACTATACCAAAAGAGGACGGATGGCCGCTTGCTTTTATTAGCAAGAGGAAAGTCCGGACATCCCTTAGACTTGATTTAAGGAAAAGAGTAGTGGGTAACACCCACCTTTTTTAGGAGCGATCCTTAAAACGGGATAGTGCCACAGAGACAATACTAGTTCCACCTTGGTGGGACGAAAGGTGAAAAGTGAATTGGTTTTGTTTACAAAATACGATTCTCGGGCGCTAGTGATAGCGTTTGTGGAAAACCCTACTTGATGCAAGGCTGGGCCTTTTTTAAAAGGAATGCCGCTTGAGCCCACTGGTAATGGTGGGTCTAGATAAATGGTCATCGATTACAGAATCCGGCTTATAGTCCTCTTTTGGTATAGTAGAAGAAGGGGTGTTTTTAAAAATGTTTATTCGTTATATGATAAAGGCGCTCCGAAAGTGGAGCGTTCTTGTTTTTTTGAAAAATATTTTCAATGAAGAAATCAGAAATTTTTTTCAACGCGATTCTAGCACCACTCGACTATTTTTTAGTGGTTTTTTCTGCTTTTTTGGCATATAGTTTTCGATTTCATTCTTATGTTGTAGAAAAGCGACCAGTTCTATATAGCGTCAATTTTAATGATTTCTTTCATTTTTCGCTGTGGGTTGGCCTAATAACGGTTTTGGTTTTTGCCTTAGAGGGTTTGTATTCTATGAAGACGACTCGTTCTCGTTTGCGGGAAGTTTATAAAATATTTACGGCCAGTTCTTTGGTTCTATTGGGAATCATTATTTTTCTTTTCTTAGATAGAGAATCTTTTTCTTCTCGTTTTATTATCCTTTCTTCTTGGGGGCTAACGGTTGTGCTAATTGCTTTTTCTCGCGTTTTGATTCGATCAATCCAAACTGCTCTTTCCATAAGGAAGGGGGTTGGATTACATAGAGTTTTGATTGTTGGGAAAAATGCTATTGGTGGGATTATTTGCGAAGAAATAAGGCGCAATCCTTCTTTGGGTTATAGAGTGGAAAAAGTTCTGGCTGATTTTGATTGGGAAACCCTGAAGGATTTAAAAACAGAAAAAGGAATAGAGGAAATTATTCAATGTGATCCAGATCTTTCTAAAAAGAAGATTAATATGTTGATTCGATTCAGCGATATTTACAAATTAGAGTTTAAATTCATTCCCAATATTTTTCAGGCGCACACTACCAATATTAGCATTCGTCAATTGGCAGGTTTTCCTTTAATAGAAATTTGTAAGACTCCATTGGATGGTTGGGGAAAGGTGTTAAAAAGAATTTTTGACTTGGTTTTTGCCTCTCTTTTTGTTGTAATTTTTTCTCCGGTTTATCTTTTAATTGCTCTATTAATTAGGCTTGATTCTCCAGGGCCGGTGATTTACACTGATTATCGCTGTGGCTACCGAAAGCAAAAGTTTAAATTTTTTAAATTTCGCTCTCTTAAATTCGAATTGTGTGATGGAGAGCTGGGAACAGAAGAGGGTAATAAATTTTTAAAGAAATTAGAAGAAGATACTAGTAAGAATACAAGACAGGGAGGACCTTTGCATAAAATTAAGAATGATCCACGAATAACAAGAGTTGGTCGTTTTTTGCGAAAGTATTCTTTAGATGAATTGCCTCAATTTTTTAATGTGCTAAAAGGCGAAATGAGTGTGGTTGGCTATCGCCCGCATATGTCTTACGAAGTGGAAAAATTTAATTATGATCAACAACGGATGTTTTACATAAAACCGGGAATTACCGGCTTGGCTCAGATTTCTGGAAGGAGTGATCTTGATTTTGACGAAGAAGTGCGGTTGGATGTTTATTATATGGAGAATTGGTCGCTTTTAATGGATGTGGCAATTATTTTTAAAACTCCATTCGTTCTCTTTAGAAGAAGAAGTGTTGATTGATTAATCTATGAAAATTGCCTTAGTTCATGATTACTTGGTGCAGTATGGTGGGGCCGAAAGAGTTTTGGAAACTTTTTCTGAGCTTTTTCCGCGAGCACCTATTTATACTTTGGTTTACAACAAGGAACTCTTAGGAGATGTTTTTGGAGAAAGAACAATTCGGACTTCTTTTTTACAGAAAATTCCTTTTTCTCGTCGGGAGCATCGTTTCTTTCCAATTTTAATGCCAATGGCAGTAGAACAATTTGATCTCTCTTATTATGATTTGGTTCTTTCCGATTCTTCTAGTTACGCCAAAGGAGTAATAACCAGACCAGGGGCTTTGCATATTTGTTATTGTCATACGCCCATGCGTTATGCTTGGGATGATTGCCATAAATATGCTCGAGAATTTTATTATCCTTCTTGGGTAAAAAGGGCTATTCCTTTTGGGATGAACTATGTTAGAATCTGGGACTGGGCGGCAGCTAAGAGAGTGGATCATTTTATTGCCAACTCCTGTCTAGTTAAAGATAGGATAAAAAAATATTACAAAGCGGAAGCTTCGGTAATTCACCCCCCAGTTTCTTTAGATAATTTCCAGGTTCAGAACAAAACCAAGGATTATTATTTAATGGCAGGAAGATTAGTTCCTTATAAAAGATTCGATTTAGGAGTGAAGGCCTTTAATAAATTAAAATTGCCCCTAAAAATTGTGGGTAGCGGTTCTGAATTAGAAAGACTAAAGGCAATGGCTGGAAAGAATATTGAGTTTATTGGAAGCTTAAAAAGTTATGGTCAAGAATTGGCAAAGATTTACGGAGAATGCAAGGCGTTGATTTATCCACAAGAAGAAGATTTTGGACTAGTTCCATTAGAGGCTATGGCTTCTGGTCGACCAGTGATTGCTTTTAGGAGAGGAGGCGCTAAGGAGACAGTGAAGGAAGGGATAACAGGTATTTTCTTTTCCAAGCAAGATACTAGAAGTTTAATTTCGGCGGTCCAGCGATTTAATGATTTGAGCTTTGATCCAGAAGTAATTAGGCATCATGCGGAGGGTTTTAGTAAGGAAAGATTTAAAAAAGAAATTTTAGATTTTATTAATCAAAAGTTAAAAGATAAAAATCTTCATGCAATCCGTTAATTTTTTAGAAATAATTAAAAAAAAGATTTTAGGAGTCGTTTTTTTGAGTTTGGTTTTTTCTTTGGCGGCGGTTTGGGGGGAAAGCGTGAAGAATAAAAATTATACTGGCTATTTTTTGATTGGTGTTTATCAAGAAGGAAAAGCGGAAACTGCTGATTATGAATATGATAATTTTTATTACGAGGAAGCTGTTTCTAGATTTTCTGATTCACTAGAGAAGTGGCTTAAAACGCCTGATTTTGGTACAAGAGTTTTTGAAGAGAAGGCTGGCAGCTTGGGAACCATGAGGCTTAGTCAGCGGACTAATTTTTTTAAGATAAAAAGAGTCGCTCCTCAATATTTAGAAGTTAAGTTTGAATCAAAGAATAAGGAAGAGGCTTTAAAATTAAGAGAAAAAGTAGTGACGGAGATTGAAAGAGAGGTTTCTTCTAAAAAAGAAGGAAAAGCTGTTTGGTTCAAGATTGATCCACATGAGCTTATTTTTACCAAAGAAAAACTCAGTCCTCTTTTAGTAGCTGGGACTTCTTTTGTTGTAGGTATTTTTATTTTTTCCCTTTTTTTAATTGCTAAAGATTTTTTAACTTATTCGGAATCTAATTTCAAGAGGAAGAAGGATTTGCAAAAAACACATGCGTATTGCGATTGATATTCGTTGCTTGGCGGAGGGCAAAAAAACTGGAGTGGAGGAGTATACAATTAATCTTTTAGATGAAGTTTTTCGGCTGGATAAAGATAACGAATATTTGCTTTTTTTTAATTCTTATAAAAAATTTCCACCAAAAATTGTTTCAAAATGGTTGAATTGTCCCAATGTTTCTCTACGAAGCTATCGTTTTCCCAATAAATTATTGAACTTTTGTCTTTGGTATTTTAAACGACCATTTTTGGATAAGCTTTTAGAAGTAGATGTTTTTTTCTCTCCTAATCCAATATTTACTTCTGTGTCTCGACACTGTTTTTATCTTTTAACGGTTCACGATTTATCTTTCGAAGTGTTTCCTGAATTTTTTAATACTTATAGAAGAATCTGGCACTGGCTTGTTAACCCCCGAAAACTTACCGAAAGGGCCGATAAAGTCTTGGCCGTTTCTCATTCTACAAAAAAAGATTTAAAAAAGATTTATCGGGTTCCTGGTAAAAAAATAAAAGTACTCTATCCTGGAATTTCTTCTAAAATAAAACCATCTTATAACAAAAAGTGTTTAGAAGAATTATTCAAGAAAAGGGGTTTTGTTTTTCCCGATAAATATTTTCTTTTTTTGGCAACGCTCGAGCCAAGAAAAAATCTAATATCTGTTCTTTTGGCTTTTGATCGTCTTTGGAAGGAAGGAAAGATAGATCATTGGTTGGTAGTTGCTGGAGAGGAAGGTTGGCTTTTTTCCGAAACGGCTAAAGTTTTTCAATCAATGGAATTTAAAGATAAAGTGATTTTTTTAGGAGGAGTATCCGAAGAAGCGCGAAAAATTTTATATTCTTGTGCTCAAATGTTTATCTATCCTTCTTTTTATGAGGGGTTTGGTTTTCCTCCGCTGGAATCCTTGGCTTGTAATGGGGGAGTAGTGATTTGTTCTTCTAATTCTTCGTTGCCAGAAGTGGTAGGAGAAGCCGCTCTCTTGATTAATCCTTATAATCCAGAAGAACTTGCTTGGGCCATGGAAAGAGGAGTTAAAGATTGGGAATTAAGAAAAATTCTTAAGGAAAAAGGTAAAAAACAAAGCCAACGCTTTTCGAAAAGTCGTTCGGCGGAACAGTTTTTAGAGCAACTTCCCAATCGTTAAATATAGAATAGATTGTGTTAGAATGAGAAAAATAAAGAAAGAAAGTGAAAAAAATCGGTTTTGATGCTCGTTTCTACGGATTAAAGTCCAGAGGCTTGGGGCGATATACGACCAAGCTCTTGGAAAGTTTGGAAAAACTGGATCAAGAAAATCATTATGTGGTTTTTTTAAATAAGGATAATTTTCATCTTTATTTACCCAAGTCTCCTAATTTTTCAAAGCGTTTAGCGAATATACCTTGGTATTCTCTGGCGGAACAAATATTATTTTTAAGACTTTTGAATAAAGAGAGGTTTGATTTGGTGCATTTTCCTCATTTCAATGTTCCTTTTTTTTATCAGAGACCGTTCATTGTTACCATCCATGATCTTATTTTAATGAACCATCCTACTAGAGAGGCGACTAGACTTAGCCCCTTTTATTACAAATTTAAAGAATGGGGTTACAAAAAAGTATTAAATCATGCAATTCAAAAATCTAAGAAAATAATTACAGTGTCGCGTTTTACCAAGAAAGATATTTTGGCTCATTTCCTAGTTTCCAATGACAAGATAAAAGTTATTTATGAAGCTTGTGAGTCGTCTTTGATTAAGCTAAAATCAGGAGAAGAGAGAGTGGCAAGAGGGGGGTTAGTGGTGAACAAAAAAGTAATTAATTTCCCCTTTATTTTTTATACTGGTGCTGCTTATCCCCACAAGAATCTTAAAAAGTTACTAAAGGCTTTTCGGATAATAAAACGATTTCGGGAATTTTCCCATCTTCATTTGATTTTGGCCGGTGGTAATGATTATTTTTACAAGAAACTTGTTAGTTGGACATTAAAACAAAAAATAGAAGGAGTTTTGTTTTTGGACTTTGTGGAAAAAGAAGAAGAACTAATGATTCTTTACCAGCAAGCAGAGGTTTTTGTTTTTCCAAGTTTTTATGAAGGATTTGGTTTTCCACCATTGGAGGCAATGAGCGTGGGAACGCCGGTGGCAGCTTCTTTTTCGGCTAGCCTTCCAGAAATTTTAGGGGATGCAGCTTGTTACTTTAATCCATTAGACGAAAAAGACATGGCAAAAAAAATTATGATTCTTCTTTCGGATAAGGAGCTGAGAAAGAAAGTAATAAAGGCAGGGATGATTAGGGCACGATTATTTGATTGGCGAATGACCGGAAAAAAAACTCTAAATGTTTATCAGAAGTTTTTAAAATAGAAAATGGTTCCTGTTTTTCAAAAATCATTTTTAAATAATCAAAAAAGTTTTTCAAAAAGAACTGGGTTAGATATTAGCAAGATTTATCAGGAGGACTTAACTGCTAAAAGGGCGGCAGTTTTGGAAGTTTGCAAAGAAAGAGAAGTGGTTAATTTAAGTTCTTTTAGGGAAAAAACTGCTTGTTCTTATGTAAAAAATAAAAGTATTTCTTTTTCGGCGGCTACCAGAAGTAAAGAGAGGGTAAAGTATTATACGGATTTGAGTTGTCGGGATATTAGTAAAAAAGTAGAAACTAAAAAAGCAGAAAAGAATTCAATTTCGGAAAATAATCCTTTATCGATTCCATCGGTTAAGGTGGCTCCCTGTCCTAAGCCAACTTTTTACGAAATTTATCGGTCTCAAATACAGGAAATAAAAAAAGAAGAATTTAAGAAAGCGGCTTGTCTTCCTATAAAGCAAGAGGCGCAAACCACTCCCATTATTATAAGGAAACCAGCTGTTCCTGTTTTGCTTACTCCTGTTGTTGCAAGAAAACCGACTACTTTTTTTATTAGAAAGCAAAAGCAATTTTATCCCGCAGCTGTTAAGAGGTCATCTGTTCTTCCAGCCAATCAAGGAATGAAGGCTCCTATTGCCACCAAGAGACCACTTACTATTCCTGTTAAGCAGAGCGTGCGACGATTCACCACTATTAATTTAAGAAAACCAGCTACTCCTTTTTTAAAACAGCAAAAGCGAATTTATTCTACAATTCCCAAGAGGTTACCAGTTGTTCCAATTAATCGGGAAACGCGAATCATTTCTAATACTTCTTTTTCTTTTTCTTCTTCTTTTAGAGGTAGGCAAAAGGAAGTTTCTCTTTTAGAGGTTTTAAATAAGCATCAAAAAGCTTTCTTGCCGGTTAGGAAAGATTCTTTGGGAAGTGAGCAAAAAATAGTTTCTCCTGATAGTGGATTGATTAAACAAAAGAAAGATTTTCTTCCTAAGAATCAAGGGGAAAAGAAAAAGGATCTCTTGCCAACCAAGAAGGAGCCGTTCTTATTGTTCAGCAAGAAAAGTTATGCCCAAATAAGTTCGGAAATTTCTAAGGCGGGAGGTTTTGAATTAGGCCAGAAGCTTGCAAAAAGAAAAATTAAGTCAAAAATTTTCTTTAAAAAAGTTTTTGACTTTAGCAGAGTAAAATCTTTCCTTACCTTTGATTTTTGGGATGATTTCTTTTTTGATTTAAAAGACGCTTTTTCTTCTGCTTTTACTCGTGGTTTTAAAAAATCATTGGCTTATTCTTTGGCTTTAGCTTTATTTTTTATTACCATTCCAGCGGTGTTGGTTTTTATGAAGGGTTTTAGAGAAAAAGGGGTAATAGAGAAATTTGGGATTGCTGGCTATGGAAGCTTAAAGCAAGCGCAAGCTTCAATAGAGGACGCAAATATAGAAGGAGCAGGAAAGGATTTTGAAGCAGCATTTGAAAAATTTAAAGAAACTAAAGAAAAATTAGACGAAGTTGGTGGGAACACTACTAAAGTTTTGAAATTTTTGCCCGGTCTTTCTTTAGTGGAATCGGGAAGGAAGCTAGCTTCGGTGGGGGAAAACATTTCTTTGGCAGGAAAAGAAATTACCCAAGCAATGTCTTTTTTAGCAGAGGGAAAGGAAGGCATGGAAAATAGCTTTTTAAAAGTAGATGGAGATTCTTCGGAAAACAAAACAAGTCTTTTGGATTTAGTTTCTGGCCTAACAGGTAATTTAAAAGAAGCTTTGGCTAGAATAGATAAAGCCCAAGAGGATTTGGGATCGGTCAATCCTAACGATTTTCCCGAAGCGGAAAAGAAAGAAATTATTGCTCTTTCTACAATACTTCCCCAAATAAAAGAAGGATTAGAAGGATTTTTCCGCTACAATGATTTATTCTTAGAAATTTTAGGGGCTAATGGTAGTCGACGGTATTTGCTTATTTTTCAAAACAATCATGAAATAAGAGCTACTGGAGGATTTATTGGAACTTATGGGATTGTGAAAATTTTGAATGGCAAGGTAGAGAAATTAGATGTGGATGGAATTTACGATCCAGACGGACAATTAAAAGAAAAAATTATTCCACCGGAGCCTATTCAGAAAATGAGTGTGGCTTGGTCAATGCATGATGCTAATTGGTGGCCCAATTTTCCTACCAGTGCTCAAAAAATAAGTTGGTTTTATGAAAAAACTGGCGGACCAACGGTAGACGGAGTAATCGCTCTTAATCCTAAGGTGATTCAAGATATTTTACGGCTAACTGGTCCGATTGTGGTTAGCGGTTATGGGGAAGAAGGGGAGTTGTCGATTGATGCAGATAATTTTATGGAAAAAATTCAATACCAAGTGGAGGTGGCTTACGACAAAACGGAAAATGAACCAAAAAAGATTCTTACCGACATGACTCCAGAATTAATCAGAAGAGTGATCACTACTCCAAAAGAGAATTGGCCAAAAATGTTGGCGATTTTGGGGCAGTCGCTAAAGGCAAGAGATTTGATGTTCTATTCTTTTGATTCTAGGATTCAGAACTTGATTTCTGACATGGGATGGTCGGGAGAAATTTTAAAATCAAGCAAGGATTATTTAAGTGTGGTAAATACAAATATTTCAGGGTTAAAAACAGACGGAATTGTGGATCAGGCAATTAAGCATTCGGCAGAGATTATGCAAGATGGATCAATAGTAGATACGGTAACAATAAAAAGAACTCATTTAGGAGGCAAGGAGAAATATGATTGGCATAACGCTGTAAACTCCGATTGGATGAGGGTTTATGTTCCCGAGGGAAGTGAGTTAATTGCTGCTTCTGGGTTTACTAAGGAATTTGTGGATCCACCGCTGGATTACGAAAGGTTGGGTTTTAAAGAAGATTTCGAAGTTAAGCAGATGGAGAGTAGTTATAAAATAGACGAAGAATCTGCTACTAGGGTTTATAATGAGCAAGGGAAAACTGTTTTTGGAAACTGGGTCTATGTTTCTCCTGGAGAAGTAGCGACTGTTACTTATAAATATCTTCTACCTTTTAGACTGGAGATTGATGGGAGCAAAAAATTAGCCGATTCTTACAGCTTGTTAATTCAAAAACAGTCGGGAGATGAAAGATCGGAAATAGAATTGGAACTTTTTGGACTCGATGATTACAACTATGTTTATAAATATCCCCAAGATATTTTAGTGGATGGTGGTGGCTGGAAGGTTAAAGAGAAATTGGATTTTGATAAATTCTTTGCTTTAGTGGTAAAGAGAGCGCAGAAATAATCTTCTTTATGTGGATAAAGTTCGCCTCTATTTTTAAATCAAGAGACGATAATGGTTTTACTTGGGCGGCTTTTTTGATTGGTGGGTTAAGTTTTGTAGCCAGCTTCCTTGGTCTCCTAAGAGATCGCATTTTGGCATCCAATTTTGGGGCAGGAGAAGTGTTGGATTCTTACTATGCGGCTTTTAGATTACCCGATCTTTGTTTTAATATTCTAATTTTTGGTGCGCTTTCTTCTGCTTTTGTGCCAGTCTTTTCTGGATATTTGGAAAAAAATAAAAAAGAAGCTTTTATTTTTGCTAATGTGCTTTTGGTATCTATTTTTTTGTTAATGTCCTTGGTCTCTGTTTTAGGAATCTATTTTGCGCCAGTGCTTTTACGGTTGATTGTTCCTGGGTTTAGTGAAGAAACTTTAAAAACAACAATCGATCTAACAAGGATTATGTTTCTTTCCCCATTAATCCTTTCTGTTTCCGGTATTTTTTCTGGTATCCTAACTACTTTTCGTAATTTTTGGGCTTATTCTTTGGCGCCTATTTTTTATAATGTGGGAATTATTTTAGGAATCTATTTTTTTGTTCCTTACTGGGGTGTTCGCGGGCTAGCATTTGCGGTTGTTCTTGGTGCCTTACTCCATCTTTTAGTGCAAGTGCCCTCTTCTTTTGCCGCTGGCTTTAGATTCAGATTGCGATTTGGTCCGGCAGAGAAGGAGGGCTTAGGGAAGGTGATTCGTTTAATGATTCCCCGGAGCTTAAGTCTTTTGGTGGGCCAGTTTAATCTTCTATTTATAACAATTGTAGCTTCTGCTCTTTCGGCTGGCTCGCTTTCTGTTTTTAATCTGGCTAATAATTTAGCAGGAATTCCCTTGACTATTTTTGGGGCTCCTTTTGCAGTGGCTGTTTTTCCTAGTTTGGCTCGCTGTTATCATAGAAAAGATTTTTCTCTGTTTGCCAAAATTTTTGATCAGGCCCTAATCAGAGTTTCTTTTTTAGTTATCCCAACTTCTGTTTTTATTTTAATTTTTAGGGCACAGCTAGTAAGACTAGCTTTGGGATCGGGGCAGTTTGATTGGTGGAATACCAGGCAAACTTCACAGGTATTGGGATTCTTGGCATTGAGTCTTTTTTTTCAAAGTCTGATTCCTTTAGTCTCTCGTGCTTTTTTTGCTATTCATAATACTTCTATTCCCTTTTTAGCTGGACTATTGGCGACATTGGTGAATGCTTTTTTGGCCTTTTTTTTGAGCCATCGTTTAGGGATTGGCGGGGTGGCTTTGGCTTTCTCTATTTCCCAAGTGCTTTATTTTTTGATATTACTGATAGTTCTTTATATTAAAGTAGGAGGATTAGAGGACAACAAAATAATTTCCGCTTTTGTTAAAATTTCTTTGGCCTCTCTTTTAGGAGGGGTGGTGGCGCAAGTCTTAAAGCATTTAATCGGAGAGGTTATGGGGACAGAGACTTTTTTAAAAATCCTAATTCAATTCGGTATTGGTTTTTTGGGAGGAGCAATGGTTTTTGTTTTTTCGGGATGGTTCCTTGGTCTAAGAGAGTTGGACGATTTAAAATCAAAAGTTTACTTATTTTTAGGAAGGAAGGAAGTTTAGTTTATGCAACAAAAAAATATTCGTAATTTTTGTATTATTGCTCATATTGATCACGGAAAATCAACTCTCTGTGATCGTTTTTTGGCGGTCACTAAAACTATTACAAAGAGAGAGGCGAAGGAACAAGTATTAGATCAAATGGATCTAGAAAGGGAGAGAGGGATTACCATTAAACTTCAACCGGTTAAGATGAGTTATGAGTTTGAAGGAGAAGCATACGAACTTAATTTGATTGATACTCCCGGCCATGTTGATTTTAGCTATGAAGTTTCTCGGAGCTTGGCTGCGGTAGAAGGGGCAGTGCTTTTGATTGATGTTACTCAGGGGATTCAGGCACAAACTTTGGCTAATTTATATTTGGCTTACGGAGAAAATTTAGTGATTGTTCCAGTTTTGAATAAAATTGATCTTCCAAATGCGCAGGTGGCTTCAACCCAAAGGGCGGTATTTGATTTAATTGGTGGAACAGACGAGATTCTAAAAGTTTCTGCCAAGACTGGTCAGGGAGTAGAAGATGTTCTGGCAGCGGTGATTAAGAAAGTTCCAGCACCCAGTGGAAAAGAAAGTAGTCCCGGGAAGGCGCTTATTTTTGATTCTTTTTATGATTCTTTTAAGGGGGTGATTGCTTATGTTCGGGTTTTTGATGGAGAGTTTTGTTCTGGTGAGGAAATTTTAATGGTTAAAACAGATAAAAAAGCGGAAATTTTGGAACTAGGACATTTTCGTCCTTGGTTGGTTCCTCAAAAAAAATTAACTACCGGACAGATTGGTTATATTGCTACAGGATTAAAAGATATTGGCGAGTGTAGGGTAGGGGACACAATTGTTCTTTTCCGTGATCGTGAAAAAGTAAGTGCTTTAGAAGGATACAAGGAAGCCAAGCCAATGGTCTTTGCTAGCTTTTATCCGGAAGATGGCGATGATTACGATAAACTGCGAGACGCTTTAGATAAATTAACCTTGAGCGATTCTTCTCTTTCTTTTGTTCCTGAAAGTTCCAAGGCTTTGGGTAGGGGTTTTAGAGGAGGATTTTTAGGTCTTTTGCATTTAGAAATTATTCAAGAAAGACTAAGAAGAGAGTTTGATTTAGACTTGATTTTTACTACACCTAGTGTGGAGTTTAGGGTTAAATTGAAAGGATCGGAGAAAGAAATAAAAATCAATTCCCCGCTGGAACTACCTGATCCTTCGGCAATTGATTTTATAATGGAGCCCTGGGTAAAATTAGAAATTATTACGATTTCTGAATTTATAGGAAATATTATGAAGCATTTGGGGCTAAAGCGATCAATATATAAAAATACCACCTATCTTGATCCTACTCGGGCTATTTTGGCTTACGAAATTCCCTTGGCGGAAGTGATTACCAACTTGCACGATGCTATTAAAAATATTTCTCAAGGTTACGGTTCAATCAGCTATGAATTCCTGGAGTTCAGAAGGTCAAAGTTGGTGAAATTAGACATCTTAGTGGCGGGAGAAAAAAAGGAAGAACTTTCGCGGATTGTTCCCGAAGAAAGATCAAGAGAATTGGGTATTTTAATTTTAACTAAATTGAAAAAAAATTTGGATCGCCAAAGCTTTTCTTTAATTTTGCAAGCGGCAGTGGGAGGAAAAATTATTGCCAGGGAAAATATTAGCGCTCTACGAAAAGATGTTTTGGCTAAACTTTACGGGGGAGACAGAACAAGGAAAGACAAATTACTAAAAAAACAAAAGAAGGGGAAGCAAAAAATGAAGGAATTGGGTCGGGTAACTATTCCAGCCAATGCCTACATTGAGGTTATGAAAAGTTAACATTTGGTGTTATTATAATTTTCATGAAACGCAAAAGAATCTACAAATTGATTTGGGCAATTATTTCTCTTTTTGCTCTTTTAGGAATGCTTGCTTTTACTTTGGCTCCTTTATTTAGAAATTAGTTTAGAAAAACAAAAATGAATTTTTTTTCTGTAGAGCTTTTGGCTGGAGAGAGATTGATAAAAATCATTAGAAAGAATCCATTTGATTTTTTGGCGTATTCTTTTCGACTTTTAGTGGTGGGAGTGGTTGTTCTTAGCTTCTATTTTTTTTATCCAGATTTTGACTTTAAGAAGTGGATTTTTGGGGTGGCGATTTTGTTTCTGGTTTTGTTTTTTATTAAAGATTTTTTGGTTTGGTATTTGGAAAGTTTGGTAATTACAGACAAAAGACTGATCGATGTTTCCCAAAAGAGCCTAACTGATAGAATAGTGACAGAAGTAAGCTTAAAAGATGTGGAGAAGGTGCTAGCCATTCCCGGAAGAGGAATAAAGAGAGTTTTAGCCATTGGCTGTTTAGTTGTCCAGGTGAAAGAAGGAGGAAAAATTGCTATCCTAAATATTAGTCGTCCCTTAGAAATAGTTTCTGGGATTAATCAATTAAAATTCGATCTTGAGAAGGAAAATCAAAAATCCGGAATCTAAAACAGTCTCTAGAAGATGGGTTCGGTTTTTCCTCTTTATAAGTTTTGTGGCTTTTGTTTGGACGACCTACTCCTTATTTAAAGAGACTTACAGAAAATATCAAATCCAAAAGGAGGTGGAGACTTTGAAGTTTCAGGCAGAAAGCCTGGACAGAGAGAATCAAAAACTAAAAGGAATGATCAGTTATTTTGGGACTCAAAGTTTTTCGGAAAAAGAAGCAAGAGAAAAACTTAATGTTAAAAAAGAAGGCGAGCAAGTGGTTATTCTAAAAGAGGGTGGAGGAGGGAAAAGTCCTGATAATGTTTTACAGGAAAAAGAGAATAATGCTGGAGAAGAAAACAACAATGCTGCTTCTCCAAAAACAAATTCTTTTTTAAAGGAAGCTCCTAATGTTATAAAGTGGTGGGATTATTTTTTTGGAGAAGGAGGAGCGGTGATTCGGTAGTGGAAAAATCAATTTTACAGGGGAGCCAGAAGCGGGATTTGAACCCACGGCCTGCGCGTTACGAGTGCGCTGCTCTACCAACTGAGCTATTCTGGCTTTTACTTATAGAACTTCCGCGTTTGGCATATTTCTTCGTTAAAACCTCCGTCGTTCGCTTACCGTAATATAATTACGCTCCGCCTTGGACGGCGGGCATGCTCGCTCACTTACTCGGCTTTGCCTTGAATTATACTCAAACGCAGAAGTTCTGATTATATCCGAGTTTTAGAAAATTAAAAAATCCCCAGCCAAAGCGGGGGATTTTTTAATTTTACGCAGCCTTTAATTTTAGACCTGATTATTCCTTTATTTCTTTAGTATGTTTTTGCTGAGTGTAGTAAGTAAGAAAACCGAAAGTGGCCAGAAGGAAGAAAAGGATAATATAAATAGCGAAGTTTTTATAAGCTTCTAGAACAAATCTTACAACGATTCCTAAAAGGTGAAACATTAACCAGAAAGCCGAAATAATAAAGCTCATTAAAAGCGGTTTGAATTGAGGATTGCTTTTTTTAAGATAGAAAATCACAAAAGCAAAAATGAACAAAGGAATAATGATTGCTGCATAAATAATGGCTTTGTACATTAAATAGCGACCCTCTTCGTTGGCGCTAAAATAAACTTTTTCTTGAGTAACTCCTTGCATGGAATCAGATCCCAGGCTTTTTTTCATCATCGAGGAGCTGTCCATGACCGTGTTAGGGGATTCGTACTGGTATCTTCTGCCTCCCTGGTAAAGTTCATTGGCTTTCTTGGTATATTCCTTGTCTATGGCGGGATTAATAAAACGGTTAAGGTCAAAAATTAATCGCTCACCAAACATGATCACGATAATACCAAAGATCACTGCTAGTAAAATGCTTAAAACAGAATACTTGCTTTTTGGTCTTGGTGGAACAGGGATAAACTGTCTGGGGGCAGGAGGCACTGGTTGAGTGAATCCCCCGGGAACCGGAATGGTTGGATTTTCCATATGATTTGTTTTAGTTAGATTAAAAACTAAGATAGCAACGCCGATAATTAGTCCGTAAAAAACAACACCACCAATTAAACCCATTTTTTTTATTTATCTTTATTATGAATAATTATAAAAGTGGCCATTGCGGAAACAGAAATAATACTCAGAAAGAGGAGAGAGTAGAGGCTAGTTGTTTTTTGTCCTGGAGAAAGAGGAGCTTTGTATTCTGTTTGATTGGCCGCTTTTTGTGGATAAAGATCTTCTGTCATTTCGTACGGTTCCATGGATCGGTGAAGTTTGGTTAAAAAATATTCTCCTTTTTTGGGAGTAATCCAAGATTTGGTGCCGTCGACTGTGGCAAAATTTTCGATTTCTTTTTTAGTGAACCAATTAGCGAACTTAACATCGAATCCGGGAATTTCGTATTCTCCATCGGCAAAAATATAAAGCGTGATATCGGTTTGTTCGTTTTTTATTACTTGCCCTGGATAGGGGTAAATGTTTTTGGCATTAAAAACACGAAGCACGGTTTCTTTTTCTAGATTCTTAAAGTTTAAATTATCTTGGAAATTAACTTCCAGATATTTTTCTTTATCTTTTCTGGAGAAAATAGTTAGTTGGTCAAAAAAGAGATCGCTTTTTCTTGTACTACGGTAAGCATTGGGATCTACACCAGGACTACTTTGAAAAGACAAGTCAGTTTTTCCTCCAATAACCAAAAGGGAATCAGTGGCGTTTTGGGAGAGGGGAGTTTTAAGATCCGAATTTAGAGAATTGTTGTCGGTGAGGATTCGTTGGTTCCCATCTAATAATAGATCGACTGTCATTTTTTTATTGGTGGGATTGATTTTCCAAGAAAAATCAAAATCTTGCCAAGAGTTTGACTGAAAGTCACTGCCTAGGTTTACTGAATAAATATAATAAAGATTTGCTTGGCCACCTTTGTAGCTATTTTGGGAGAATTGAATGGTAAAAAAATTATCGTTATCGTTGTTAATATTTAACTCTTCAACATAATTATTGTTTCGATCTTGTTTTGTTAAGGAAACTATTTGACCAACTGCTTCTTTTGTTTGTTTTTTAAGAGAAAATTTAATTTGACCTTCGTTGATGGAAAAGCCCTTAATGTTTTGATCACTAGCCAAAACTCTTCCACTGTCTAATTTAACACCCTTTCCTTCCTTTCCTTCTAAAAAAGTAACTTCTCCTTCGGGAGCATTTCCTTCCATTCCAGAAACAGAAGAAACTTTGAGCGGATAAACGATTTTATTGGTTTTAAACTTTAACTCTAGAGGAATAGCTGAGCCTTTTTGGAGTTGCTTTTCTATTAGCTGGTTATTTTTAAGTTTTTCGCTGTTGATTTTTACGGCGGTGAAAATCCAGTGGTTTTGAATATATTCATCTATGGTATTCTTTCCACTTTCTGGGAATTGATAGCCATTATTGTTCAGCCATTCATAGAGGGCGTTTTTATTGTTCGCTTCTAGAACAGCAATGTCGTAATACTCAATTTGTTTTTCTTCTAAAACAGTTACTGCTTCCTTAGAACCGTCTACTGCGTTTTGAGCCCATATTCCTCCGCGATTAACGGGGGTTGGTTGGGCTGGTTCGGTTATTTCTTGGAGCCTTAGAAAAATAGAAGGAGTGGATTTTTTTATTTCTGGCTTAGAAGGAGTAGGAATAACCCAAGCAAATTCTTGGGCGTTGCCTTCGAATTCAATAGAAATAATAAGGGTTTCTAAATTTTCTTCAAAAAAGATTATTGCTTTTTGGCCGGATTCTTTAATTGTTTGGAATGGCGGTGGAATAAGCATGCCGTCTGCCTTGGAAAAAGAAAAAGAAAAGAACCAAAAAAACGCTCCTAAAAATAACCAAGAGAACAGTTTAGACGGACTTTTCATTTTTGTTTTTTATATAAATTTTAGCGGTTGAAAATAAAGAGGAAACGGACATCGAAAATATTTGAACTTATTATATCTTTAACCAGGAAAAATAAAAAGAGGGGATTGGGGTTTGATTTTTAAAAAATTGGCAACAAAAAACAGGGCTGTGCGCGCCCCGTTCTTATTTTACAAAATTACCAGCTGTTTCCAGACCGGAATCCACCGCCTCCGCCACCGCCATCTTCTCTTTTCTTAAAAGGGCGAGCTTCGTTAACGGTAATGCTGCGGCCTTCGAATTCTTTGCCGTCCCACATTTCAATTGCCTTCTGAGATTCTTCATCTGTAGCCATTTCTACAAAACCGAATCCTTTGGATCGGCCAGAGATTCTGTCTAGGATGATTTTAGCTGATTCCACTGTGCCTGCTTCCGAGAAAGCTTTGTGCAGTGCATCTTCGGTAGTGTCGTAAGGTAAACCTCCGACAAACAGTTTTTTGTTCATGCGTTGCTTTTACTTTAGATTGTTAAACAAACTGCGTCTAACGGTTCGAAGATCCCTGGAGATTTAGCCGCACACGCTTCATCGAAAGGAAAACGAAACCTGTTGAGAACACACGCTTGCAGTTTGGAAGATACTTGGCTAAAAGTCAATAGGGTTTGGGGAAAAGTACGGATTTTTCAAAAAGTATTGCTAAATTGGGTGATTGGCGGTATAAGAGGACTATTGGCAATTTAAGAACTCTTTTATATTAAAATTAGATCCGCATGCTTAATAATAGGGAAAAGTTTGATGTGTTGGTGATTGGTGGTGGGCCAGCAGGGATTATGGCAGCGGGGAAGGCGGCGGAAGCCGGAAAAAAAACGGCACTCTTGGAACGAAATGAATTTTTAGGGAGGAAACTATTACTTACCGGGAAAGGGCGTTGCAATTTAACACAAATAAAACTTTCTAATAAAGAATTCATTAATAAGCTCGGAATCAACGGGAAATTTTTGTTTTCTTCTTTGGCTGTTTTTGGTCCTAGAGAAACGGTGGCTTTTTTTGAAGAGAGGGGATTAAAAACTAAGGAAGAAAGAGGGGGGAGGGTCTTTCCTAAAAGTGATCAGGCCAAAGATGTACTTTTAGTTTTAAAAAAATATTTAGAAGAAAATAAAGTAGAGTTGGGGTTGGGAATAAAAGTTTTGGGGTTTAACTTAAAGGGAGGAAAAATAGAAAGCGTAAAAACAACAACTGGAGATTTTTGTGCGGATAATTTTATTTTGGCGACTGGGGGTAAAGCTTATTCGGCGACTGGTTCGGATGGTGATGGTTATGATTGGGCCCGAAAAATTGGACATACAATTACAAAGATAGTGCCGGCCTTGGTGCCAATTAGGGTTAAGGAGCAGTGGCCAATGAAGGCTCAGGGTTTGGGTTTAAAGAATGTAACACTGAGTGTTTATGCTGACGGTAAAAAAAGGGAATCTCGATTTGGTGAATTATTGTTTACCCATTTTGGAATAAGCGGTCCGATTGTGCTTGATCTAAGCAAGAAGATCAGCGAGCTTTTGGCAAATGGAGAAGTGTTTTTGGAAATTGATTTAAAGCCGGCGTTGGATTTTGTAAAGTTAGATAAAAGGTTACAGCGAGATTTTTTAGAAAACCGAAAAAAGGATTTTGGAAATTATTTACCAGACTTACTCCCTAAAAAGTTGATTCCGATTGTTATAGAACTATCTGGGATTGAAGCTTCCGGAAAGGTGGAAGCGATTGGTAGAGAAAAAAGGCGAGAGTTGGCCAAGCTTTTAAAAGGCTTAAAGTTACAGGTAGAGAGTTTACTGGATTTTAATCAAGCCATAATTACGAATGGTGGCGTGTCTTTACGAGAGATTGATCCAAAAACTATGCGTTCAAAGATTGTTCCTAATTTATTTTTAGCCGGAGAAATTTTGGATTTAGATGGGCCAACTGGTGGTTATAACTTGCAAATTTGTTGGAGTACTGGTTATGTGGCGGGGAGAGCAGTGGGAGAGGGTGGTGTTAAATTCTTATCTTTTCTTTCTTAAAATCACAAAAAAAATACCTAAGGTAACTACAATTAAAATCCCAATAATCCAATAGAGCGGATTGATTAATTTGTTTAATGAGTCTTGCTGGATTGAATCGATATTTTGATCGGGTAATTGTTGGGCAACTACCATTGGTTCTTGTGGTTTTTGTTCCGTTTGGTTTGGTTTTACGGAATCTGGCGTGGAGTGAGCGCAATCAACGGTAGCTTCTGGGAGTGCTTGCTTAAGAAAATTACAATCAACGACTACATCTATAAACGACAGTTTTTTTACATAATTCAGTTTTGTAAAACCGGAGACATCTTTAATAACAGATGGTTTAGATATTTCTAGGCTTTCTAATTTTAACTTTCTTAATTTGGAAATATTGTGTTCGTCTTTGTAGTTTTTAATGCTCAGAGTTTTGAGATTAATCAGGCTTTGTAGGGGATCAATAATGGAAGCATTTTCAATGTTTACTAAAAGAATTTCTAACTTTTCTAAATTAGAAAGGGGGGCCAAATCAGAAAACTTTGCTTTTTTAGTGTCTGAATATAGAGCAAGATGTTTTAGGTTTACAAAATTAGTTAGCGGTAAGAGATCGGAAACATCTGTATTGCTTAGGTATAGTTCTTTTAGGTTTATAAGATTCTTAATTGAATTTAAATCAGAGATTGCAAAATCGTTTAGATTAAGATATTCCAAGCAAGTTAAGTTATTGATTTCTTTTAAGGCAGAGTTTCCGTTGGTGCTGACAGCTTCTTTTAGTTTATTTTGACTTTCTGGGGTAAGGGCAATGCCTCTGGATTCAGGGTAGGTGGGCAGGTCTTGAGTTGTTGTGGAGTATTTATTATTGGAACAAGTAGCGGTCGCTGAGTCCAAAGCTAATGCCCTGGAGAATGGTAAAACTAGGAGAATTGCGGAGCAAAGAAGTATTCTTTTTTTCATAGGATTGGTTTTTAGCCGATAGATTTATTATAAATTAAATCCATCAAATTTTTTTCTGCTGGGAACATGTTTTTTTGTATCTTCTACCATAAATAGTCCCTCCGATTGCACCTGTAATTATTGCTAATGTCACTACAGTTATCAATGAATACCAGGCTATAGAAAAAAATTATTTATTCACAAAATGCTTGCGCCTTGCATACGGATTGGCTATCGTTCCATTTGCAATTAAACTGTTGCTTATTCTCAAGTTGAAATGATTTGCTTGCACAAGTTTTTATTGAGAATTGCTTACAATATTTATCTTTTTGATCATACCATTGCATACAGGTAGGGTCTATTGAGGTAATGATTGGCGGTTGTGTTTCTATTGGGGTTGGTTGAATTGTAACTGGCTGATTAGTCGCTGGCTGCTTTACCACTGGTGCAGGGGCTATTGGTTGTGTTTGACTTGTTTGTTGCTGACCACATCCAGCCAGAAATAAGATTCCCAGGGATAGGGTACTTAATGTTACGATTTTCTTCATAATGTTGTTTTGTTAAAAAAATATTATTTTATATCGAGTTATTCTGAATATGCCGTGTTGTGTGATGTAACGAAAAGTTTTAATTTTGCGATAGCAAAATATTTGGGGCAATTTTTATTCTTTTCCGCAATTCGGGCAATGGGCTAAATATCTAATTTTTAGATTTTCACAATTTTCGCATTTTTCTTTAAGCTGCAAACCACAATTGGGGCAAAAACTATGACCAGAATCTAAAACAAAAGAGCATCCCGGACATTTTTTATCTTTTAGTCTTCTGACTGCTACTTTTACCGGATCAAAAACTTTCTTTTGGATATAATATACTATTCCACCGAAAAGTCCGATCACAAGAATTACAGAACCATAATAAATAATATAACGCAGAAATGGTACATCCAAAAAGAATCTAAAAATTCTGCTAAGCCATACTTTTGGAAGAATATCATAAAGAAAAACTCCGATAACCTGAAGAAATAGGATTGAAAAAGCTGTTGTTGAGGCTGTTAAAATAATCGTGTAAGGACTATCTTTTCTTTTTAGCCTTAAATAAAAATAGATCGAAAGAATAAAAAATGGCAGAACAAAGACAAGTGTAAGTAAAAATATTTTGAATTTATACCATGCACTAACTGTTAGATAGTAATCATTCGCTTCATTGTAGCTTTGTTCTAATGATTTTGCCGAACTTGAAATTCTAGAAATAACTGAATTTTTTTGATTCTTTAATGAAGCATTATTGCTATTTAGACTGCTGATCTGAGGTCTTGAATTTGTAATCTGATATTTTATACTAGATTTATCCATTATGGCATCTTCATTTGCCATTTTCTCCTGTAAGCTGAGATCGTAATCCCTGTTTAATTCTTGAATGCTATTTTCCAAATTTTTTATTTCTTTTTCATTTAAATCAATGCTCTCATTTAAAGAGGCTATTTTTTGGAGCTCTGGTTTGATGTTGTTAAATTTTGTGTCTAGTCCGAATTTTTTATCAACTTCATTATAACCGCTATAATTCGGGCAATTTAAATAAGTTAAATTTTCAAGATTTGTAATTGAATTTGAAATGCAGTAAGAAGGAGAAATGGGCCTTTTAGGAATTTTCTTTAAATCTGAAAAAATAGTTTCGCCAACTCCAATAACAAAAATCACCATTATAATCAGGAGGATATATCCTAATTTTGATGTTTTTTTCTCGCTTATTTCCTCGTAGGAATTTTGAGAATTCCTGTACACTTGTTCTCCTGGTCGTTTTTCATTTTGTGTTTCCATGATTATATTTAGCTAAGAATAAAAATTGCCCTACCAGCTCCATTCATAATTCGGAACATCATCAGTTGACGGAAAGTGTTTATCAACTAATTTGTGAGCTATGGAAATAAATCGCTGTTGCGTTTCGTCTTCATTTTTTGTCTTCTTTGAAACTTCATTTTCAGAAAAGCCTAAATTAGACTCACCACTTCTTTTCATTATTCCATTTTTTATTCTCCAATCATTTAAGGCTTTCGTCGGATCTCCGCCACTATAAAATACTATATGTTTTGGTTTTGATTCTGGATGCTTTTGAAAATACTCTTCCCAATATTGTTGAGATGATACGGAATTTTCAGCTAATTTATATGGGCTTAAACCATTGTCTTGAAAATGCTTTGTTAAAATTTCTGCATATTTACTTTTTTCATCTTCTGTGCCCCAGGCTTCAACTAGTTTTCGGCGTAAATTTTTGTCGGTTAGACATTTTGCCGAATCCATATTTTGCACCCCGTAATCCTTAAATACTTCTTGTATTTTTTTAATCTGTTCGTCAGGTTCAAGAGCGTCTGCTTTTTCGGCTTCTCTGACTAAATTCTGAACAAAGCCTGATTTTTCGCCAAATCTTGCTTTTAAAATTTCATTAATACCTTCTGATGGAAGAGTTTTTTTATTCTGGTCTAAATAATACTTAGATCCACTTTCTCGGTCAACTTTTGCATCTTCTGGTATAAATGCTAAGCCTGCATTGAGAGGAAGTCCTTTTTCAATATCTGGCCAAACAAATTGGTCATTATTATTTCCAGCTTTTGATAAATCGCCAGAAAATTCATATTGCGAAGCAATCATTGCAGACGGAAATGCGAAAAAAATTTCATTACCTCTTTCTGAGCCATAGAAGCTATCCGCGACTTCTTCGGTAGCTAGATGGATTGCACTTGAATCGGCGAAAGCATGTGGATCACCGATTACTCCGGCTTTGAATTGTCCATGTATCCGACCAAGCGCGGATTTACGATTTGGGCAATTATCAATTTTTAAATATTTAGCAACTGCGTTTTCTTTGGTTTCCTCTTGAAGAGCAATACCGATTCCCGATCTCAACTCCTTTTTGCCCAATACAGAATTTAGGGTATCACTATATTCACCAATACCCTTGGTGTGATTGCCCAAATCTGCGTGATCTCGCACGCCGTGCCTGGTGACATGCGTTAACATTTCACCAGGAAACCTCTGAAGAAGAGTCGTATAATCCTCAGTTGAAAGCGAGGAAAGATGTTCCTCGGTAAAGTTTTGAGTAATATCTTCTTTTGAGTATGGCGATTCAGTCCATTTCTTTTTTTCGCTTGCATAAAAATCAGCAACCATTGACTTTGTTTCGTCTAAGTCTTGTCTGCCAGTAACAGATTTTTCAAGTTCTTCCTTGATAGATGTTTGTTTGCCAAGTTGCGATTGAAGTTCGCGCTCAATTTTCTTGATTGCAAAAAAATCTTTAATTTTTATCAAAAAAGAAGCGTCGTTATATGATTCAATTTGACCTTTCAGTGCTTCCAATTGTTTTACTGCCTCGCTTTTTTCTTGCTCCTGCGATTCAATAGATTTTTGATCTTCAAAATATTTAGTTCGCTTTTCTCGAATTTCTTGAGCAAGCCGATTTCGTTCCTCTGGTGATTCCTGTTTTGAAAAATCTTTTATAAATTTTGGTTGTTGTTCCATTTTCATAAACTATATAAATCGTCTTTTTTTTGATTCCAGGAGCAAAAAAATATCCCTTTACCCCTTTATAAATAAATTAAAAATCAAATTTCCTGTGTGTTATACGATGTAATTTATGCTACGAAGCCGTGCGCCATGGATGGCGCACGGGCAATCTGTATTAGCCGAGTGATTTCACTATTTGCTTAACCTGTAATTACGCCCGTAGGGATTGGCGTGAAAATTGTATCATCGGAGCGTAGCGATAACTGTGATTTTCACGCCAAAAGGAATTATCAGGTTGAAGCAGTTGCTCGATTGCCTTTATTAGTTTCTCCATTCAACTACTTCATCCATATTTTTTCTATATCTTATATTTGTATTCTCTCTTGAATAACCAATGACTAGTGCCGCTACTAATTGATTATTTTGTCTGCTCCATTTACATATTTCATCATATGCAATGAACACATCACACACCCATAGTGTTCCAATTCCCAACCCAGTAGCCATCAATGCCATATTTTCAATAGCAGCCCCGATAGATTGGATATCTACTAATTCTTTTAATCTTTGATTAAAAGATAATCCTTCACAAGGCTTCACCCCATATTCATTAAATATTAATATTGATACTGGAGCTTCATTCATTGTGTTGATCGATTTCATTGCCCGCTTCTTCCATTCCTTATCTCCATCTGTTTCAGCACCATTTTTTAGTATTTCGACTATTTCTTTCTTGCTATCTTCTTGAACCACAACAAACTTCCATGGCTGTCTATTTTTTCCAGAAGGTGCGTCTATTCCAGCACTAAGTATTTTTAAAATATCTTCATGCGGAATGTCTACAGATTGAAATTTCCTTATGCTCCTTCTACTTCTAATCGCTTTATCTACTTCCATAGAATCTCCATTTAAATAATATCATATCCATTATATCACTAAACTTACTATTTAGTCAGCGCAATTTTTGAACCGCATGTGCCGTGTTGTCTGATGTATTTTTATTTACTATTTTTTGAATGTAATTCCATTTTGTAATGAGTTTTTGTCTCGTCAATTTTTACAAACCCAAGCTTTTCATATAAATCTGCAGCACGGTTTGCTTTTAAAACTTGTAATTTAACAGGAATCATCTTTGTTTTTGCTTCTTCAATCTTTTCTTTTAAAAACTTGCTTCCAATACCACGGTTCTGAAATTTCGGCAAAATAACAAGTTCACTGAGTATTAAACTTCTATCTGTTTTCTCAAAAGAGCAATATCCACAAGTTACATTGTTGCATAAAATAATTTCGTGATTGAGACCATTTTTCCACCCAGATTCAAAGAATTTGTCCTGTGCTTCCGTATCCCAATTTCCAAACTGACTAATAATCACATCATGGTACGATTTATGGTGAACTGAACGAGCAAATTCTATGTCGTCAAATTTAGCTACTCTTCTTCTTATCTTCATTTGCTCAATTTTTTTCATCATAAAGCACAAATTAATTTATTAATAAATTTATCTTTTTCATCTCTGTATTGTTTATAATCATTAGGAAATTTATTTTTTAAATTTTTTTTAAATTTACTATAGTTTTCAGCTTCATCTTTGTGTGTTCTCAAATAATCCCTAATTACTATGATTTGTTTAATTTCAGAATGACCGCTTGGGTAAAAATGAACAATAAATTGGCGCTGACCATTAACTCCTTTTTCAAACAAGCAAGTATTTTGAGAATTGCGGGCACCAAGGCTATGGTAGCCGAGTTGCAACATTAAGTTAGTGTGAGTTTCTATTTGAAACATGTTATTACTAATAAGCAGCATATCAATCGTTGGCTTGCCTGACATACCAGGTACTGAAGTGCTACCAATATGATGAATTTCTAAAACCTCATCACCAAGTAAGTCTTTAATTTTTTTCGACTCAATAGAAAACATATTTAGCCAATTTTGGTCATAGTCCACTATATTGTAATTTTTGTTTTGATTGTTGAATTCCATTTTTTCAAAACTTCTTATTTTTTACCGCCGTTAAATATATCTACATATTCAACGAATATTATTACAAAAGATAGTGCCGAAGAAATAAAAAAACCCAAAGAGCCAAAAATAAACCCCCATGCTAATTTATACTTTTTCATTTTATTTTTCTTAATTACTGAAAATATCAATGTACTCTTTGTAAATATATGACTGTCCGTATTTTTTATCTTTATCTTTCGGCATTAAAATTTTCATCTTAATAAACCTATCAATCACAGTTTGTGCGCCTGCACGTGTAAAACCAGTCCAATTTTGAATAACATTAATATTTACAATTGGCTGACCATACAATTGTAGCAAAACAGTAGTTGCACTTTCCGATGCACGCTTACCTAATTTCTGAACCTTCATTGTATCTTGTTGACGTAGTACCGTAATTTTTCCAACAATATCAATTGCTTCATTGGCAATTTCAATAACACCGTCAAGAAAAAAATCTATCCAATCAAAAATATTTCCATTATGATAACCAAAAAGTTTTTCATAATAAAGTTTTTGGTGCTTCTTAAAAAATGAAGACAAAAATAAAACTGGCTTTTCGAGATAGCTCTCTTTCCAGAGATAGAAAGTGATTAACATTCTACCAGTTCTTCCATTTCCATCCAAAAAGGGATGAATTGTTTCGAATTGTGCATGAATAAGCCCTGCTTTAATTACAGTTGGCATAGTATCTTCGGAATGTATTAATTTTTCCAAATCACTTAGTGCATTTTGCATATCAGCAACAGCTGGCGGAACAAAACGAGCGTTATCAGGACGAGTACCACCAATCCAATTTTGACTTTTGCGAAATTCTCCTGGATCAGAAAAGTGAGTTGCTCGCGCTTTATGCATTAATTGCTTATGCAATTCACGAATAAATCGAAGTGCCATGGGAAAATCATCATCAGATATTCGTTTCATTCCATAATTAAGAGCTTTGATGTAATGCAAAATATCATCGACATCATCTGGTATATTTGTATCAATCTTAACTTCTGCTGCAATTGCATCTATCATAGTTGCCCTTGTCCCCTCAATTTGACTTGAAGATGCTGCTTACATCACAAGATGCGCTAATTTGACCGTTACAAGCTGTGACCTCTTTGCAATTCAGTATGATATTTTTTTCTTGACCACTACCACCAACAACAAGCCATTTGGTATCGGATGGATTAGCTCCACACACTTTAATGATTGGCCAGGTGCGCCCTGGAATATCGCAAATTTTGTCACCACCATTACCTGGGCGACAGCGAAGTAATTTTGGATAGCAAGTGTTAAGTGATGTAATTTTCTGAGGCGAGTTAATCAAGAATAGTTTCATTAATCACATCATACTTTAAATGTAGATAAGAATCGTTTAGTTTTTTAACATCAACCAATTTCAACGCTTTAATATTTTTCAACTCATCAATTGAAGATAAAGATTTTCCACCTATCAAAGAAGGCGTTTCTTTTCCACCAATTAAAGCAGGGGCAACAACAATAGAAATTTTATCAATTAATTTGTGCCTCAAAAAAATAGAATTCAAAGTAGCACCTGTTTGAATTGTTAAATTATCAA
>CAZRBB010000004.1:0-135283 GCA_964598205.1 uncultured Candidatus Saccharibacteria bacterium
TGCCTCAAAAAAATAGAATTCAAAGTAGCACCTGTTTGAATTGTTAAATTATCAATCTTAAAATCTTCTTTTAGTTTTCTGAATAAATCTACAAAATCAATCTTATTTTCATAGTAGATAATTTGAAGATTGTTTTCGTTTTTTCTATCAAAAGCAGGATGAGATTTATTTGTTGTGATAATAAAAAATTTCTTGCTTTTTTTGATGAAATTATCTATGCCAATTTCGTTTAGATGAGGTTTATTATCAATAATCAGAAAACTAACTGGTAATTTAACAATATTTTTTTGAGGCTTATTTGCTCCAACCTTTACTTGGACTCTTCCAGAATTCAGAGAATATAAATCTGTTGTTTGCTCAATATCATAATATTGTTGTAAGCCTTCTTTGATTCCTTTTATTTTAGGAAAATCTTTATCTACATCTAAATCGTCTGTATTTCCTGTTGAAATTTTACCATCAACAGACATTAACATAAATAAAGTTGAAATTGGTTTTATCATATTTATCTCTTTAAAAACTAAATGATTCGTTCTTTAAATAATTAACGAACATAGCCCCAGAAAATTATTTCGCACAATGTCCGCGTGTATCTGAAGTTTCGACACCTCATTATTAAAAATATAAATGATTGGCGAAATTTGGGCCGAGGAAAATTGACTTTCCTTTTAAATTTTAAAGTGCCGATTTTTTGAGCCAGATATGCCGTGTTAGATGATGTTACAATTTTTTATTATTACGCAAGAATAACACTATTTTAACTAACATTGTTAACAGAGAAAGAATAAAAATTACTGCCAATATATAAATGAGACTGAAGTCGTAACCAATAGAACAATAGGGTGGTGCTGCTGGAAAATCGCTTGATGTACAAGGATGAAATTTATTCACCATCTGGCCAAATGTTAAAAGCCCATACCAAATTGCCAGTATGTCCAAGATAACGATTATTAAAGTCGTTACCATAAGAATGGCAGGAATTTTTATTCTGTTGATTATTTCTTTGTCCATAATTAAACTTTTTTGACTCATATGTTTGTTGGTAAATTATTTATGTGCGAACAATGATGATAACCGAGCTATTCGTCGACCCCAAAAATGAATTGCCAAAATTATTTAAAAAATAAAAGGGGCTTTTCAAAATGGCGTCTAACGTTTTGCAGCTACAAGAAGTTGGCGATTTCGGAGACGAAAACTGTCTACCACCACTAAACTTGATACAAAGCACAAAGCTTTATGTAACCACTGAACCGCCAATTTCTTGTAGGTGCTGTTAGCGGTTCGTTGTTCTTCTGTCAACAGATTTTTGCGTAACATTTTTGTCTTTTTTTGTAAATAGTTTTTTCGCCAAATTAAGACCACTTGAATTTTGATTTTTAATTATCAAAAAATATTTCGTCTGCCAACTTTGAGTATCCTCTGCTATTCATGCGTCTGTATTGTTGTGAATTTTTCCTTTAATGAAAGAAACCTTGATTCATAATATCTAAAACTAATTTTACTTAAAAATAAAGTAAACATAAAACTGATAGCACCAATAGAAAACAAAGTAATAAAATTAGTTTTTGGAAAATGCATTATGCGAAATAAGATGTCAATAATTGTTAAAGTTATTGGATGAATTAAATAAATACCGTAAGTGTATTTCCCCCATTTGTTTGCAAATGACATATTCCCAAGGTTAAATTTTGATTCTCTTTTTGTAATAGCTTGGGCGGAAATTATTAATGCGAAAGAAAGTGATATAAAAATTCGACTTATAGCAGCACCATAATTAAATGAGAACAGTGGATCTCCCCATAAAACTAAACAGAATGAGAAAATAAATAAAGCAATATGAGTTAATGTAGAACTATTTTCAAAGAATGTCCTGAATTTTTTATTTGATTTTATTAAAAGGGCCATTAGTCCACCAATACCAAGGTCAAGCAAGACTGAAAAAGTATGAAAATATAAAACAATACCGTCATTATTATGTATAATTCGAAAGATAATTGACCCGATAATGACAAGTGATATTGAGTAAATCCAAAGTCGTCTTGGTAAGAACACAAATATTAATGGCCAAAACAAATAAAATTGTTCCTCAATGGAAACCGACCATGTTATGTTTTGTGACATTGCATCACTTCCATAGCACAATTTTTCGATGTTTATTACATCAAAGTTGCTCAAAAAAGTTAAGTGATACAGAAAATTCGAACCTAAAGGGTTGTTCATTCCGATTAATGATTTCAGAAAAGGATAAATCAAAAAAGAGAAAGCAACGACTAAAAAATATAATGGCCAAATTCTAAGTACACGTCTTATGTAAAAATTTTTGATAGATATTTTAAAATTCATTTCATATTCACTTATAAGAAGATAAGTAATTAGAAAACCAGACAATACAAAAAATATTGAAACACCTGTTCCTCCATTACTCATAGTGTAGAGCAGTTTTTCCCAAATAGTATTTTTAATTGGAAGATATTGATATGATGGGCTAACAGCATGTCCAAGGAAAACCATTAACGCGGCTATGAATCTAATAGAATCTAAATTTTTAAAATATAATTTGTCGTTACTCATAATTGTCTTGGTCGTGTTTTTTTGCTTACCACTTTTGTTTTAGTCGAAGCGTTGTTTTTTCATTTTCTGTCTGTCGGTTTATGATTGCACTGCATTTTACAATGACCGCTAACGTTTCGGCATATCTGATGTTTTGTGGAGCGTAGCGGAACAAAATATGGGTGGAGGCTTTTGTAAAAAGCCGTAACCAGATATGCCGTGTTAGCTGATGTATTCCTTTTCTTTTTTCCGACAGCAGTCGGAATTGTTTTAAAAAATTTTAAAATTTCTTTTTCCGTTTTGGATTTTGGGCAGAGGGGTCAGGGGTGAATGCCCAAAATCCAAAACACATTATTTCTTTTTCGTTTGAGAGGGTGGCAAGAGGGGAACAAAAGGGGTGAATTGCCACTCTCTCAAACTCCTTATTGTATTTAATTTGTAATCTTCATTTGTTGTTTTATTTCTCGTAAATATACAGTTGATTTTTGTTTTAATATATCCATATTGGTACTTGCAATATTTTCAAAATATTCAAAATCTTGTAATGCATCTCCCAAGTTGTTTCGTTTGAAATAACTCAAAAAACCAATCCAAAAATATAACTGTGCCTTAGGGGCTACATCGGTTAAAAGATTCAAATTAAATTTTCTTACTTCGTCTAAAGTTATTGCTTCCGTTAAATAACGTTGTTGTTTTATTTTTTGACAAGTTTTCAATGCATTTTGATAATCTTCTTTCCAAAAATACAAAAATGCTTTGCTGTATCTCCACTCAAAAGTATTTTTTGCGTATTGCTCCGCTTTTTTTACACTTTTAATAGCCTCATCTATATTTTTATCAACCATAAAATCAATAATTGCTTTAAATAACCACGCTCCATAATTATTATTATTTTCTGATAATGATTTTTCTAAAAATGTTTTTGCCTCGCTTATCCTGTTGTTTTCAAAATGCCATTTAGCTATCCACAGTGTCTCATCTGATATTAAAAGAGGAATACGATTTCGTATGTCTTGTAAATGAAGAGGCAGTGGTCGAAAAGCATTAAATTGGTCTTTTAAGCCATTGTGTAATTTAAGAGCCAGTTGTGGATCTTGTGAGACGAAAGCGGCAATGCCGATGATGTATTTCGCGGCTAAATGTACTATCGTTGCAGAGGCTTCAAATCCTTTAAAACTTCTTTTTTCAAGAAAATTTACTTCTTTAGGCAATACTTTTGAAAAATCGATGGAAATTACTTGGCTTAAATTTTGAGGGATTGGTTTATGCACAACATATCCTTGAAAATTTATAAAATACTTTTCGCCTTCATCACCGTCAGGTCTTTTTTTGACATCTCCCCAAACGTAGAAATGGGCTTTAATTTTTTTATTTATTATTTCTAATTTTGCTCGTGAATCGCTTGCCTCCTTAATTTGATTTGAAAAGTGGTTTTTAAGAAAAACGACTTCCGAAAAATTTAAAATGCCTTCCTGTTGTAAATCTTTTTTTAATTTGGAAATAAAATCTGCTTTCAATTTTTGTCTTTCCTTTTCGTTTTCTGAAAAAATAGCAATTACTATTCCGACTTTATTTTTTCTGTTTCTGGGTAGGTGAAATTTATTAAATATCCAAAATCCTATCCATGATAAAAGCAATAACGAATAGATAGTTGCTCTTATTTTTAAGTCAGTAAATTGCCCCAAAAAACTATCTGCGAATACGAAAACACCAATTAAACCAATGACACCAACAAGAAGTGTTTTAACTTCTGGTAATTTTTCTTCGGTGATGTAATTAAACTTATCCCAATCCATATTTTATTACGTTTTTTGTCTTTTGTAAAAATTCTTTATTTTAAAGTTTTCAAGACTTTGAGCGTTAGGTCTTTTACTGAATAAATGCCTTTCATTTTTTGTAAAAACTCTCTAGCACAATATATCTCATCGGCAACAAATATGTGTATGTTATGATTTAAAATACTCTTTGCTTTTTCTTCGTTTAGGTCTAGTCCTAGTGTTATTTCAATCATTACATCAATTTTGCTCATTTGAGCTGTCTTTATAAACTGTTTATACCTTTCTCTTAGTGTTCTTTTTGCACCAATTCCAAAAGTACGACCACCAAGCTCGAAAAAGAAGTCGAATTCCGTGCTAGAATCATCTTTGTCGTGAACTTTTTTAATATTTTTTTCTGGTATTCCTATTTTAGTTAAAACTGATAAAATTCTGTCTTCATAATCTGTCCCAGAATCAGAAATGATTGATTGATTAATGCTTTCCGAAAACATAAGCATAAAAATTTGGTTTGGCTCAACCCCATTCTTTTTCAGCTTAATAGCAAATTTAGACAAATTATTAATAAAGCTATGAGCGTCAGATGACATAAAATTTGTTTTACCTGCCTCTAACTGCGAGAAAAACAATAAAGCCAATAATGCGCCGTTAACTCTGGTTGCGTAGGGTCTATATACTGAAATTTTATCGTAACTTAATGACAGCGGATCAAGTCTGTCTAAATCGGAAACTCCGATAACATCAGTTAATTTAGCCTCTTGTAGTAGTAAATCTTTTATCAAGTATAATTTTAAGCTAAAAGCAAACAGGTCTAGGTCTACTTTGTTTTCAAGAGTTTCAATAATTGTAAATAAAATATTTTGCTTATCCTGTCCTACGATTTGCGATATCAAACCCTCGAACTTTTCATTGCAAGTTTCAATTTTTGAAGATTTGAATAAAACATATGTCTCCAAAAACTGCAGAGCCTGTTTTTCTGAAAGTTTTGATTTCACTAAATGTTTTAATAAAAAGTAAAATTTTAAATTTATATCAAATTTACCTTTCGTAATTTGTAGTTTGTTGATTTTCATAGATTTTTTTATTAAGTAATTGCTTTTTTAATAGCTTGTGCAAGTGCTGTGATAACGGGTACAGCAACACTATTTCCAAATTGTTTATATGCTTGAGTGTCGCTCACGGGTATTTTAAAATTTTCTGGATAACCTTGAAGTCTTGCTGCTTCTCTCGGCGTCACTTTTCGAGGATTTTTATTTTTTTGTTCTATTAAAATTTCAGAGCCATCTTTGTAGTATCTAGCTGATATTGTACTTGTGTATTCAGAATCTTCAGTAAACATGGAATAACCAAATCCGTTGCCTTTCTCTTTATGTTCTTTTTTTCTTCTTTGGTGACCAGCCCATAATTTGTCAGAAAGAGTATATTTCTTGTCTACCTTTTTTTCTAAAATATTACCCAACTTTGTTTTTACTCCTATAGCTTCTGGAAATTTAAAGTCCACCTCATCTAAAAAACCAATAATATATATTCTCTCTCTATTTTGTGGGACACCAAAATCTTTTGCATTTAAAATTTTTGTAAAAATTTTATACCCCATATCCTCTAAAGTTTTCTTTATTACTTCAAAGGTGTTCCCTTTGTCATGGTTTTTAAATCCTTTTACATTTTCCAAAAAAACTACCCTTGGCTTATGATGTTTAATAATTCTGGCTATGTCAAAAAAAAGTGTTCCCCTTGAATCTTCAAAACCTTTTTTTAGTCCGGCATTTGAAAATGGCTGGCATGGAAAACCTGCACACAAAATATCAAATTTTGGTATATTTTTTTCTTTGACTTTTATTATGTCACCTTCAAAAAGATTCTCACCTTTTGAAAACAATCCTTCTTCAAAAATACTTGGCGATAAATCTTTGTAGTTTTCTATGTAAGTTTTTCTTGCTTGTTCATCCCATTCAGATGCAAAAACACAATCACAACCGACACTGTGAAATGCTGTATGAAAACCGCCTATGCCAGCGAATAAATCTATAAATGTTAGTTGTGGTTTTTTTGGATTGGACATATATCAAATTAAGTCAAAATTATTATATTCGTTTTCCCCTTATAAATAAATCGTTTTCGTAGCGGAGCGGAGAAAACACCTTATTACCCCTCTTTAATTAATGAAAAAGAAATTTTAAAATTTTTTAAAATAATTGGGCGATAGCCCAAAAAAGAAAAGGAATATTTCAGCTAACTCGTTGTTATGCGAACTTACTGGCGGATAATGGGTGGGGATTGTATGTTAGGCGAATTAATTTATTTTTTATTGGGGTTCTTTTTAGAATGATTTTATTGGTGCTAGTGTAGCATATTTTTATGAATCTGGACGATCTTTTGGGGAGAATTAGAAGAGAATTAAAGTTGCGGAATTATAGCTCCAAAACGATCAAAAGTTATTTGGGTTGTTTGGTTGATTATTTTCGGTACCTTAAAAATATTAAAAGAGAACCAAATATTGAGTTGATAAAAGATTATTTGTCCAAAAAGCAAGAAAGGGGACAGTCTTCGCAAACGATCAATCTCTATTTGAATGCTATTAAGTATTTTTATAGAGAAGTTTTTAAAAGTAGAACAAGTATTGATCTTAAATTTGCCAAGAGATCAAAGAAATTGCCGGTGGTTTTATCTAGAAAAGAAATTAAAAAAATAATCGAATCAATTAAAAATAAAAAGCATAGATTATTAATTGCTCTTTCTTATAGTGGGGGACTAAGGGTGAGTGAAGTAACGAATTTAAAAATAGGAGATCTAGATTTGGAAGAACTAACAATTCATATTAAGAATGGAAAAGGAAAAAAAGATAGAATGACTATTTTTTCTGAAAGAATAAAAATTGATTTGGAGAAAATAAGTAATAGAAGAATAGGGAATGCTTTGGTTTTTGAAAGTAACAGGGGTGGAAAATTAACCGAAAGATCGGTTCAAAAAGTTTTTAAAAAGGCGATCAAAAAAGCGGAAATAAAAAAGGAGGCAACTTTCCATTCGCTTCGGCATAGTTTTGCCACTCATCTTTTAGAAGACGGGGTGGATATTCGGTTCGTTCAAGAATTATTGGGGCACGCCAATATTCGGACTACTCAAATTTATACTCAGGTAAACAGCTCAAGGTTGAAAAAAATAAAAAGCCCTTTGTAGGCTTGGGTTTTGGGAAATGGATTGGCGATTTTTATTTTAGGTCTTTTAATAGTCTGTTTGTAAGAGTTTGGTTTTTATTTTTTTTGGTTATTTGTTTTTTATTGGATTATTGACCAGCCACCGCTTGTTAGTGCTGGAAACATTTTGTATTTACCTATTTCTTTTTGAATGTGCCAGTGCCCGCAAATAACGCTATCTACTTCTGGTCCATCTTCAACTTCTTTTAAGCGCTTCATTTGTTCTGGTACTTCTTCTGTGTTTTTAACGAATGGGGGATGATGCTGAAGTATTAAAACTCTTTTATCTGTTTTAATAACATTTTTTAACCATTCCAATTGGGTTTCCGAAACTCCTCCATTGTATCCTGCTTGTTCGTTAGTATCTAAAACAATAATTCTGTCGTTTCCAGTATCTTCGTAATAGTATCCGCTTTGTTCTATTCCGTGATTTCCTTTTAACCAAAATACTTTTAGTTTTGATTTGGTGGCTATTTTTTTTAATTCCTTGTTTCTTTTGCTGTCTTTTTTGTCCGTGCTGTCTCCAAGAATAAAAACTACTTCTTCTCCTCTTGTTTTTAATTCTTTTAAGGCAGCCTTAAAAGAATTAGCTCCATTTTTAGGATAAATAGTAGGAAAACCAGTGCATTTTTTAGTATTTGCTTTTCCGTAATGAATATCGGCAATTACCCCATAAGCCAGAGTGGTTTGGGGAATTAGTAAGAGGAATAGAAATACAGCGTATTTTATTTTATTCAAAAGATATTCAATTTGATTCGGCCGGATCATGATTATTGTTTGGCTATAAATGGAGATTTTTCTCTGGCGGGGACGACGGGGCTCGAACCCGCGACCTTCTGCGTGACAGGCAGACGCTCTAACCAACTGAGCTACGTCCCCGTAAATTGTGCGGAGATTCTTTTTTTTACCTTCTTTTACCTTTTTGTGCAAGCAAAATTGATTTAAAAATAACGAATTTATTTGCGGTTTATTTTTGACTTTGTTCTTGGCTTTAGGTGTTTATAATTATTCAATCTTTGATTTTACAATTTTTTTAAATTAACGAATTATAAAGAGTTGCATATAAAATTAAGAAAAATTCGTATTATTAGTGAGGTTTTGGCTTTTTTTGTTGATTGCTAAATAATTATTGGAATGAATAGGAAATATTTTAAAGTTTGGGTTTTGGGATTGGTTTTTATTTTTTTAATTCCTTCTTTTGCTTTGGCGGCTACGACTTGTCCGTACGGATTAACTAATGATTCGTATCCTGGAGAATGCGGAAGGTATGTTGATCAAGATAAAAACGGGGTTTGCGATTTAAGCCAAGTTGCAGTAAATACTTCTAACAACCAGCCAGAAACAAAAAACGAAAACGAAGTCTTGATACCAGAAAAAAGAAAAATAAAAGCAATCTATAATTTCTTACCGCTTTCTTTAGTTCTTTTGATTGCTTACGGAATAACTTATTTATTGGCTGGGAAGAAAATAATAAGCTTGGTTTGGCATCGTCGGATTTGGAATTTGGTTTTGCTTTTTTCTTTTTTGGCTTCGGGATTGTTGGGAATTTTTTTGGTGTTGAAAATAAATTACGGTTTTAATTGGAATTGGCCACTTAACATACTTTATTGGCATGTGGAAACAGGAATCTCAATGGTGGTTGTTTCTATTTTTCATATTAGTTGGCACTTAAAATATTATGCTTGTGGTTTTTCTTTTTAATTTTTAAGAAGCGTTGGCGTTTGATTTTGACGCTATTTTTTTAGAAGGAAAAAAGCTAGAATGGGGTTAGGAAAGATAAAAAATAAATAATCATTAAAAAATAATTATGGAAAAAACATTGAACAATTTGGCTAACGCTTTTATTGGTGAATCGCAAGCAAGAAATCGTTATGATTTTTTTGCCAGTACGGCCAGGAAAGAAGGGATGGAGCAGGTAGCGGAGATTTTTGTCTTAACTGCCAGCCAGGAAAAGCAACACGCCAAGCAGATTATGAAGATGATGCTAGAAATTTTAGCTAAGAATTCCGAATTAAAAAATCCGGTAAAGGCGGAATCAGAAGTGGCGGTGATTTTAGGAACTACTGCAGATAATTTGGCACACGCTATTGCCGGAGAAAACCACGAGCATACGGCAATGTATCCGGAATTTGCCAAAACCGCCGAAGAAGAAGGCTTGCCAGAGATGGCGGCAAGGATTCGGTCAATTGCTAAGGCCGAAGAACATCACGAGGAACGCTACGGGAAAATTTTAGAACAGATAAAAAACGGTTCCCTATTTAAAAAAGAAGAGGAAGTGGAGTGGACTTGTCGGGAGTGTGGCTATGTTCATAAAGGAAAAGAAGCGCCAGAAATTTGCCCTTCTTGTTCTCATGCTCAAGCTTTTTATCAGTTAAAATGCGAGGAGTACTAAGATTATAATAATTTTGGTGATCAGTATTTTTTGTTAAGACCAAGTTTTATTTACTCGTTGTGGCTTGGGTTGTATAGATAAAAATAATAAATAATTTAAACAAAATGACCGAATTTAAACAGCTTTATAGGTGCAGTATCTGTGGGAATATTACCGAGGCGTTACATCCGGGAGAAGGGGAATTAGTTTGTTGCGGGAAGCCAATGGAATTACAAGTGGTGCACACGGAGAAAGATGAAGGCCAAGAGAAACATGTGCCGGTGCGGGTTGGTCGAGTAGTGAAAGTGGGGGAAGTGGCTCATCCAATGGAAGAAAACCACTTTATTGAATGGATAGAAAAAGTCTCTATTTCTGGAAAATATGCTCGTAAACATTTAAAACCGGGAGAAGCTCCAGAGGTTCCTTTTGGTAACAGGGGAGGAGAAATTTTGCGTTGCTACTGCAATGTTCATGGACTTTGGGAAAACAACAAAGCGGATCATAGAAAATCCTAAATTTAATTGGAGGCTTTAATTCTGATTGTTTGGCGGGCAATGGTGATTGCCTCTATGTTTTTGAATCCTGCCCGAAAAAGAACACTGGCGCAGGCTTTTAAGGTGGCGCCGGTGGTGAGAATGTCGTCTATTAAAATAATAGTTTGAGAAAAAAAATGCGGATTACAAAAGCGTTGATTAACCAAGAAACAGTCTTTAAGGTTTTTTAATCTTTGTTTTTTATTTTTAGTTTTGGCTTGAGGTGGTGTTTCTTTTGTTTTTAAAAGAAGGTTGGAAGCCAAGGGGATTTTGGTTTTAAGACTTAAATTCTTGGCAATTTTTTGTGATTGATTAAAACCTCTTTGTTTTTCTTTTTTAGAAGTTAGCGGAACAGGAACTAAAAGCACTGGTGATTTTGAGCAAAGAATTTTTTGGCAAGCTGGATGATAAAAAATAATTTGGGCTAAATCGCGAGCAATTAGAAAAGCTTTTTGGTATTTTAAAATATGAATTGCTTCTTTAATAGCTGAGTTAGTGTAAAAAAAAGCGGTGACGACTTTTTTTAGAAAAAATTTATGTTGGCAATCTGGGCAGAGCTTGCCACCAGAAGATGACCGACCGCAAAAAATACAAAAACTATTTGGGTAGAGTTCTAATTTACTGGCGCAGTTGGGACAGAAGTAGAAATGGGGCTTTCCACAACGAAAACAATTAATCGGCAAAAAACAATCCAGGAGGATTTTTTTTATTTTTAATAACATGGCTTTATTCTAAAAGAGAAAGATAAAGCCCAATTAAAAAAGTATTAAATTTTTTCTAAACTTAACCACGAAAAATTATTTTATTTTTCTTAACAGAAGCCCTGAGGGAGAGAGCGGTGGAGGGATTTTTTTTGATAATGATTTCTGCTAAGGGATTTTCTAAATATTTCTCTGTGTTTTTTCTTAGAAGGCGAGCACCTTCTTTTTTGTCTAAACTTTTTTCTGCTAAAAATTGGAAAACTTCTGGTTTGATTTTTAACTTTATTTTATTCTTGTTTAATCTTTGAATAATTTTCTTAATCTCTTTTTGAGCGATTTTTTTAAGATCTTTCTTGGTTAGGGCGTTAAAAACAATAATGTGATCAATTCTGTTTAAAAGTTCTGGCAAAAATTCTTCTTTAAAATTGGCCAAGGCTGTCTTTTTTTGGGAAGAATCATCTTTTGATTCAGTGCCTTCTTTTCCAAATCCAAGCAAATTTTTGGTAAAATCTCTGGCTCCCAAATTAGAAGTCATAACGATTAGGGTGTTTTTAAAGTTAACGGCCCGACCGGAAGAATCCGTTAGGAGTCCGTCTTCTAACACTTGCAAAAGAATGTTAAAAACTTCTGGATGAGCTTTTTCTATTTCATCAAAGAGAATTAAGCTGTAAGGGTTGCGGCGAATCTTGTCTGTTAGCTTGTTTTCGTCTTCGTAGCCAACATAGCCGGCGGGAGCGCCGATTAGCCTAGAAACATTGTGCTGCTGGGCGAATTCACTCATGTCTATTCGCAAAAAACTGGCGGGATTTTTGAATAAAATTTGGGCAATGCTTTTGGCTAAATAGGTTTTACCAACTCCGGTTGGCCCTAAGAAAACAAAAGATCCTAAGGGGCGACTAGGGTCGCCAATGCCACTATAGGATTTTTGGATGGTTTTAATAACGGCTTTTAAGGCCTGATCTTGACCAATAATTCTTTCTTGAAGTTTCTTTTTTAAGAGGACTATTTCTTGGGGTTTTTTTACTCCGATTTCGGTTAAGGGAATACCGGTTCGTTCGGCGACTATTTCTTGAATATCTTTTTCGGTAACCCGGAGAAAGGTTAAATCTTCTCTTCTTTTTTGTTCTTTTTTAATGACTCTTAAAATATTTTCTAATTCTTCTTCATCTTTTTTTAATTCTACGGCCAGCGCTAACTTGTTATCAAAAACCAATCTCTTTTTTAGTTTTTTGATTTTTCTTTTTTGTTCTAAGCATTTTTTTATTTTTTTGGTGGTGTCAAAAGAAATGGCATTAGCTCTGGCTCTGGCCTGGGCTTCGTCGATTAAGTCGATTGCTTTGTCTGGAAGAAAGCGGTCGTTTAGGTAGCGTTCGCTGAGAGTTGCCGCCGCTTCTAGGGCTTTTTCGTCTAGGTTAACGCGATGGAATTGTTCGTAACTTTTTTTAATACCTGAAAGAATTTTTTTTACTTCTATCCCTTGGGGTTCTTTAACATTGACTGGCTGGAAGCGTCTTTCTAGGGCGGCGTCTTTTTCTATGTAACGGCGGTATTCGTCGAATGTAGTGGCGCCAATCAATTTTAATTTTCCTTTGGCCAAGGCTGGCTTTAACATATTGGCTGCATCTAAGCTTCCTTGAGCGCTACCGGCTCCTATTAGGTTATGAATTTCGTCTATAAATAAAATAATATCTTTGTTGGATGAGGCGTATTGAACAACTTCTTTCATTCTTTGTTCAAATTCTCCGCGGAAAGTGGTACCAGAAAGGAGTAGGCCTAAGTCTAATTCGTAAATTTGTTTTTCGCTCATTGCTCCAGGAACTTCTCCTTTATTGATTCTCTGGGCTAAGGCGGCAACAACGGCCGTTTTACCTACGCCTGGCTCGCCAATAAGCACCGGATTATTTTTGCTTCTTCTTAGTAAAATATTGATTAAGCGGTCTGCTTCTTTTTCCCGACCAATAATTGGATGAGTATTTTCTTCTTGATTTTCTAGGTTTAAATTAACAGCAAATTTTTCTAAGGGATTGTTTTTAAGTGATCTTTTATTTTTAGAAGTGATGCCAAGGTGCATAGAATGAAGGAAGTCTGGCAAGCGGCCAAAACCTTCTGGGTTAGAAAGGGGGCGAAAAGAATTATTTAAAATATTTTTAGAAAAAAATTCTTCTACTTCTGGCTCTTTTGATTTGATTACGGCATGAACTAAATGTTCGGTGCCGATGTAGGGGTAATGATATTGGGCAGCGATTTTAACTGCAGTGGCTAAAATAGTTTTTAGAGCGAAAGAGAAGGGAAGGTCTTTGGTTGCGTTAGAATCTTGGTCAAAATCAATTAAAGGTTCCTTCTTAATACCTAGTTCTCTTAGAATATTTTCTCCGACACTGCCTTTTTCGGCGGCGATGCCCAAAATTAAATGTTTAACTAGAATTTCTTTTGATATTTCTTGAGTGGCAAAATAACGCGCTCGGTCCAGTGACCGTTTGGCGTGCTTGGTGAACTTGTTCATTAAATATTGTCCGCGGGTTTCCATGGGGATAATTAAAATCAATTTATCTTAACGGAAAAAAGCAGTCTGTCCAGCTATAATTCAATTACGAATGACGAATTTTGAATTTCGATTCGCAGCTTTTCAGAAATGATGTTCTTAGAGGAGGCTCCTTGTTCCCGTCACACAGAAAGAGATTAGAGGAATAACTGTTCCAAGCAGAAACAACTCAATTCTGTTTGGAACAGTTATTCCTCTAATCTCTAAAGCCTTAAGCTTTTTAGACAAAGTAGAGCAGGAACAAGGTGGAGTGAGGCCCGGTCGAGGCCGAGCGTACTCCGAGAAGAACATAGTTTCTGAAAAGCTTATTTAGTAATTAGTCATCTGCAATTGAGTTATAAGCTGGCATCTTTTTTATTGTTTATGATATAGTAGGATAAATTTGACTGATCGATGGGAAATAAAGAAAATAAATATTAAAAATAAAAGATGAAGAAAAGAAGTTGTTGGGCAGGGGTCGCTGTAGGCGGACTGCTCCTAACTCTTCCTTTTTTGGCTCAGGCAAAAGATTCTGGAAGTGGTACAAAAATGAAGCTTAAAAACGCCAAGGTAATCCAAGTGCTTTCGGAACAGGGAATGGTTGTGGTTCAAAAGTCGGGCGGAGTTTACAACATTGCCTTGGGCTTGGCCGATCCAGACAAGACCGAACTTTTAAGCAAATACGGAATCATGGTTGATCCTTTTAAGCTGGAATCTGGCGATCATCTTACTTGCCGAGGAAGACGCTTTCCCAGCTACTTTATTCCTTCTAAATGTAAGATAGAGGAGGGATCTCAAAAAGATCTTTATAAAAAAGATAAAGGAGTAATGGTGGCCGATGTTTATGCCGCTGAAGATGGCTATATCTATGCAGCTCATAGTTTAAACAAAACGAACCTAACTACCATTAAACAAGGGAAGTCTAAGATAACTTATAAAGGAGAGAATCGATCGTTAAGCAAATTAACTCCTTACTGGAGATTAAAAGTAAAAGGAGAATGGGATAAAGATCAGAACATGTTAAGAAAGGTTGATTACATTAAGATTACAGCGAAGCACAAGAACGAAACTCCTTACGGATACTAATCCTTTTGACTTTTTGGGCTGAGGCTTTTAACATTACCGTGTTAGTTAATTTTTAAATAAAAAAAATGGCAGAAGATATTTCTAAACAAGATTCCCAAGAAGAAACAACCGTGGTGTTTGATTTAGACGCTTGCACTCGTTGCATGGCGTGCGTGGCTAACTGTCCCACTAAATGTTTAGAGGAAGTAGATGGCGATCCGGTTCAAACCAAGCCCAAGGATTGTATTCGCTGTGGGACTTGCGAAGCGACTTGTTCGGTAGAAGCGGTAAAACTTAAATCCTAGTAGCGGATCTACGCATTTGGCACATTTCTTCGTTAAAACCAAACTTACTCGCTCACCGTAACCTAATTACGCTTCGCTCGTTCGTTTGGTTTTGCCTTGAACTGCGCTCAAATGCGTAAATCCTGGTTTGTTCTCTATATTAAATTTATTTTTTAGCACTCGTCCTTGACGAGTGCTAAATTTTTTTGCTACATTTTTAGTGCAATAATTTATTAATCAGTTAAATAAAAAAATGGCTAAGCAGATAAAATTCGACGAGAAGGCTAGGCAGTTATTGCTTTCTGGAATCAATAAGGTTGCCAACACTGTAAAAGTGACTTTGGGGCCAAAAGGTCGGAATGTGGTTTTAGACAAAGGCTTTGGTTCTCCAACAATCACTAACGATGGAGTAACGATTGCTAAAGAAATAGAACTAGAAGACAAATTTGAAAACATTGGTGCGGAATTGGTTAAGGAAGTAGCTAGCAAAACAGGGGACAATGCTGGAGACGGTACTACCACGGCTACTCTTTTGGCACAAAAAATTACCACCGAAGGAATGAAGAATATTGCTGCCGGTGCTAATCCAATAGAAGTGCGCCGGGGAATTAGCAAAGGAGTAAAAGCGGTGGTGGCGGAAATTAAGAGAATGGCCAAGCCGGTAAAGAATCGAGAAGAAAAAGCGCAGGTGGCCACTATTTCTGCTCAAGATGCAGAAGTGGGACAAATGATTGCCGAAGCAATGGAAGAAGTAGGTAACGATGGTGTAATTACAGTTGAAGAATCGCAAACTTTTGGTTTGGAAAAAGAATTGGTAGAAGGAATGCAATTTGATAAAGGCTATGTTTCTCCTTACATGGTGACCAACACGGAAAACATGGAGGCGGAAATGGAAAAGCCAGTTCTTTTAATTACCGACAAAAAGATTTCTTCTGTAGAAGAGATCTTACCTTTGTTGGAAAAAGTAACTCAGTCTGGTCGAAAGGAAATTGTTTTAATTGCTGAAGATATTGAAGGGCAAGCCTTGGCGACTTTGGTGGTAAATAAATTGAGAGGAATCTTTTCTGCATTGGCAGTGAAGGCTCCTGGATTTGGAGACAACCGCAAGGAAATGCTAGAAGACATTGCTGTTTTGACCGGCGGTACTGTGATTTCTGAGGATCGGGGAATGAAATTAGAAAATGTGGAGCTGGGCATGCTCGGTACTTGCAGTCGGGTAGTAGCCACTAAGGAAAATACAACGATTGTTGGTGGTGATGGTAAAAAGACAATGATCAATGATCGAATTGCCAATATTAAGAAGCAAATCACAGAAAGTGATTCTGATTTTGACCGAGAAAAACTAGAAGAAAGATTGGCCAAGTTGGCTGGTGGTGTAGCGATTATTAAAGTAGGAGCGGCTACCGAAGTAGAACAAAAAGAAAAACAACATCGAGTAGAAGATGCGCTAGAAGCTACTAAGGCGGCGGTGGTAGAAGGAATTGTCCCTGGTGGAGGCGTAGCTTTGATTAGAGCGATTAAGGCATTGGAAAAGGTAGAGGTAGTTGGAGACGAAAAGATTGGACTAGATATTTTAATGAGATCTTTAGGAGAACCATTAAGACAAATTGCGGTTAATGGTGGCAAAGAAGGTTCAGTGATTGTGGAAAAGGTAATGGGATTAAAAGGAAATATTGGTTACAACGCCGCTACCGATAAATACGAAGATTTAGTAGTTGCAGGAGTAGTTGATCCAGCTAAAGTTACTCGTTGCGCAGTAGAAAATGCAGCTTCGGTGGCTTCCATGGTTCTAACAACAGAAGCAGTGGTTACCGATTTGCCAGCAAAGAAAGATGGTGGCAGTTGTAGTTCTTGTTCCCCAGGCATGGATGGAGGAATGGGAATGGGTGGAGGAATGATGTAATTTTTTCCAAGAAAGTTTTAGGATAAAAAAGAAGCCGGTAAAACGGCTTCTTTTTTTATGTTGAATTACTAATTTTGAGTAATGGTTTAAGAAAGATTTTTCCCAAGCCAATATTCTTCCTGGAGTACGCTCGGTCTTGATCGGGCCTCGCTCCGCCTTGTTCCTGCTTTGCTTTACCTAAAAAGCTTGGAGTTTAATAGGCGGGAACAAGGAGCCTCCTCTAAGAATATTGGCTTGGGAAAGTTAGTAGTTTTATAATTCGCAATCCGTAATTGTTCTAGAGGTCTTCTCTGGTTTTAATGTATTCAATTGCGGATTCAAAAGCTTCAAAGCTGTTGGCGATTACAATTTTATCTCGCATAACAATGTAGTTTAGTGAAACGGAGCCGTCGTTTAAGAAATTAATATAGCGACCACCTGGATATTTACTGCTGCTAGTAAATGTTTTATTTTTAGCGTTGGCAATAAAGTCGTAGTCTTCTCCTAAAAGAAGGAAGCTTTTTAGATCTTCCGATAAATAATTTTCCCAACGCTTCATAACTTCTTCGGTTTTTTTGTAATCGGAAAAGTTTGATTCTAGAATCAAAACTGTTTTGGGATTTTTACTAGAAAAAGTGAGATTCATAAAAAAATAATATTTAGAAGTAACAATTTCGTTTACATAATAGGGGATGGTTATCTTTGATCTTTCTGCAAAACGGGCCAAGGAAAGCCGATCGATGTTTTTGTCGTAGAAATTGAATTCTGTTTCCTGGTTTTTTATTTCGGCAAAGTAATCTTCTAATAGACGATTAATATCGGCTCCTTCTTCTAGAGAAATATTTTTTTGAGTGGCGGTGTTTTCTGGAAGTTTTTTATTGGGATCTACTGGATCGGTCGGCTTTTCTACTGGATCGGTCGGCTTTTCTGGGGGATCAGTGGGTTTTTCTGCTGGATCAGTGGGATTTTCTTTAGGATTGACTGGAGTAACCGGATCTTTCTGTTTATTTTTAGTAACCAAAAAAAGAATTATGGCCGTTAGAAAAATTCCACCAACAATAAGGCCACCAATGGTGATAATTTTTTTAGTTTCTGAATCTCCTTCGGGAATTTCTTCTAATTCAGGGAATTCTTTAAGATTTATAAATTGGTTTTTATCTCTACTGTTGGGACTATTTGCTTTTTTAATATCCGAAGAAGTAGGTGAAGAAGGTCCATAACCGTAAGAAGAAGATTCTGATCCAGGCATAGCAGTAGCTATTGGAGGAGCTTGATTGATTACTGGTGAAGGCGCTGGGGTAGTTGGTGGTCGAAAAGCCGGATCAACTGGAGTAAAATCTTGTTGATTGTTGGGATTGATTGATGGATCGACGGGGGGCATTTTATTTTTATTTAAGCCAAGTGAATCCAAAGAAAAAAACAACTTTCTTGATTATAAATTTTTTAGGAATTAAAAGCCAGCTTATGAATTACGAATTTTGAATTTCGAATTTCGAAATAATTTGGAAAGTAGAATTTTTAAATTTATTTGAAATTAAAAATTCTTTATTCATAATTTTTGTGCTATTCTTTGAGGAAGATAGTAGTTTTACAAAAATAAAAATGCCAAAAACAAATGATCAGTTGGCGCAGTTTCTTTTAGATTCTGGACTAGTAACCAAAACAGAGATAGAAGAAGCTCAAAAGGCGGTCCCTAGTAAAAAGTGGGCTCAATTTTTGGTGGAAAAAAAAATAATTAGCGATGAACAGTTGCATAAAGCCTATGCTTATGTGAATGGTATTCCTTATGTAGATTTGGAGAATGTTCTTATTTCTAAAGAAGTTTTGCGAGTTATTCCAGAGTCTATTGCTAGAAAAAACAATATTGTTGCTTTTCAGAAAGAAGATGGTCGCTTGAAGGTGGCAATGCTTGATCCCGACAATCTTCCAGTAATTGATTTTATTAGAAAGAAAACGGAATTTAAAATAATTCCTTGTCTTACTTCTCAAAAATCAATCGCTAAGGTTCTAAATCAATACCAAAAATCATTGCAGGCTGAATTTGGAGAAATTATTGAAAAGAATTCCCAAACGGCTTTGATTAAAAATGGTGGTAGCAGTGAAGATGATTTAAAAAAGGCAGCGGCTGATCTGCCGGTGGTTAAGATTGTGAATACTTTGATTAAACACGCTATTCTGCAGTTGGCGAGTGATATCCACATTGAACCATTAGAAGAAGGAATGATTGTGCGTTACCGAATTGACGGAATATTGCACGATACAATGAATTTATCTAAAGAGATTTTACCGTTTATTGTGGCAAGAATTAAAGTTCTAGCTAACTTAAAATTAGACGAACATCGTTTACCTCAAGATGGTCGGTTTAAAATGGCCGAAGAAAACGCCGATATTTCTTTTCGGGTTTCTATTCTTCCGGTATATGGAGGAGAGAAGGTGGTGATGCGGGTATTAGATGAATCATCAAAGGGACTTACCTTGGAACAAATGGGAATGGATGGAAAAGCTTTGGAAGCGGTGCAGGTGGCTTTTCGAAGACCTAATGGAATGATTCTAGTTTCTGGACCAACAGGAAGCGGTAAAACGACCACGCTTTACACCGTATTAGATATTCTTAATTCCCGAGAAGTAAATATTAGCACCGTGGAGGATCCGATTGAATACCGAATGCCAGGAGTTAATCAAACACAAGTAATGGCTAAGATTGGATTAACTTTTTCGGCGGGATTGCGATCACTTTTGCGCCAAGATCCGGATATTATTATGGTGGGGGAAATTCGGGATGCAGAAACTGCGGAAATAGCGGCTCATGCAGCAATGACTGGTCACTTGGTGCTTTCCACTATTCACACCAATTCGGCGGCGGCTTCCTTGCCTCGCTTAATAGATATGGGAGTAGAGCCTTTTTTGGTAGCCACAACGCTAAATGTGGTAATTGCCCAACGCTTGGTTAGAAAAATCTGTCCAAACTGCCAGGAAAATTATCGTTTAGACAAAGATCAACTAAATTCCCTTTCTCAAATGGCGGACTTGAATCAACTAATTACTTTTTTAAAGAAAGATCCTCGTTCGGCTAAAGAAGCGGCTAAAATGAAAAATCTTACCAGTATTGACTTTCGACATGGGAAAGGTTGTGAGCGTTGTAATCAAACGGGTTATAAGGGGCGAGCGGGAGTTTTTGAAGTACTAGAAGTGGACGATGAAATTGCGAAAATGATTTCTAAGGGACAGAACTCGCTAGACATTGAAACGCGGGCACGGGAAAAAGGAATGCGAACAATGTTTGAAGACGGATTCTTAAAGGCGATTCTAGGAATCACTACCATAGAAGAAGTATTAAGAGTGACAAGGGAATAGCTTGCTTGGGATTTACGCGTTTGATGCATTTTTTTAATGTGCAAATCTCCATTATTATTAATTTTTTACGGTGCCACTTTATTTGTACCAAGCCATTAATAAAAAGGGTGTTCGGAGTTCTGGCTTTTTAAAGGCGGAAAGAGAAAGAGATTTGGCTTGGCAACTTAAAAAGGATGGTTTAACGCCAATAAAGATAGAGCTGAGGGGAGTCAAAGAAGGAAAAAGTTTTTTTAGTTTTTCTTTTGGTTCGGTTCCTTTGGTGGAAAAGTTAATGTTTACGCGCCATTTAGGAGTAATGATTAAGGGTGGAGTGAGTTTACCAGAGGCAATTTCGGTTTTGGCTGGGCAGGCTGAGTCAGCGGTTTTTAGCAAAGTCTTAAAAGAGGTTTTGGAAAGTGTTAAAAAAGGGATTCCGCTTCACGAGGCGCTGGCCATGCATCCTAAAGTTTTCTCCAAGATTTTTATAAGCATGGTGGAAATAGGAGAGGCATTGGGGAATTTGGAAGAAGCGTTGAATCTTTTGGCGCGAGAAATGAAAAAGGAGCATGAATTAAGGAGTAAAATAAAGGGGGCAATGATGTATCCAATGGTGGTGTTTTTTGCAATGATTGTGATTGGAATGATAATGATGGTAGTGGTGATTCCTAAGCTTACTAAAATTTTTACCGATTTGGATGTGGAGTTACCGGCAACTACCCAATTCATTGTTAATGTTTCTGATTTCCTAAGGAATCATACTTTGCTTTTTATTTTTGGCTTTTTGGCTTTTATTTTTTTAATGCGACTGGTGATAAAAAGTCGCTTGGGAGGTCGATTGGTAGATTGGTTAATTTTAAAAACGCCTTTTATTAAAGGAATCGCTACCGAAATTAATTCGGCTCAATTTTGCCGATCTCTTTCTTCCATGTTGGCTGGCGGTGTGCCAATAGTGCGGGCGTTAGAAATAATTTCTTCTTCGGTGAATAATGTTTTTTACCAGGAGGCGATTAAAAAAGCGTCTCAAGAAGTACGGAAAGGAGTGGCGCTAAATTCCGTTCTAGCTGAAAATTCAGGGATTTTTCCTACTCTAGTGACTCAGATGGTACGGGTAGGCGAAGAAACGGGGATGAGTGCTGATATTTTAAAACAATTGGCGGAGTTTTACGAAGAAGAAGTAGACACAATTACCAAGAGCTTGTCTTCTATTATGGAGCCGGTGTTAATGATTGTAATGGGGGCGGCGGTGGGCTTCTTTGCTATTTCCATGTTACAGCCAATGTATTCGATTATGAATGAAGTAGGATAGCCTTAATTTTGAATTACGAATTTTGAATTTCGAAATAGAACTTTTGTGAACCAATGTCCTTTTCGGAGTACGCTCGCCCTCGACCATGGCTCGCTCCACCTTGTTCCTGTTTTCCTTTGTCTAAAAAGCTTAGGGTTCAGTAGGCGGGAACAAGGAGACTCCTCTAAGAACATTGGTTCACAAAAGTTCTAAATTCAAAATTAATTAAAAAGATTGTCTAAATTTTTGAAATCAAAAAATAGGGGAGTAACGCTTATAGAATCATTAGTAGCGGTAATGTTGTTGTCTTTGGTAAGTGTTACTTTCTACGAAATGTTTCTTTTAGCTGGAAGGTTAACTGCTGATTCCAAAACAAGAATGATGGCGGTTTATTTGGCGAACGAAGAAATGGAAATTTTAAAATCAATGGCTTATTCCAAAATAGGGACACAGGGCGGTGTTCCGGCGGGAACGATTCTGCAGTCTAGAAATATTTCTAAGGGTGGTTATAATTTTTTAGTGAAAACAGAAGTAAAATTTTCGGATGATCCGTTGGATGGTGTTTTTCCAGCAGACAATACGCCTTCAGATTTTAAAACGGTGCGGCTAGAAGTTTCTTGGCCTAGTCATTTTAAACAGAAGCAAGCAGTTTTGGTTTCTAGCATTTATCCAGAAACACCAGAGCAAGAGGAGGGTGGTGGAGTATTAAGTTTTAATGCAATCAATTTTGAAGGGTTGGGAATTGCTGGTTGTGATGTAGAAATAAAAAATGAAGAAATAGCACCCCCAGTGGCGATTAATACTCGGACCGATGATGGGGGAAATGTTTTACTTTTAGGTCTTTCGGCTTCTCAAAATGGTTACGAGATAAAACTTAATTGTTCTGGAATGGAGGAAATCAGAACATTGCCACCGTATCCGGAATCGGTTTTTCGGCCAGTGAACGAGCATGCAACGGTAGTTCTTGGTTCTTTGAATTTAAAAACAATAGAGGCAAATCAGCTTGGTAATTTAAAGCTGATTTTTAAAGACGAAAAAGGAGCTTTGATTTCTGGATTAGATACTGGTCTTTCTGGCGGAAGAATAGAAGGCTACACAGTGGCGGCAGATCCCTTGCCGGTTTATGTTTTTTCTGACGAATCAATACTAACTAACGGGGTGGGAGAAGTGGAGCTTGAAGAAGCGAGTGGTGGAAATTATTTTTTAACAATCAATGATCTTAATTCGGAATTAGTCAGAGCAAGCGTTGACCTTCCTCTGGTTTTAACTCCGGGGAGTGAGCTGGAAGCAAATTTTACCGTGGTTAAAAAAACTCTAGATTCTTTATTGGTGTCGGCGCTAGACAGTGTTACCAAGGAACCGATTGGTGATATTTTAGTGACTGTGAAAAAAGGAGAGGATTATAATCAATCGATTGTTACAGATTTTTCTGGTAAGGCGTTTTTTTGGGAAGAGAATATGGCCGAAGGAGAATATCAGATAGAAGTCAATGCTGCTGAGTACCAACCGTATACGGGAACAGTTGCTTTGGAAAGATTAACCAAGAAGGATGTTTTCTTGGAAAGAATACCTTAGGGAATAATTATGAATTTTGAGTTTTGAAATTTTTTACAGAACCAATGTCCTTTTCGGAGTACGCTCGCCCTCGACCATGGCTCGCTCCACCTTGTTCCTGTTTTCCTTTGTCTAAAAAGCTTAGGGTTCAGTAGGCGGGAACAAGGAGCCTCCTCTAAGAACATTGGTTCTGTAAAAAATTATTAAAAGTCCGGTTTATAAAATTGACTAATAATTTTTAATTCAGAGTAGTGGGCGAATCTTTAGAATCAAAAAACAAAAGAAAGGGGATGTCGTTGGTTGAGGCAATAGTAGCGGTGACGGTTTTTGTAACGGCTTCTTCTTTGGCGGCTTCTTTTATTACTTATGGCTACCGGAATCATTTAAAAGTTACAGAAGAGGCACTGGCAACGGATCGAGTGAATATAAGTATCCAGAAATTAGCGGAAGAGTTAAGAAAAACACGAACCGGTGAGAATGCTGGTTTTCCAATTATTACGGCCCAAGAAGATGAGATTGCTTTTTATTCGGATTCTGATAACGATGGCAAAGCGGAAAAAATACGGTATTTTCTTAGTAATGAAGTGTTTTATCGGGGAGTGACGGAGCCAACTGGAGCGCCACCGGTTTATCTTGTGGCGAATGAAGTGGTAAAAAAAATAACCGATAAAATAGTTTGGGAAGAAGGCAGTCCTTTATTTAATTACCACGGAATAGATCCTCTGGGTGGCGGTGTTAATGAAGTCTTGAGTTTTCCGGTAGATGTTTCTCGGGTGCGATTAGTGGAGATTACGCTAAAGACTCCAGTTGGAAAAGAAGAGAAAATAAGAACGGTAAGCACCCAAGTTCTTTTAAGAAATTTAAAAGATTATTAAAATGAGAAACCAAAAAAAAATAAGACGCGGTTCGATACTTCCTTTGGTTCTGGTTTTTGGAAGCTTTTTTTTAGTGGTCTTAGTGAGTCTTTTGGGATATGTGGAAAGCCAACGGGGCCTGAGCATTAAAAAAGTTCAAAGGGAAGAAGCATTTAATATTTCTGAGGCTGGGCTGGCAATGTATCGCTGGCACATTGCTTCTGAATTAGATGGAAAAATTGCTGACGATATTCAAAATTATTGGGATGGGAGTCCGTTGGGAGTTCCTTTTTACGAAAGAGAATACAAAGATCCTCAAGGAAAAGCAGTAGGCAAATACCGCTTGGAAGTAACGGTACCTGAGCCTGGATCTACAATAATAGACGCTAAAATTACTGGCTGGAATTATCTTAATCCGAATGCCAAGCGGATAATCAAGGCTCGTTTTAGGAAACCGGCTTGGAGCGAGTTTGCTGTGGTGGCCAACGATGTGATGCGATTTGGAGAAGGGACAGAAGTTTGGGGAAAGATCCATTCTAATGATGGCATTCGGTTTGATGGAATAGCACATAATTTGGTTTCTTCGGCGCGTGATGTTTATTGGGACCCCGATACTAGTTCCCAGAGGCCAGGGGTCTGGACTTCTAAATCTGATCCTGGTGATGTTTTTTTGGCAGGGACGGCATTTCCTTTGGCTACTGCTGATTTTACTGGGATCACCGGAGACCTGAGAGATATTAAGACCAATGCTCAATCTGGTGGACTTTATTTGGCTAAGACTACCGGATCTTACAAAAATGGTTATCGATTAAACATAAAAACTAACGGAACAGTGGATGTTTACCGAGTAAAAACGCGCGGTGCTGTTAGCTATCAGATTCAATCAGAAACTTTTTTAAGGAACTATCCTTTGCCGGCTAACGGTTTAATTTTTGTAGAAGATGATGCAACGATAGAAGGAACACTGAATAATAAATACTTAACAATTGTGGCTGCCGATATAACCTCTGGTGGTTCTTTTAGGAATATTTTTTTGGAGAAAGATTTGGTTTATGCTCACCGCAACGGTTCGGAGATTTTAGGATTGATTGCTCAGGGAAGTATTAAAATCGGGCTTTTTTCTAATAATGTTTTAAAAATTGATGGGGCATTGATTGCTCAGAACGGCAATGTGGGGCGCGATTATTTTACTTCTGGAGACAGTTCCACTTATTATAAAAGAGATACGATTACGGTTTATGGGGCTATCGCTACTAACCAGCGATACGGTTTTTCTTGGGGTTGCCCCACAACTTATTGTAGTGGTTATAAAAATCGTAATCTGATTTTTGATTCAGAGCTGATCAATAAAATTCCGCCGTTTTTTCCAACTCAGAATAGCTATGGCTTAGATATGTGGGAGGAAGAAAAATAATGTATAATACTTGTGAATTAACAATTACGAATTTTGAATTTTGAATTTTGATTAAAATTTGAAGTTAGAATTTTAATTGAGGCTCAAGATTAACAGGGACTAGAGAAGTATTTATTTAGTAGGCAAGGCTCTTAGTCTACTGAATGAATATTCCTCTGGTCTCTGTCAATGCGAACAAAGAGCCTTCTCTAAAATAAAAAATAATTTTCTTGCGGTGCTTTATCAAGTGGATTATACAAAATCTTTTGGACTACAAATAGAAGATAGAAGTTTGCGAATTTTAGAAATTTCTAAAAATAAAAACGGGCTCTTGGTGAGAGGGTATGCCAAGCGGAAACTGGCTCCAGGGCTAATAATTAAGGGAGTGATTCAAAAACATAAGCTAGTGGCGGAAACTATTCGGCGAGCCATGGCTGATGCTATTCCTAACCCTATTAAAAAAAAGGAAGTTATTTGTTCGGTTCCAGAATATAAAACTTTTGTTAAAATTTTAGAGATGCCCTTGATTGATCCGGAAGAAGCAGAGGAAGCTGTTAGATGGGAGGCAGAAGACAGTATTCCCTTGCCCTTGGAGAAAGTTTTTTTGGATTGGAAAATAATAGAACGCTACCCAGAAAAGAAAAAAATGAAAGTGGCAGTGGTGGCGGCGCCGAAAGAAATAATTCTTGGTCGGATTCAAGTTTTAGAATATGCCGGACTTTTGCCCGTAGGGTTTGAACCGGATTCTTTTGCCTTGAGCAAATGTTTGGGCAAGATGGAAACTGCTTCTCTTAGGCCGGAAATGATTATTTATTTAGGAGAAAGAAAATCAATTGTGGTGATTAAACGGGGTTTTTTGGCGCTTTTTTCTTCTAGTCTTCTTTTGGGAGTGACAGATGTTAAAAGAGCTATCTTAACGAGCTTTGGCAGTTCTTCTAAGCATCGCTTACCAGAATCAGATCTGGAAATGGAATTAGAAAAAACGGTGACCAAAGATTTAGAGAAGTTTGGCTTTGATTCGTCTAGGGAAAAAGGGAAAAAACAGCTCTTAATTGGGAAGGAAAGTCTAAGTGAACTTTTACGGGAAATAAAGAGTGCTTTGAATTATTTTGAAGAAGAATTAGAAGAAGAAGTAGAAATGATTTATTTAACCGGAGCGGGGAGTGCAATTAAAGGAATGGATGCTTTTTTGGGAAAGGAAATTTCTAGAGAGATTTTGGAAGGAAAAGAGCTTTCTTTCTATAAAGTGAAGCATAGTGCACTGACAATGCCTAAAAGATTAATCAGCGATTATGCGATTGCTTTGGGGAGCGCTCTTGGTTAGATAAAATCTTGTACAATGACACATTTCTTCGTTAAAACCGTCGTTACTCGCTTACCGTAACACAATTACGCTTCGCTCGTTCCTCCGGTTTTGCCTTGAACTGTGTCATTGTACAAGATTTAGGAATAAAAAAAGATAAAAAAGAAGATAAAATGGAGATCAATCTTCTGCCCGAAGAGCAGGTAGAAAAAATAAAAATGAACTGTCTTTCCAAGAAGGCAACGGGATTGATTGTTTTGGCTATTTTTTTAAATGTAGTTTTTGGTTTTTATATTTATTCGCTAAAAGCGGGAATGACTGAACGGTTAAAAGAGGAAGAGGCACGCAAGAATACGCTGGCGCTAAAAGAAGAAGTGAAGGACTTGGAAAAGTTTGAAGCAGAAGTAAAAAAAAGTTTTGATCTTTTAGAAAAAGCTAAGAGGATTCAAAAGGAAGAAGAAAAATCTTCTGTTTGGTTTTTAATTCTTTCCGAGTTGCATGATTTTTGGGAATCAGGAATTGTTTTTTCTTCTTTCGTGGTTCAAGAAGAAGAAAAAATAGTACCACCCAAGGACGAAAAAGAAGAAGCTGAGAAGACGGCCGAAGAGAAAAAGGCTGAAGCAGAGAATAAGAAAAATGTGGAAGAAAAAGTTATTTACGAAATAATACTTTCTGGAAAGGCAAAAGAGAGAGATCAGGTGATTCGTTTAAAAGAAAAGCTGGCGAGTTCGGATTTTTATAGGGAGGTAATTTCTCCGGTTTCCAACTTAACTTCTAGGGAAGATGTGGAATTTGATTTTACTTTAAAACTTAAAGAATGATTTTGGGTAAGTTTAAAAATAAGCTTTTTATTTTCTTGGCAATAGAGCTTTCTTTTTTGGTTTTTTCTGGTTGGATGCTTAATTCTGTTTGGCTTTTGGATCTGGCAATTAGGGATGCCCAAAAATCTTCTTGGGAAATGGAAGTAAAGATTGCTAACTATGACCGATTAAAAGAAGAACGCAGCAAGCTAGAAGGTGAGGGGAAAAGACTTTTTAGGCGCTTTGTGACCGACGACGAGGCTCCGGTGGAATTTATTTCTAAAATAGAAAAGGCAGCTGAGGATTCTGGGGTTAAGTTAAAGTTGGAGACTTATCAGGAAAAAGCAGTGAAGAAGAAAGGTAAGGTTGAAGAAAAAAAAGGAGAAGGAGAAGCATTAGCTTTGATTTTAAAAACAGAGAGCGGTTTCTTTGAATGGATGCGTTTTTTGGCTAGAATAGAAAACTTAGACGGCTATTCTTCTGTTAAAAAAATAAGCTTGAATTTTGGAAAAGTGGAGGAAGATACAACGGCGCCTTCTAGTGTGGGAGGAGAAGAAACGGGTCTTGCTTCAAAACTTTTGGGAGAAACTATAATTGTGGCTTATTAAAATGAAATTATATAATTTAAAAAGATTTATTCTTGGTCGCGAAAAAGTGATTTTTTGTTTAATGCTTTTAGGGACGATCCTGCCTTTGATTTTTGGTGTATTGGTCTATGAAAGATTTGATTTAAATGATGAGAAAAGAGAGCAGACAGTAGAAAATGATAGTGGAAATAAGCTGAAGTATAAAATAGATCCCAAGGCATTAGAAGAAATGGATCAATATTTTAAGGAACGAGAAGATTTTATAAAAAAAGAAGAAATCAAGAAGTTTAAAGAAATTTTTGGATGACAAAAAACGGTTATCTTTCGCCAAAAACCGCTTTATCTTTAGAACTTATTAAAACTTTGATTTATTTTCGTGCAAGGAAACTGCCGGCACCATTAGTGGTTTTGACGCGCTTTTCTTTGTTTAAATCGCTGGAGACGGAAAAAATAACCGGTCAGGTAGCAATAGTTTTGGAAGAATTAAAGGACAGGGGACTGGTTTCTTGTTTTAGAGGATTTTATTATTGGGGGAAGAAAGAAAAAAAGGGAAAAACGCAGGATTTAAAAATCGCTGCCGAAAAAATGAAAATGGCGACCGGAGCGGCGTTTTTTTTACGACACTTGCCGTTTCTTAGGCTGGTAGCGGTTTCGGGAACGGTGGCCTCTGGTAATCCGCGATCTAAAAGTGACATTGATCTTTTTTTGGTAGTGAGAAAAGGTCGGATTTGGATGGCACGATTGGGAGTGCTTTTGGTTTTGGAACTGATTGGTAAGAGGAAAAAAGGTCAAAAGAAAAAAGACCGCTTTTGTTTGAATTGTCTTTTAGCAGAAGACAGTTTAAAAATGAAATTTTTTGATTTGTATTCAGCACAGGAGCTTTTGTTTTTAACACCACTTTTAGCGCAATCAGGAATTATTCGACGCTTAAGAAAGAAAAATGTTTGGATTAAAAAATATTTAGGAGATTTTGATTTTGATCAGGAGCCGCTTAGTGGTTGGTGGCAAGAGCGAGCTGGGGGTTTTTCTTGGTTGAGTTGGGTGTTAGAGCAATTGCTTTTGTTGCCGATTTTTGATTGGCTAGAGCGGTGGTTGGGGAAAAAACAAGCAGAGAGAATAGAGCGGAAGCGGAAACAGGAAAAAGACGGTCAAGTTTATTGGGGTGATGATGCTTTAATTTTTCATCCTAAGCCAAAGAGCGTTATCTTGAAAAAAATTTACGAACGAATTTTGATTAAGGATCGAGAAAAAATTAAAAATTTTGCGCTAAGTTTTAATCGTTGAAGAAATGAATAAGAGAAGAATTAAATGGGAAATCGATATCGAATAAAAATAAAAGATCTTTTTAAAAATAGTTTAGAATTTAAAAAGAATTATTTGGAAGGATTGTTTTTGGTGTTTTTATTTACTTTCTTTCTACTTTTTTCTTATGGCCATATTGAGCAAAGTATTTCTTTAATTAAATATCATAACGAATGGGGAATACAGAACCTTATTGATAATTACAATCTTTTTCATCGTTCTTTTGGAGAATTTTTTCTCCAAACTGGTCAGTTTCATGAGGGCAATACTACTTCCGGATGGCGGACAATGTTCTATCTTCTACCCCTGTTTCTGTTTTGTGATTTATTTGGTGGATTCAGTTTTAAGCTAGTCTGTTTTTTTACAGTTACAACTTCATTACTTGCTCTGTTTTTGTTCTATTTGTGGATTAGGAATTCATGGGGAAGGAAAGCAGCTTTTTTCGGTGTTCTTTTCTTTGGCTTTTCTGCTGTTTTTCAGGAATTTTCAAGGTCGGGCAGTTATGGTGCCTATAGCTTATTGTTGTGTGTGGCATGGCTTTTACTTTGTTTTTTAAAAAATAAAAAAGAGAATGTTTTATACTTTCTCTTTTTTGGCATTTTAACGGGATTTTCTTGGTATGCCTACAGTCTTCTTAGGGGATTGACTTTGGTGGCCTTTATTCGTGTTTTTTGGTCCAAGATAATTCCAAAATGGAAAACTGTGGGGTTGTTTTTGCTAGGTTTTTTAATAACCATTATTCCTGGAGTTATTATTCTATTACAACAAACAGGGAACAATGGCGGACCAATGCATTTATTGTTTGTTGATAAAGAAAATATTTTAGATGAAGGAAAAAATATTTCTAATACCTTTAGAATACTTTCTTTAAACTTAATTGTTTTTTTAAAGAGGATAACGGGATTCTCTCAAATGTTAGAGCCCATGGTTAAAGATAGGATTCATGCGCATTTTATTAATCCGATTCTTTTTTTACCAATGATGGTTGGTTTTTTTAGTGTTTTAAAATCATGGCGTCAATTCAGAAATATCTTCTTACTGCTATCGTCGGTGTTTATTTTTGGAATAGCAATATTAACATCAGATTATGGGTATATTGAAGCTAGGCGTTCTGTTTTCTACTTAATTCCAATGTATTGTTATCTTGGATTGGGAGCCAAATTAATCTTGGATTTGGTTTTAAAAATAAAACTTCTTTGGGCTAAAAGATTAATCTTGTTGTTTTTTGTAATTATCATTGGCAATGTTTTAGTTTTGGAAAGAAGCTTTGTCCACGAGTATATTCTAAGCCCTAAGAGGGATCTTGGTTTATTGGCTTTCTCTGATAAGCTTAAGAAGTTAAAAGTTGGTGGGGAAATGCTTTACTTAGAGAGGCCGGAAAGAAAATTACCACAGGACAAAAGACCGCTGTATCTTTTTGCCAGTGAAAGTAATATTATGCGCGTGGCTTTAGTGGAAAAAGGAAAAGAACCGTTTCGTATTACAAGCATAACGCCTACTGCTAGTGCCCCATATTTATTAGAATCCCTTTTTTTAACTAAGAGTCCAGATATTTCAGAGAAAGAGTTTAGTCAATGGTGCGTGCGTAACAAGTTAAAATCTTCATTGGTTTTTGAATCTCCTGTAATTAATCTTCCTCACAAGACAAAGCTGGAAGAAGGATTGTTTAAGTTTTATAAGATTAATCGCTGAAAAAATGAATAAAAGAAGAATTAAGAGCGCTAATTTGAATTTAAGAGATGAGCTTTCAGAAGTTGTTCGCCGGGAGATGGAGTTTCCAGACATTTTAGTAACCATTACTCGAGTAGAAGCTTCGGCGGATTTAAGGAGTCTTTTGGTTTTTGTGTCTACCATGCCCGAAGAAGCGTTAAAAAAGACCCTAAGAACTTTGCGGCGCAATATTTTTATGATTAAGGGGGCGCTTGTTCGGCGGGTAAAAATCAAGTATATTCCAAAGATTTCTTTTCGGCCTGATGAAGGTAGCCAAAATTATGCAGCGGTGGAACAAATTATTGGCGAATTAAAAAATGAAAAATCAGTATCAAGCAAAAATAAAACGACTTTTTAAGATTTTTAAGGAAGCAAAATCGGTGGCTCTTTTTTCACATAAAGATCCCGATGGCGATGCCTTAGGATCCTCTTTAGCGCTAAGAAATTGGTTTTTAAAAGACGGGAAAAAAGTTTTTTCGGCCTATGCTGGTGTTGCTAATTGCGGATTAAAAAAGCTTTTTCGGGGTTGTGATGATTTTTTTGTAAAAGAAGGTGAGTTACCAGCTTGGGATGGGAAGCCGGTAGATCTAATTGTTATTTTAGATGCCGGTCAACCAGAGAGGACCGGTTTTCCTAATTATTTTTTAGAACAACTGGCCGGTGGCAAGGAAGCGCTTGCTTCCAAATTAATAATCTGGGATCACCATCGCGATTCGGCGGCGGAAGGTGTGCGTTTTTCTTTAGTGTTGCCTCAAAAAGCGGCAACTTGTGAAATGGTTTACGATTTTTTTAGAATCAATGAAATTGATTTTGGGAAAGAAGAAGCGGCTTTTATTTTGACGGGCATTTTTACAGATACTGGTGGTTTTTTGCATGCTAATACCACTAGTGGCTTGATTAAGGCGGCTTCTTATTTAATGCGAAAGGGAGTTTCTCTTTCGGCGATTGCCAAAGGGGTTTATGCCGAGAAAAAACCCGGTGTCTTAAAAATTTGGGGACGAGCATTGGCTCGGGCAGAAATAAATCAGAAAACTAAAGCGGCTTTTTCTTACGTGACTCAAAGAGACTTGGCTGAATGCCAAGCAAACTTGGAAGATCTTTCTGGAGTAACAAATATTTTAGGCACAGCGAGTGAATCGCGGTTTTCTATTTTTTTGGCAGAAGCGGAAGAAAATAAAATTAAAGGAAGCTTGCGGAGTGAAGAGAATAAACATTGCGATGTTTCTAAGATAGCAAGAATGCTGGGTGGTGGCGGGCATCGGTTGGCTTCTGGTTTTGAGATTAAAGGCCGGATTACGAATCAGGGAGGGAAGGCGGCGGTAGCTTAGGGAAATTTTGAATTTTGAATTTTGGATTTCGATTAAATTTTAAAATTAGAATTTTAATCAAAACTTTTCCAAACTGATATCCTTTTCCCAGTTCGTTCGGCCTCGACCGGGCCTCGCTCCACCTTGTTTGTCATTCCGAACGCAGTGAGGAATCCCTTGTGCTAGAAAATAATTGTCAATTATAGACCAAGGGATCCTTCGCTTCGCTCAGGATGACAGATATTAGTAGGCGGGAACAAGGAGCCTCCTCAAAGGACATCAGTTTGGAAAAGCTAAGATCAATAATTTTATTCTTAATTCATAATTTAAACCAAGTGGATTTTGGAGCGCATGTTTCGGCGGCGGGGGGAGTGGCCAATGCTCCCAAGAACGCATCTGTATTGGGATGTGAGTGTTTTCAATTTTTTTCACAGAGTCCTCGTGGCGGAACAAGAAAGCTTCCTTCCGCAGAAGAAGCGACGGCGTTTAAAAAAACGGTGGTGGATTTGGGTTTAAAATCAAGCTATATTCACGCACCGTATTTTATTAATTTGGCTTCAAAAAATGGTCGGATTTATTATGGATCGATTGAGGCGCTAAAAAAAGAATTGGAAATTGCTGATATGTTGGGGGTGCGAGGTGTAGTGACTCATTTGGGGAGCGCCAAGGACTATGCAGTGGTAGATGGGGAAGGTGAGGGGGTACGAGCGCAAAGGGACAAAGGACCAAGGGGACCAATTAAGCAACATCGGGCAACTTCGGGATTGGGACGACCTGCAACTTCGGGCAATGTCGGCAGTGGGACGGCGGGAATGCCAAGCGAAGCGGCGGAAAGAATAGTTAAGGCGTTGATCGAAATCGAAAAGGCGCGCACGGGAAAGTCACGATTGATTTTGGAAAATGCTGCCGGCGCCGGTCGGATTTTGGGAAGCAATTTGGAACAGTTGGCTTTTTTATTAAAAGCAGTGCCGGGATTAGGCGGGATTTGTTTGGATACGGCGCACGCTTTTGCTTCTGGCTTAGAATTAAGAGGGGATAAGGCGATTGATGAACTGGTTAGGAAGATTAAGGGTTTGATAGGGTTTGATAAATTGTGGGTGGTGCATGCTAATGATTCTTTAGTGGATTTTGATTCACATTGCGATCGGCATGCGCATTTAGGGGAAGGGAGAATTGGTAAGGAAGCTTTTGGGAAATTAGTTCGGCGAAGAGAATTTTCTAAAGTTGATTTTATTTTAGAAACGCCGACAATAGAGGGAATGGTTCGGGACTTGGAAATGCTTCATAGATTTAGGGATTAGGAATTTTTTTTATTTTATTAAACTAATGTTCTTTGAGGAGGCTCCTTGTTCCCGCTGACAGAGACCAGAGGAGTATCCGTTCAGTAGACAAGGCTCTTAGTCTACTGAACGGATACTCCTCTGGTCTCTGTAGAGCTTTAAGCTTTTTAAACAAAGCTGACCAGGAACAAGGTGGAGCGAGGCCCGGTCGAGACCGAACGAACTTGGAAAAGAACATTAGTTTGAGAAAAATATAGTTCCTAAACTAAATATGACATGAAGATTTCTTTAGAAAAATTGGAAAAAAAGTTGCGAAATTGCCAAGCGTGTGAACTGGGAAAAGGGCGGACTAATTTGGTGTTTGGAGAGGGAAGCTTGGATGCAGACCTAATGTTTATTGGGGAAGGGCCAGGTCGGAAAGAAGATGAATTAGGTCGGCCATTTGTGGGGGCAGCTGGGAAATTTTTAGATGAGCTTTTAGCTTCGGTTGATTTAGAAAGAAAAGTTGTGTATATTGCCAATATTGTTAAATGTCGGCCACCACAGAATCGCGATCCGTTGCCCCAAGAAGTAGAAGCTTGTTTTCCTTTTTTGGCTCGGCAGATTAAAGTGATTAAGCCAAAATTGCTGGTGCTTTTAGGCAGGCACTCTTTGGTGCGATTTATGCCACAAAAAACAATTTCTAAAGCACATGGCCAAGCTTTTCGGCGGGAATTTCCAGGATTAGGAAAGCAGGTATTTTTTGCCATGTATCATCCAGCCGCTGCTCTTTACAATGGAGGTCTCAGAGAAACGCTTTTTCGGGATTTTAAAAGAATTCCAAAGATCCTAGGATAATTGTGAATGACGAATTTTGAATTTTGATTAAAATTTGAATAATTAATTTTAAAATTAAAATCCATTTTAAAATTATTTTTTCTAAATTATTTCGAAATTCAAGCTTTAAAATTAAAAATTTAAAAATAGGCCGAGATAGCTCAGTTGGTAGAGCACAGGACTGAAAATCCTGGTGTCGGCGGTTCAATCCCGCCTCTCGGCACAAATAAATTCGAGCTTGGATTCGTAAAGGAAGTTGTTAAATTAGTGAAGAAGAAAATAACAATCAAAAAGCTCTCTCTAATGGTGGAAGAAGGATTTGGCGATTTTTAACATCAAAATTTGACTCTTGGTGGCGGGCATCGATTGCGCTAGGTTTTGAGCGGAAAAAGGCAATTATGGATTCTTGCGATAAGGGCTATTTTTTGGTAATATTTTTTCAATGAACCAAGAGTAAAAAAGGAAAAAGCCTTGAGAAAGAAATAAAGATTCAAACAAAAAATGGGAGTCTGGCTATTTATAATGTCTAAATTTAGAAGGAAAGCTTGAATGCTTTTGGCGTGGCAACACCTATGTTGGCTATAAAGAATATTAAGGAATCGGCTGAGGTAATTGGAGAAGAAACGGTCGGGTCGGTGAAGATAGATACCAATAAAAATGTCGATGGAATAGATAATTAAACTGGTGCTGACAGTCAAAGGTTAGCAGTAACTACCGGAGCGATTACCGAAACTTGCAAGGTCTTTCTTTTTTTTTTGGGGGGGGGGTACTTACTGGGTAGAAAAAAATACAATAAAGAAACTGATAAATTTACTAGCTTTAAGATCGCTTTTAAAAACCAATTACCAGCAAAACCAAAGTTTTTTGGTTGATTGTGGAAAAGGCGGAGTAAAAATAGAAAAAACAGAGCAAGAATAAAATGTGTTATAATAAAAAATATGAACAATCCTTATCTTAAAATTAGAATGGCGGCGGCGCGGATTAACGCCAAGGAATGGAAGGAGCGATTGGCTCGTTTGGAGGCAAAGCCGATTTTAGCGAATTCAAAGGTTTTAAAACCGGTGACTCTTTTTAAAGCTGTCACTAAAACTATTTCTTCTCGGCGTAATCCTAGAATGGAGTCACTAAAGCTCAGAATGGCCATTTCTCATTCTTCAGAAAAACTAAAAGAAGAAGTTAAGGAATTGAGAGAAAAAGCTTCATTGGCCGGCGTTCTGGGTAGTATTCCTCATGGTTCTAGTCGAGAAGGAGAGGTTGATTTAGCAATCTCTTGCCTAAAAGCAACTCGCTTGGAGTTTATAGAAGTTGACTTAGCGGTGGAAAAGGGGGTAATGGGAATGTTACGAAAGTTAGGATTTTGTGGAGCTAAAGAAGAAAATCCTTCTTATGTTTTACTTCGCAATAAATATTTGGGAGCACTAGATGATTTCCGCGGTTTAGTGATTGAGGAATTTAAAAAGAAGAAGGGCTTTTTGTTTAGTGCCAGCTTAAAAACTATTTATCGCATTACTGTTGCCGACGAAATAGAAAGATTAAAAGTGGAAAAAGAAAGGCTTTGGCGGCGACAGGGGTTTAAAGGATTTTTGCGTGAAAGAATTCAAGATTATCGCGAGACTTCTTCTGGCTTAAAAATAATTTTAGGTGTTCTCTTGATTTTTTTTGGATTATTTATTTTCAGTTTTGGAAAAGAAATTCTAAATCTTCTTTCTTTTTTAACAATTATTTTGGGAATGGTAATTAGCTTAGAAGGGGTTCATCAGGAGATGAGTATTATTGAAGGTATTCGGCAAGAGCTGACCAGAGCCCAGGCTTTTCGTCGTGCTTTCCGCCGATTAGGGAGGGGAGAGGCTGGATTAAGAGAACGACTGCGAAAAATCCATTTAAGATTAGAAGAAGATATTTGGCAAATTCGTAAATTCGAAAAACGCGCCGAAGTTGCTCGCTTTTTGTCCCCCATTCTTTTGGGGGCTACCTTGGGTGCTTTTTTAGCACTTTCTTTAGGAATTTTTGCTGCGCTAAAAGTTTTTATTTCGGTTTTTGTGGTGCGTTTTTTCTTGATTGTTTATCTTCCTTTAATTCCGTTCAAAGACTCTCTAAGAGTGAATTCTGAATCAAAACAATACTCCAAAGAAGGGGAGTATCCAGAAGAAAAAGCTTATATTTAGTTGGCGCGTCTGGCAGGAATCGAACCCGCAACCTCTTGGTCCGAAGCCAAGCGCTCTATCCGTTGAGCTACAGACGCTTATCTAGTGTTATCACTTGTTTAGTTTAGTCAATCGTTCCGTAAAGTCAAAGACTTTCTTTAATTACGAATTATGAATTACGAATTTCGATTAAAGACCAAGTTTTTTAATTTAGAAACGGGCTCGTTTTTAAATTCTAATTTTTAATTTTAATCGAAATTTGTAATTCATAATTCGTAATTCAAAAAAGGTGCTTTCTTTTTTTTCTGAATCAAAAAATATTAGAGCGGTGATGTCTGTGGCGTCCGATGGTCCCATGGAAAGAGTGGCTAATAAAAATGAAAATATTTTAGAGGCTCCCAACCGTTTTCGGTTTTTTTTAAAGAACGGTATTGATTCGCAAAGAACAGTTTCCTTAGAGCTAAAGGCGGGTTCTGTGGCTGGTGTTCTTTTGGAAGTTCCTCCGAATGGAGTTTATTCCGAAGCTGATGGCCTAGTAACTAAATTACCAGGAGTGTTTCTTACTGCCACGGCAGCAGATTGCGCCTTAGTTTTTCTCTGGGAAGAAAAAGCAGGAATAGTTGGGATTTGTCATGCTGGTTGGCGAGGAGTGGCACAGGGGATAATCAAGAACACGATTAAAAAAATCTTGGTTATTAGGGGTGAACTTTCTAGCGTTCGTGCTGTAATTTCCCCGGCACTTGGGGTTTGTTGTTTTGAAATCAAAGAAGATGTGGCTTCCATTTTTAATAATTTGGGATTTTCTCTTTTTATAAAAAAGAAAAAAGGCCGGTTGTTTTTAGATTTAAAGGGGATAATCAAAAAGCAACTAGAAAATTCAGGATTAAAGTCCGAAAATATTACAATTAGTTCTGATTGTACTTTTTGCGATCCAAAGTATTTTTCTTATCGCCAAAGTGGAGATAACATAAATAAAGGTCCAATTTCTTTAATGATCGGTGCCATAGGGATTGTTTAATTGCGAATTTCTAATTTTTAATTTCGACTAAAATTAGAATTATTAATTTTAAAACAAAGATAATTTTATTCCAAAACCAAAAACCCCCAGATAGTTTAATGTCTAGGGGTATTGATTTTAAATTCGATTTTTTGAATTTAATCGAAATTAAAAATTAGAAATTTAGAATTGGATCTAGTCTTTTACTACTGGAGAAATAATACCTTTTTTATTGTCAGAGAAAACATTGCCACTTTGCAGGACTACGCCTTTATTCATTTTGTCTTCAAAGAAACCGCCCTTGGAGATTTTGGCGATTGCCCAGCGACCGTTTTTGTAAAATTTGTTGTCTCTAATCCAAACAGAACCACTCTCTCCTTTCCCAGCAACTTCTAGGCCTTCGCGGTTGTTATCTCTAATAGAATTCTTTTTTACGGTAATTTTACTTCCGTCTAGCGTTAGCTTAATACCATCGCCGCCATTATCCTTGATTTTGTTCTTAGACAAGGCTCCTTCTGATCCAGAAGAAAATTCTACCCCGTCTTTTTGGTTGTCGGTAATTTCGTTATTGTCTAAAACAAAAATTCTTTGACGGGAGTAAATCCCGTTCCAACCGTTTTTAGTAATCAGCGAATCGTAAACTTCTACTTGGCGACTTTCCTTCATTTTACCTTCTTCCACAGTTAAGCCGTCTTTATCGCTGTTTTTAATTACACAGTTCTTGATTAGGGCACCCACACCTTCCTTAACCACAACACCGCGTTCGCCACCATCTATGGTGACATTTCTTAGGGCAGTTTTGTGGTAAAGAGAGACAACAGTTTTGTTTTTGCCTTCAGGTTTAATAATTACCTTGTCCTTATCTTCTCCGTCTATTTCTACGCCTTCCCAAACTTTTAAATTTTCGTAGTAGGTTCCTTTTCTAATATAAACATCTTTATCTTTAGATTTGGCCTTATCAATGGCTTTTTGGATAGAGGAGTAAGGGTGCTTGGAGCTACCATCCATGTCTCCTTTAGCATTCTTATCCGCGTAAACTCGGTCTTTGGCGGTAGCCGAAAAGCCTAATGGAAGGAGTACAGAAAAAAGAACCATTAAAGAAAACCCAATTAACTTTTTCATAGAAACATTAATTAATTATGAATTACGATTTATACCTTTTTCAAACTGATGTTCTTTTCGGAGTACGCTCGTCCTCGACCAGACCTCGCTCCACCTTGTTCCTGCATTCCTTTGTCTAAAAAGCTTAAAATCTAGTTGGTGGGAACAAGGAGCCTCCTCTAAGAACGACAGTTTGGAAAAGAGGCTAATCTTGGCTGAATTCGTTTCCCGAAAGATAGATTCAAACAAGATTAAAAAAGAGATCTCTTCTTTTGGTTTCGGCTTTTTCTTATGTTAAAATAAAGCCGTTGAGTTTTTGTTTTTTTTGGAAACATTATTTAATAGCATAAAATGGTAAAAGAGTCAAGGATAAATCTCCCTGTTAACTATCCGGGTCGAATTTTAGTGTTTGAAGGCGGTGATGGTACTGGTAAATCTGCTCAGATAGAAAAATTGAAAAATCTTTTAGGAGAGAGAAAAATTCCTTTTGTTTTTTTTAAGTTTCCACGGCACGGTAAGGCGGTCTTTGGGAAAATAGTAGACAATTATTTGGAAGGGAAGTTTGGTAATCCGGTTTGCTTGGATCCTTATTTGTCGGCTTCTTTTTTTGCTTCCGACAGGCGAGAAGTTTTATCCAAAATCAAAAAAGCGCAGAAACAAGGCAAGTTGGTTTTAATGGATCGATTTACTGGTTCTAATTTGGCACACCAACTGGCCAAGATAGAAGGAAAGGAAGCGCGACGGCGATTTTCTTTGTGGCTTTTTAACTTGGAACATCAAGTTCTTGGCTTGCCAACGGCAGATTGGGTGCTTTATTTTTCTGTTTCGGTTAAGTCTTCTTTAAAACTTTTAAACAAAACTACCAAGAATAAAGATGGTCATGAAATCGATTTAGATTATCTTTCTCTGGTAAAAAAAGAATTTGACGCTATTGCTAAAAATGGCCGAGAATGGCACATTATAGAGTGTGAAGAACAAGGTTGCCTGCTTTCGCTAGAGGCGGTATTTAAAATGGTTCGCAATCTTTTAAGTATCTAAGAGCGTTAACATGAAGATTGTTTTGGGAATTTCCGGAAGGAATGGTAGCGGTAAGGACACGGTTGCTGATTATCTTGTTTCTAAGCATCAAGCAGAAAAGCTGGTTTTTTCGGATCTTCTAACGGAAGCACTTTCTTTTTTTATTACCAAAATTGGTCGATCTGATCATGCTTGGCTTTCTACTTTTCTTAGGGAGAAATATGGTGAAGGTATTTTAGGGGTAGCAATGAAAAGAAGAATCAAGCGCTCAACCGCTGATTTGGTGGTAGTTTCTGGCTTGCGAGATTTTGGTGAGCTTTCTATGATTCGCTCTTTTTCTAGCGGTTACTTGGTTTTTGTAGAAACCGATCAAAAAGTTCGTTGGGAAAGGTTAAAAAAAAGAAACAAGAAGGCGGACGATACTGTTAGTTTTTTAAAATTTCAACGGCAAAAAGAAAAACTTCCTTCTGAAGCTTGGATTTCTGGATTAAAAGAAAAAGCAGATTTTATTATTAATAATAACAGTCAAAGAGAATTAGCCGAACAACAGGTAGAGAAAATACTGACTAAAATTTATTCCCGAGCAAATAATAATTAATTATTAGTTGATAAAGGACTATTAAAGATAAAGAAATAAATCTTGATATGAAAAAAATTTATTTGGGATTGGTTGGCGAAGCGGGGAGTGGCAAAAATACAGTGGCAGATTTTTTAGAGAAGCAGTTCGGTGCTCAAATAGTGACCTCTTCCTATCTTTTAAAAAAGGCTATTCAGATTTTTATTTCTAAGATTGGTCGAGCGGATTATATTTGGTTTGTGGAAAAATTAACTGAAAAATACGGTGAAGATATTATTTCCAAAGCAGTGGTAAAAAATATGCAGGAATTTTCGGCGCCGATTGTGGTTTTTAATGGTGTGCGTTTGCCGAGTGATTATGAGATGTTAAAAAAGATTGGTGGAATATTGGTTTATGTAACGGCGGATTCTCGTGTACGTTGGCAAAGAGTTCAGAAGCGAGGTGAAAAATCAGACGACAGGGCTCCTTTTGAAGAGTTTATGGCAATGCATAGCGCCAAGACGGAAATCAATGTTCCTAAAATAGGTCTTTTGGCGGACTATCAGATTAAAAACGATGGCTCTTTGGCAGACTTGGAGAAAGCAACGACTTTGGTTATAGAAAAGATAGAAAAAGCCTAGGGATAATTTCGAATTTCGAATTTTGAATTTCGATTCAAGCTAGAATTCATAATTTAAAATAATTTAGAAATTCTAAATTATAATTTTATTCGAAATTAAAAATTCGAAATTAAGAATTAAATAAGATGGCTTACAAAACTCGAATTGGTTTAGAGATTCATATTCAGCCAGAAACAGAGAGTAAAATGTTCTGTCGTTGCCCCAATGAATTTAATCCGGGGGAGCCAAATAAAAATATTTGCGAAATTTGTACTGGTCAGCCAGGAACTCTACCGGCGGTTAATGAAGTAGCGGTAAGGGCGATTGTTAAGGCAGGAATGGCTTTGAATTGTTCTATTAATCGCCGAGCGCATTGGGATCGCAAGCATTATTTTTATCCCGATTTGCCAAAAGGGTATCAGCTAACCCAAAATACAACACCTTTTTGTATTGGTGGATTTTTAGATGTGGATTACGAAGACAAAACTGGGGCAAAAAAAATCAAGCGAGTAGAAATTAATCGAATTCATTTAGAGGAAGATGCGGGGAAGGATTTGCATCCTGCTGGCGCTAATTATTCTTTGATTGACTTAAATCGTGCTGGGGCGCCATTGATTGAACTAGTCACCGAGCCGGTAATAGAGAGCAAGGAACAGGCGACCGCTTTTTGCAAATCTTTACGGCAAATTTTTCGCTATCTGAACATTTCTGCGGCGGACATGGAAAAAGGTCAAATGCGTTGTGAAGTGAATATTAGCTTAGAAGAAGAAGGAAAAGATCTTTCGGGAGTAAAAGTGGAAGTAAAGAATATTAACTCTTTTAAAGGTGTTTTAAAAAGCATTGCCTACGAAGAAGATCGGCAGAAAGAACTTTTGGAAAAAGGAGAAAAGATTGTGCCAGAAACTAGAGGCTGGGATGCTGATGCCGGCGTTACTATCTCTCAGCGGGCCAAAGAAGAAGCTTACGATTATCGTTATTTTCCAGACCCAGATATTCCGCCGGTTAATATTAACGACGAACTTTTTTTAGAGATTAAAAATTCACTTTCAGAATTACCAGGAGAAAAGAAAAAACGATTTTGTGCGGACTATAAAATACCAGAACTCTTGGCTAATGATTTGGTTCTAGAAAAATCAGCGGCAGAATTTTTTGAAAATATTGTTTCAGAGATAGATAGTTTTTTAAAGGATGAGAAAAAATTAAAACAAGAGTTAAGAGATAGAACGATTATTTTGGCGGCCAATTATTTTTCTACAGAAGTTTTTCGTTTGGCGGCTATGTCGGGCATTGATTTTTCCGAATTCAAAATGACGAGTGAAAACTTTGCCGAACTAATGTTGATCATTGCCAAGGGAGAGATTAATTCTTCTGCGGCTCAAAAGATATTAAAAGAAATGTTTAGTTCGGGCGGTGACCCTTCGCAAATTATTGAGCGGGATAATTTAAAAATAGAAAAAGACTCGGGATTAGTTCTAGAAAAAGTAAAAGAGGTTCTTTTGGAAAATTCGGCCGCTAAGAGTGATTATCTTTCTGGGAAAGAAAAAGCATTGCAGTTTCTTTTGGGCCAAGTAATGGCCAAAACAAAAGGCAAGGCAGAACCCAAAGAAGCGCTAGAAATGTTGAAAAAGGAAATGGTGCAATAAAGTATAAAAATAAAGAGTCTGATTGGTGTATTTTCTTGGGAGACGCTCGATTTTTTTCCAGCGAAAAATCTCGCTAAATAATATTGGAAAAATTTCCAAAATAAATTTTGGAACCAAGCAATTTTTCCAATATATTCTCCCAAGAAGACACACCAATCAGACTCTTATATAATTTATTATTCGGTCGGAGTTCGTTCGGCCTCGACCGGTCCTCGCTCCACCTTGTTCCTGTTCTGTTTTGTCTAAAAAGCTTGAAGTTTGGCAGGGTGGGACCAAGGAGCCTCCTCAAAGAATATTAGCTTGGAAAATAAAAAGCCTGGTTAGTATATTCTCCCAAGAAGATATACCAATCAGGCTTTTATTATAGAGTAAACAATTTATTTTTCGGTTGGAGTTTTTTCGGTTGGAGTTTCTTTGATTTCTTTGGCTGTTTCGGTATTTGGAGAGGTTTCTGGAGCTGTTGTTTCTGGATTGGTTACGGCTGGAGTAGTGGGCGTGGCGGCGGGAGTATTCGGGGTAGTAGTTTCTTCTCCTTCTTTCTTTTTCTTTCTAAAAACAACTTTTCTCTTTGGTCCTTCTATAATTTTTTCTTTAACAAAGAGATTATGAACGGTGTCGCTGGTCTGGGCACCATTTTTAATCCAATGAAGGATCCGTTCTTTTTTGAATTGGTTTATTTTTTGATGAGGATTCACGGAACCTAGGATTTCTAAAAACTTACCAGAAGCGGCTTTGCTTTTTTCTGCTACAACCAAGCGGTAATAAGCTTGATTCTTTTTGCCGACTCTTTGTAATCTGATAATCAACATAAAAAATAAAAAATATTTAGACAACTAAAAAAAGAGGAAATAAAATTAATCTCTTTTGGATAGTAGATTAAAGAGTTGGTTCCGTCAATATAATCGTGAATTTTTAATTACGAATTTTGAATTTCGATTAAAATTAGAATAATTAATTTAAAAACAAAAATATTATTGCGTACTTCCAGAAACTAAATCCGTTAGAATAGATTTAAGTCAAGATTGATTTTAAAATTCGAATTTCAGATTTTATTCAAAATTAAAAATTCGTAATTCTAAATTTAGAAAGTCTCTTTCCTATTTTAAAGGAGAACGCTAAGCTCTGATTATGATAGAAGAAGATTCAATTTATAATTCGGTTAAGAAAAATTACAATCAAGGCGCTTGGGAGTTTTCGCGTTCTCGCACTTTCTTTTTTAGGGACTTAGAATTTATTAAAAATTATCCTAAAAAAGAAGATAAAATTTTAGATTTTGGTTGTGGCAATGGGCGATTAATTGATTTTTTAAAAACTGACCCCAGTAATTATTGGGGAGTCGATGTTTCGGTGGAAATGCTTTGGGTAGCCAGAAAAATAAATCCCAATCATCGGTTCTTTTTAATCAAGAAGAAATTAGAAGAAACTCTTTCCAAGAATACTGAGTTTGATTTTATTTTTTCCGTTGGTGTTTTTCATCATCTACCTCCGGGAGAAAAAAGAAAAAAGATTGTTCAAGAAATATTCTCTTTTTTAAAACCAGGCGGTCGACTTTTTGTTTCCGTTTGGGATCTTGGTGGCGAGCGTTATGCTAAATTCCTAGAAGATAAGAAAGAGGCTTTAATTCCTTTTCGTTCTGGATCTGGTAATGTCATTTTTGAGCGCTATTGCTATTCTTTTTCCCTAAAGGAATTGATTGGTATTCTAGAGGAGGCGGGATTTGTATTAGTTGAAAGCGGAAAGACCAAAAGGAACGGTAAACCGGCCAATATTTTTTGCTTAGTAGAAAAACCAATGGAAAAAAATGGTGATAAAAAAGAAACGAAAGAGTTAAAAGAATAGAAATGTTTTTAGATGGATTTTATAAAATTTTTATATTTAGCTGGTTAAATAACTGTTGTTAACAATGAGTTCCTTAGCAGAAAAAATAATTAGCTTAGCTTGGGAAAGAAAAATTTCTTCCGAAGAAGAGTTAAAATATCTTAAAAGAGAAGCAGCCAAGGGTGGCAAGGAGAACATTCCTAATAATCGGGAATTGGGTCGTGCCTATTCTAAGCTTTTGGCGGAGGGGACTATTTCCCCTGATCCAATACTAGTAGATCTTTTGGTGCTAAAAAGAACTCGCACGCTTTCTGGTGTTTCTGTGGTAGCGACTTTAACGGCCTCTTATCCCTGTCGTAATCAATGCCTGTATTGTCCAGAAGAAAACAAAATGCCTAAAAGCTATCTTTCTAATGAGCCGGCAGTAATGCGAGCAATCAAGCTTGATTTTGATCCTTATCTTCAGGTTCAAAAAAGAATAGGAGCCTTAGAATTAAATGGCCACGATGCTTCTAAGGTGGAGCTGATTATTATGGGGGGGACTTTTTCTCATTTGCCAGTGCTTTACCAATATTGGTTTGTTTTGAACTGTTTTTTGGCGGCTAATGCTTTTAGCGGTTCAAAGAAAAATTCAAAGGTTAGAGCACTTAATTTAGAGGCAAAAAATATTTTGAAAAAATATTTTTTAAGGGCTAAAGAGGAAATGTTTGTTGCAGGAAGGTCGCTGACCAAAAACAAGAAAAAGATTAAGCCGAGTTCTAAAATTGCAGAAAAAGAAAAAGACTGTTTTTTAAAAGATGATGGAAAGATTTTGGCAAAAATTAAAATGGCTCTTTTGGCGGCTCAAAAAGAAAATCAAATCGCTAAGCACCGAATAGTGGGGCTTACCTTAGAAACCAGACCAGATTCCATAAATTTAAAAGAGCTAGTTAGATTCAGAAAGCTGGGCTGTACTCGCGTGGAAATAGGAGTGCAGTCGGTATTTACCAGGGTTCTTAAAAAAAATGAACGGGGACATGGTCGGCAAGAAATTATTAAAGCAACACAGCTTTTAAAAGAATTGGGTTTTAAAATAAACTATCACTTAATGCCTGGTCTTTGGGGATCTTCTTTTAAGTTGGATCAAAAACTTTTTGGCGAGGTGTTTAGCAATCAAGTTTTTCGGCCGGATATGTTAAAAATTTATCCTTGTGTGGTAGTAGCTGGATCGCCCTTGTTTTCTATTTGGCAACAAGGTCTTTACCATCCTTATTCTAACGATGAATTATTTCGGCTTTTGGCTTTTGTTAAAAAGAGGATTCCACGCTATGTGCGGATTGCCAGGGTGATTAGAGACATTCCTACTGATTCAATTGTGGCTGGTCCCAACATTCCCAATTTAAGGGAAATGCTTAAAAAAAGAGGAGTGGTTTGCCAATGTATTCGTTGCCGAGAAGCGGGAAGAATTGTTTGGGAAAAATCGGCTCCTGTAAAATTAAAAAGAACTAATTACAAAGCTTCTGGTGGGCAAGAAATATTTTTAGAATTTTTAACCAAAGAAGCTCTACATGCTTTTTTACGATTAAGAATTCCTGCTTTTATTCTTAAAAAGAAACCAACACCACTCAAAGAGTTAAAAGGAGCGGCAATGATTAGAGAAGTTCATTCTTATGGTCAGGTGGCGCCGATTGGAGAAAAAATAAAAGGCACTTCTCAACACCAAGGATTCGGCAAACGGTTAATTAAGGAAGCCGAAAAAATTGTTAAGGAAGAATACAAATTAAAAAAAATCGCGGTGATTGCCGCGGAAGGAACTAAAGAATATTATTTTTCTTTGGGATTTAAGGAAGAGGGACTTTATCTAATGAAGGAAATCTAATGAATTTTAAATTTTAATTAATAGCTTTTCTGAAATATCGTTCTTCTCGGAGTACGCTCGGCCTCGACCGGGTCTCGCTCCACCTTGTTCCTGTTTTATTTCACCTAAAAAGCCTAAAGCTTTATAGAAACCAGAAGAGTATTTATTCAGTAGACTAAGAGCCTTGTCTACTGAATAAATACTCTTCTGGTTTCTATGGCGGGAACAAGGAGCCTCCTTGAAGAACATTATTTCAGAAAAGCTTATTTTGAAATTCAAAATTCGTTATTCAAAATTAGATAGGGGTTATTTCTTACTTTGATTTTTGATTTCGGCGATAATTTTGATCTCTGCCTCTAAGAGGCGATCTGGAGTTTCGAATAAAACAACGCCCTCCCAATCAACTCCCTTAAATTCTTTTAAGAAAAAATCAGCGAGAGCACCTTGGAACAAGCCTCTGGTCGGAGCATTGGGACTTTCCCAAAGAAGCATTAAATTTTCTTCTTTGGAGCAGTTGTTTTTTATTTTATTAAAAACTGCGCGAATTTCTTCGGTTTTAAAATTGGTTTCTTCTAGATCTTTTCGGTGAGCAATTGTCCAAGAAAAATTGGCTTCGTTTAGGCGACGAAGACGGGCCATTAAGCGACCCCAAAAACGGATGATCGATAAATTTTGTGTTTTATAAAGACGGCGGACTATTTCCTGATGATCGGCTCCGCTATCTATTAACTTGGCAGCGGCAGTGAGGGAATTAGGAGTAGTGCGAGGAGACTGGAAGCTTTCGGTGGCTTCTAAGATTCCGGCGTAGAAACAGCCAGCTGCTACCGGTGGGATAGTGATTTGGTTTTTAAAGAAAAAACGGGTCACCAGTTCCGAAATACCTGAACATTTGGGGTCTACTAAATTTATTTGTCCATATTGTTCGTTTTCAATATTGCAGTCTAAATTAACCACCGGAACTTCAAAAAACAAATCGGCGTTTTGGGAGAAGCATTCGCCAACGGCTTCTAAATCAGTGGCTCCTAAAATAATTACCAAGTCGTATTTGAATTGGCCAAGAGAAAAGAAAAAATCTTTGGGATTGATTGCTCCTTTTTGGGGAGTGATAAAAATATTTAATCGATCTGATTCTTTTTCGTAATGAACATTGCTGATTTTATTTTCAGAGGTGTTAAATGACAAAACAAATTGACGAATATTTTCTAATTGGTGTTTTATTTTTTCGGTGTTGGGAAAAAAACGAAAGCGTTGAGGTAGTCGTCCGGGGAAGGCGAGGGTGGCTTTTTTATTTTGATCTAAAATAAAGTTATAAATTCCTAATCCACAGAGAATTACTTCGGACGGAGAATTTTCGGGAACAATAATTACCGGGTGCTTCGCTTTGGCGATTTGATTTTTCAAGGATTCTTCTTTATTTTCCATTTTTGTTAACCTTTGGGTGATTCAATGTTCGCCAAAAAATATTATGCTAGAATAGCAAAAAGAAATGATAAGTCAAAATGGCTAAAATAAAGGAAAAATCAAAAAGAGGGAAACAAGAAACGGTTTCTCTTTTAAAAATCTTTACCGCCAAGGAGCCGGCTGATTTTTGTTTGCCGGCGGTTTTTTTGGCCAAGGCCTCTGGGGGCCGAGGATTAATCGCTCTTTACGGCGATCTGGGTAGCGGGAAAACGACCTTGGTGCGTTTTTTGGGGAAGGAATTAAAAGTGAAAGGTTTGCCAAATAGCCCCACCTTTAATATTTTAAAAACCTATTCTTTTCCTAGGGGAAAGACGCTTTACCATTTAGATTTTTATCGCCTAAAAACGCCACAAGAAATTCTAGATCTGGGATTTAAGGAATGGTTTTTAGATAAAAATGGTCTTTTGGTGGTAGAATGGCCGGAGATATTAGGAGAACACTTGCCGGCGCCACGATTAGAAGTAAGAATTGATTTTAAAAACGAATCACGAGAAATAAAGATTTTTAGGGTTACTAATTGTTAATAATGGCTAAGGAAAAATTAATTCTAATAGACGGGAATGCTTTAGTGCACCGAGCTTTCCACGCATTACCTCCTTCACTAACCGACAGTCAGGGGCGGATGGTAAATGGTGTCTATGGTTTTATTTTGGTTTTTTTGCGGGTGATTTCCGAATTTAAACCTGATTTTGTAGTTGCAACTTTTGATCGCAAAGGAAAAACTTTTCGACATCGTCGCTACTCTCTTTATAAAGCGCAAAGAAAAAAGGCTCCCGACGAGCTTTATATGCAGATCCCGTTAGTTAAGGAAGTTTTAAAATCTTTTGGAATCCCTATTTATTCCCAAAAAGGTCTAGAAGCGGACGATCTGATTGGTGCCATTGCTAAAGATTTTTCCAAGAAAAAAGACAGGGAAGTGGTGATTGTTACTGGAGATTCCGACACTTTGCAATTGGTGAATCCAAAAGTCAAAGTCTTTGCCTTAAGGAAGGGAACTAAGGACACGGTTCTTTACGGCGAAGAAGAAGTTTTCCAAAAAATGGAACTTACTCCCTCCCAAATTGTTGACTTTAAGGCGTTGGCTGGGGATTCTTCCGACAATATTCCTGGAGCTAAAGGGATTGGCCAAAAAACAGCGGTTGGTCTTTTGCAACGATTTGGTGATCTAGAAAATATTTACGCTAATTTAGGAGAGCTACCAGTCGCTGTGGCAAAAAAATTAACCGATTCTAGGGCGGATGTTTTTTTAAGCCAAGAACTGGCAGAAATTAAAACGGATTTTAAAACTGGATTTTTGGTATCGACGGCGCGATTTTTAGGGATAGAGCCAAGGAAGGCGGAGATTTTAAAAATTTTCAAAGAGTTAGCTTTTTTTTCGCTGATCAAAAGATTGGCGCTAGATGATTCTTTTCCGTCACCAGTCCCAACAGAAACTCTAATAAAGCCGTTGTTTGAGTTTACGGAAGTAACTTCTTTGAGGGAGAAGGATTTCTTTATTCAAGAACTAAAGAAAGCTGTGGCGGCTGTTTTTTTGATTTTTCCTAGGCCTTGGTTTTTAAAATCAAAAAAAGATGTTTTTGCTTTTGGCGGGGAGTTTGTTTTTTGGGCGCCGCTAGATTCGGCCTTGGTTTTTAAAATAAAAAAAGAAGATTTTCTTTCTCTTTTTAGGATTCATAAAAACAAATCATTGATTGGGTTTGAGGTGAAACACGATTTTAAAAAATTAAAAGGCGCAGATTCAGTCCTTTCGCCTTTAAAGGATGATGTAAAAATTCTTGGTTATTTGGTTCTAGCGGGGCGTGGTGGCGTGGACCTAGCTTCTCTTTGTAAGGAAAAGAAAATTAGTCTTCCTTTTTGGGAGGCTTCGCTGAATGTTCCTAAAAAACGCCAGGAAACTCTTTTTTCTTTGGTCACAAAAGAAGAAGAAAGTGAGGCGCTAGAAAAAGAAAATCAGTTAATAGCAGAGACGGTATCGGCAATTAGAATGCTCTATCTTTTATTAAAGGAAGAATTAAAAATAATCACCAAGGAACAAAAAAAGGAAGGAATTTCGCCAATACCTTATTCAAAAATAAAAAAAGGTTTTTGGGGATTGGATTTGGTTTATAAAAATATTGAAATGCCATTGGTTAGAGTTTTGGCTAAAATGGAGGAGAGGGGCATTGGGATTGACTTGGAGAAAGCTAAACAATTAGTAAAAGATTATTGTCTTCGGTCAGAAAAAATAAAACAAAAGGTTTTTGGTTTGTGTCAAGAAGAATTCAATCTGGATTCTCCCCAACAGCTTTCTTTAATTTTTTATAAAAAGCTTAAATTTTCTACGCAAGGAATCAAAAAAGGAAAAAGTGGTTTTTACTCTACCTCGGTAGATGCTTTAGAAATTTTAGCGGAGCGCTATCCGGTGGCTAAAATGGTGAAAAGTTACAGAGAATTAACCAAACTAATCAATACCTATTTAGAACCTTTGCCGGAGTTGGTGAATCAAAAAACGGGACGAGTGTATGCTGGGTTTAATCAAGAGGTAACAACCACCGGTCGGCTTTCTTCTAGCAATCCTAATATTCAAAACATTCCAACACGGACTGCTGCTGGAAAAAAAATTAGAGGAATTTTTAGGGCAGAAGAAGGTTTTTCCCTTTTTTCTTTTGACTATTCACAGATAGAGTTAAGGCTGGCTGCCCATTATTCAGGGGATAAAACAATGCGACGAGTTTTTTTAGAAAACGGCGACATTCACAAAACAACAGCGGCCGAGGTTGGAGGAATTACAGAAGAAAAAGTAACTTCCAAAATGCGGAGCGCTGCCAAAGAATTGAATTTTGGATTAATTTACGGGATGGGTAGTTATGGATTTTCTCGGGCGGCGGGGATTTCTCGTTCCGCGGGAAAAGAATTTATTGAACGATATTGGCAAAAATTTCCAGCGGTTGCTTCTTATTTAGAAGAAGCAAAAAAAGTGGCTCAGAAAAATGGTTTCGTGGAAACTTTGTTTGGGCGTCGTCGGAGTATTCCAGAAACACGCTCCCCAAATTGGCAGGTAAGAGCTTCTGCGGAACGAATGGCGGTGAACATGCCATTGCAGGGAACGGCGGCCGATATTTTAAAATTAGCAATGGTGAGGATAGATTGTTTTTTGGGGGAGAAGGGGTTGGAAGATGAATTTAAAATGTTAGCTTCAGTACACGATGAAATCCTTTTTGAAGTTAAAAAAGGCACCAAAGAAAAAATTATTCTAGAGGTTAAAAGAATAATGGAACAAGTGGTGGAGCTGGCCGTTCCGCTAAAGGTAGATGTAAAAAGTGGAGAAAATTGGGAAGAAATGGAGTCTTGTGTGTGGGCCGGGAGGGATTTGAACCCCCGTAGGCGTAAGCCGGCAGATTTACAGTCTGGCGCGTTTGACCACTCCGCAACCGACCCAACTTTTGGATTATAAAGAAAAGAGAATTAAAATTCAACCTATGGAAAAAGTTTTAGTGTTTGTTATATTTAATTAGATTTAATTATTTTAAAAAAAAACAATGATTGTCCCTTCTTCCTTAAATATCCTAACTACCCAAAAATGTAATGCCAAGTGTAATTTTTGTGAGTTTTCTTGCAAAAAGGAAGGCCCTTTTATAAAGGAAGATCTATTTTATAAAATAATTTCCGAAAGCCAAGAGATCGGTGTTGAAAGAATTATTTTTGACGGAGGAGAGTTTCTTTACCATCCGAAGGCAGAAAACATAATCAGGTTTATGGGAAAGGTGGGGGCCCATGGTTACCTTCTGACCAACGGACTTTTGTTTTCTCGTTATGCAAAGATTCTTTTAGAAAATAATATTAAAGAAGTTGTTTTTGGTATAGATAGTTTTAATCCAGCAACAAACGATAGAATAAAAGGAGTAAAAGGGATTACTCTAGCGGCTATTAAGGGAATAGAAGAGGCCAGGAAGCTTGGGTTCAAAGTTGGATTGCACATTGTTCTTTCGGCGCAAAATGTTGCTGATTTTCCCAAGTATTTAGAATTTGCGGCATCAATACAAGCAACGCCTTTAATGGTTTCTTCGGTAAATTTAACGGGGAGGGGATTGGAAAATGAAAAAGAATTAGCTTTGAGTTCTTTGCAAAAAAGATTTGTTAGGGGTGCTTATCGTCATTATTTTCATTATTTTCGGGGAGCTTCCGGTTTTTTTGCTTACAGAAACGATTCACCGCCCCAAGAAACAATGGAACAATATCGGAAATCGGTGCGAGGGTGTAAATATTTTTCTGGAAATACTCTAGCAGTTGATTGGAACGGATCCGTTCCCTTTTGTGCCATGGAACCAAGCCTGGAGAGCGACAGTAAGTTCCCCAAATTTTCTATAGAGGAACATGGATTAAAAGGAGCGATTATTCAAAGAGAAAATCTAAAAAAGAAAATGGAACAAAAAATAGAAAAGAAAAAGAACGAACGGCTTTTAAATGGAGAGCATAATTGTTATGCTTGCTACGGTTATTTTAAAGAAGGTGTTTAAAAAAGAGATTAATGAAAATCAATTCTTTTTCTGTTATTTTAACTTATCGTTGCAATTTAAATTGTAGTTATTGTTTGAGAGAGCCGAATAGTCTTTTGGGTGATATTCCTTTTTCTTTTTTAAAATCTTTGATTCTTTCTTTTAAAAAGAAAGGTCTCCTAAGTGTTTCTTTAACTGGAGGAGAGGCAACGGTCTATCCTTATTTTTGGGAGCTGATGGATTTTTTAGAAGATCAAGGATTGAGGGTTTTTATTGAGTCTAATGGGGTTAACCTGAATCTAAAATTTTTAAAAAGACTGATCAGAAAAATTCCTAAAGAAAAGCTAAGCTTTCTGATTAGCTTAGATAGTTACAAGGCCAGTGTTCATGATGCTTGTAGAGGGTCGGGGTCTTTTGCTAAAGCGGTGATGGCAATAAAAAACATAAGATCCTTGGGGATTCCAGCAGCTACCAATATGGTAATTAGCGGTAGCAATCCTCCTAGCTTGATGGATTTTTTTAATTATTTTGATTTTTTAGTTGATCTTGGGGTTTCTACGAGTCATCTCTCTTTGGTGGTTGACATGGGGAGAGGCAAGAAGGAGTTTAGGAAAATAAATCCTCAAAAGATAGTTCAGATTGGAAAATCGGTTGTTAGGTTTAGAAACAGATATAAAGATAAAATAAAGATAGAAACCGGCGGTCTAACTTCTTTTATTCCCCAAAAATTAAAAGCAGGAAATGATTACGGATCTATTATTGAATGCGGAAGGATGAATAATCCCTGTTTTTCTTTTAAAGGGATCCATCCTTGTTTATACCTGGATGACTTTTTTATTTTGGACAATAAAAATAATAATTTTGATTTTTTGCGTCAATTTAGGTTTTTAAGGAATTTTCTAATGATTAAAAAAGGCATTAAGAATGCTGCTTGTACTACCTGCGTTGAGTTGTTTTGTGAATTCAAAAAATCACCCAAGAAGTTTATTGATTTTGAGGTAGACACCGAATAAATTTACGGTGGGTTACTTGCAGAAGGTTGGAGGATTCCTTGGGCATCGCACCAATTGGGGTTTCTGTCCCAAAAATCACGGCAGTAGCAGGAATAAGAGTTGTTGCCTTTTAGGACGCCTTGATTAGCTTGGAGGGCTGGTTTTCCTTGTGGTCCCCAAACGCTAGCGGATACGGCACCAAAAAGGGCGGGAACATTTGCCATAGCAGCGCAAATATTACCGACCTTGCCTCCTCCTCCACAACTATTATTGGAATATCCGGCGCCTGGATCGTAAAGCCGGTAACAAGGATGACAGAATTGTTTAGCAATAACATCTGGATGGTCCCAGTATTTTTGACTAACAGCAGTGGTGTTCTTCTCCATGCAATGACACATTGATCCTTTAACATTACTGGTGAGATTTCGATAAAGAGTCCAGCACCAATGGGCCCCTTGGCTTTCATCGGTTCCTGCCCCGTAAAGATTCGACTGGGCGTTGTCTAGGTCACTGTCGTAATAGGCACATTCATTGAGATCGGTATAGCAAGTGGCTGAGCATTCGGGCCATATTCCTAGCCAGCCACGAATACCACCATTTGGTCCGGTGTCGTCAACTAACCCTGGGCACTCTGCTTTAGGAAAAGTTTTGATGGTTCCGGCGGTGGCGAGTTTATTGCAAACAATAAATGGTTTAATCACGGAAGAGGTAGAGATGCTATTTACGGTGGCGCCAACCGCTCTGGTTTTAGTGCTGGCATCGGAAAAATTGTCAGCGATTATTTGCGATCCTTTGGTAAAAATAGCGGTGGCTAAAAGGGGACTGGCGCAGTCGTCGGTTAGGGTAGCCGTTGCTTGGGTTAGTTGTTTATAGATAAATGTTTCAGCTTGATAATAATCGCAGTAGTAATCTTTAATGTTTTTGGCAAACATTTTATAAAGAGCCGGTCCGGCGGTTGTTGTGCTACCGTTTTCTAGTGCTGCCTTTCTACCCCACAGAGCACATTCAGCGGCTTCGTCTGCCTTTTGGTAGGCGGTTTCCGAAGAGTCCAAGGATTTAGAGGTTTTCTTTTTAGAAATGGTTAATTGGCTAATTCCAATAATAGAAATAGTCATTAGGGTGGCAATAATCAAAGCCAAAATAATCATGGCGGCTCCTTTTTCTTTTTTATTCGTTTTGTTATTCATGTTTTGGGTATCTTTATGGGAAAAATTAAGGAATTAAATTGTAGCTTCTTAGGGAAGTGGTCATTTGAAAAGGAATGGTGATGTCTTCTGGGGAATCTTTAATAATAATATTAAAGACAATAGTTACTCGATTAAATCCGTCTACTCCCTCAGTATTTACTATTTTAAAATCCGAAATTTTAAAATTAGGGAAGTAAGATTCAATAGTTGCTTGGTTTAGAGTTATTAGGATTTCGCTATAGGTTTTTCCGTTTTCTTTGCGCCAGTTAAAAATAATAGAGCTGGCAGGAACATTTGTAAGTTCGCTCATTCTAATTTGTTTGGAAATTTCCAGAACGGCTGCTTGAGCTTGAGCCTGAGCGGTTTGAATATTTTTTAACCGCAAAGAAGAAGTAGTAAGTGCGCGAGTAATCGAGGTTAAAGAAATAGCCACAAAAGAAAGAATAGCCACTACTACTAGCATTTCTATTAGGCTAAAGCCTTTTTGTTTTTCTTGTTTAATTTTTTGTTTTTTAGATTTCATTCGGGTCGCCAATCATAAAGACATTTAGTAACTCTTACTCGGTGTAATGTTTTATTATTCTCTAACCATAGTAGATTATCATTAGCATTGCCTGGCCAGCTGTTTTCCCAAAACTCTGACCAGTAGACAGTGACTACCACTAGGGCACCACCTTGACCGTCTACTACTTCGCAGTTGTAGGTGATATCGAAAGCAGGAGAAGGGCTGACGCCATCTCTGTAAGTGGAAGTAAGGATTTGAATCTTGCGAATAAATTGGCGGGTGGCAGTGTTAATATTACATATCTGGTAATTTCCGGTTGCAGCAGCGCGACAAAGGCCGGCGCGATTATTATTAAAAGCGTAAGTACCACTTCCTATATTGAAATTATTGACATAGGTACTGACGGTGTTATCTAAGGCGTAAGCATTTCTTGCTGGTGGGTTAGTGATGTGGTTAATTTGGTTAAATCCATTCAAGGGAGTTACCGAATTTCTTAGACACCAGTTGTCTCCGGTGTCGCGGATGTTTCTAACCAGCTCTACGCCTTCTTGGGCTAAGGCGGCGGCAGTGATTTCGTTTTTGGTAACAGAAGAAAGTCGTAAATTTCTAGTAATCAAAACAAGGCCAGTGGTTAGGGAAAGGCTAATAATGGCAATGGCTACCAAAAGTCCAACAATGGTAAACCCTTGATCTTGGGAATAGCTTTTGATTTTTTTGTGATTCGGTTTTAAGATCATTGTTTTTGAGTTTTTTTGGTTTTATTTTTACCTAACAACTGCTTTTGTTTATTGAACATCGATAGAAGTAGTGGTTACATTGATGGTGAAAATGGTATTGGGATCGGCACAGGCATTGTCTCCACAGACTCTAATGGCGCAAGGGGCGACACTACGGGTCATTTCGGCATGAGGAGGACTAAAATAGATAGTAGCGTTCTCTAAGAGGATTCCGTCTGTTGCAGGAATGGTTACTGTTTTTAGGTTGATAACATTATTATTGGGATTGACTGAGCCAATCTTATAGGTGTTTCCTCCGGTTATAGAAAACACAAAACTCTCAGGAACAACGCTACCAGGAGGGACATTTTCCCCGGTTAAGGCGTAATTGCGAGCTTGTTCAATCATATCTTTTATTTGCTGGGCTCTGATTTGAGCTCGTTTTACTCTTGTTGATTGCTGCCATTTGATTACTCCTCCTGTCACTAAAAGACCAATAATTACCACAACAACCAAGACTTCTATGATTGTAAAGCCATTCTTTGATTTTGTTTTTTGATTATTCAATTTTGTTTGGAAAGCATTTTTTTATATGGTAATATCTTACTATGTTTTTAGGAAAAGTGAAAATTAAATAAAAATCAAAAATAATGCTTTCTTCTTTGGGTAGTATAATCAATAGTTCCAAGAATAGTTCTATTGGAATTGATATTGGAACTTCTTCCATTAAAATAGTTCATTTAAGTGGCTCAACAGAAAAAGTGGTTTTGGAAAATTTTGTAATTGCTAGGCTTAAAGAAGGCTTGATTCAAAATAGCAATCAGATTATTGCCGGAAAGCAAATTGCTCAAATTATTAAAGTGGCAATGGAAAAGGGCGGTATTAAATCGGGAACTATTTCTTTTTCTATTCCTACTTTTTCTTCTTTTTCTTCTTTTATTACTCTTCCGCGATCAGATGAAGAAAATTTGGCCAGCAAGGTAGAAATAGAGGCTCGGAAATATATTCCCGTTCCTCTTTCTGAAGTTTCTTTGGGTTGGGAAATAGTTCCCGACAACTACAAGCCGCGCTCCATGGAAATAAAATCCCAAGAAAAAATAATAAAAATACTTTTAATGGCAGTTTCTAAGGACATTATTCAAAAATATGAAGCAATTGCCAGGAGTGCCGGATTAAACTTGGGTTCCATGGAAGTAGAAACTTTTTCCTTGATTCGTTGCTTAATAGGTCAGGATAAAACGCCTTCCTTGATTATAGACATTGGTTCTCGGGTTTCTAATTTAATGATTGTAACAGAAGGATTTTTGCGTGGCAGTAGCAGTATTGATGTTGGCGGAGGAGAGGTGACAGAGGCTGTTGCCAGGGGAATGGGAGTTGATTTTATTAGAGCAGAAGCCCTAAAAAAAGAATGGGGAGTAGATAATCCACAGGTGGCTGAATTAATAACCCCGGTGATTTTAAGAATTGTTCAAGGAATTAAAAAAGCAATAGAATCTTACGAAAAAAATAATCCCAGCAAAAAGATGGAAAAAATAATCTTAATAGGAGGAACATCTAAGATGAAGGGCTTTAAAGAGTATTTAAAAAAAGAATTGAATTTAAAAATAGAAGATGGCAATTCATTGAAATTGGTTTCTGTGGAAAAATTAGTAGAACCATTGGTGCAAAAATTTAAAGATGAATTAGCAGTAGCAGTGGGGATTGCGCTTTCTGGAATGGAAAACTTGCAATAAAAAGACAGTTCTTATATTATTCAGTTGTGAGAAGATTTTAGAAAACTAAAATAAAAATGATTAATACTGGTGGCATAAATTTTGCCAAACAGACGGGGATTTATAAAGAAGAGCAAAAAAAAGAGTTATTTGCCAAGGGATTGGTAATCTCTGTTTTTGTGTTTCTTTTTTTGGGTTTAATTTCTGGCTGGACCTATCTTTCAAAGCAAAGTCAAGAAAAGAAAATGGTGGCTCTGAATGCTGACTTGGTAAAAGAGAGGCAAAGAGATTATGGGGAATTGGCTGAATTTATGACTGATTCTGTAAAGCTGGACTTTATTGGTGATTTTTCTTTGAAGCAAAAATTTTGGAGTGGGCTTCTTGGAGAGCTTGAAAAAGGAATTTTAGTTAACTCCTATTTAAAATCATTAAAAGGAACGACTTCTTACAATATTAAAGGATTTCTTTCTCAGGCCGTAAGCGATCCGGTGATTGCCGGATCCGCTACTATTCCAACAGTGGGGGCTACAGGAGCTATTCAAGAAGTAGATAGTCTTGTTCTTACTGTAGTTGCTCCTACGCTGAATGATATTGCAAAACAGATAGTTTCTTTAGAAGAGTCTCCAGCAATAGCTGACCTAACAGTTATTTCTCCTTCTTTGTCCGAAGAAGGAGTTTCTTTTGAATTAAAAATTGAGCTTGTGCCTGGAGCGTGGGAAAGATCGTTTTATGCTCAAAAAGAAAATAGCCTAAATCTTGAACAATGATTAAAGCCTTAGCCTTGCCACTTTCTATTATTGTTTCTGCAATTGTTTTTTTCTTTTTTCTTTCTCCTACATATAAAGAGACTAAACGGATTAAAGAAGTAGAAATTCCATTTTTAGAAGAAAAGATTAAAAAAGAACAAGAAATAACGAAGAATATTAATTCTCTGGGAGAAGATTATGCCCTACATAAGGAAGAATTAAAGAGATTGAAATATATTTTACCAGAAAACAAGGATGTAAAGTCTCTTTTGGTCCAGATTGAGGCTCTGCTTTTAGGAAACGGAATGGCCTATAAGAAAATAGGGATAGAAGATGTTTCCAAGTCTGCTTCTGCCAACCAATTCGTGGCTTCGGGCGTAGTTCCTTTGGCTGGAACTTTTTCTGCTCCTTCTCCAGAACCAATAAGTATTTCTTTGGAACTAAAAGGAACATACCTTAATTTTAAAAATTTTATTAAGGAGTTAGAAGTTTTGGATCGGATTTGTAATGTAACCTTACTGACTATTGGAAATATTGAAGTTCTTGGTGAAGTTGCTGAAATAAAAGCTCCAAGTGAAGGTGTGTCTATTGCTAACAATGTTGTTCCAGATAAGGAGCTTGATATTAAAGTGACTTTGGAGTTTTACAGTCAAAAGCCGATAGCTAAGGAAGAAATTGAACAGGCTTTTAGGTCGGCACAAGGAGGAGCTTCTAGTCCTGTTACGACTGGATCCGACGGATCAACTCTTTCTCCAGCTACTCCGCCTCCAGCTACCCCGTAAAGTTTCTATTTTTTTAATAAAAGTTATTTTTTAAAAAGTATGTTTTCTAAAAAATCAAAATTTCTTCTTATTTTTTCTTTCCTAGCGTTGGTTGGTTCCTTTTATTTTTTTGCTTTCGATTTTTCTTGGGGAGCGGAAGAAGCTTCTCTGAGCGTTCCTCCAACAGCCGGAGATCCGCTAACTAGCAGTGATCCCTCTGCTCTTAATTCGGTTGCGGCTGACACTAATTCTTCGGCGTCTTCTAGCCTTAATGTTGGTGGACTTTTAATTCCTTCTACTTTGAATAAAAAAGGAATCGAATTCCTTACTCTATTAAAGGGCAAGGGAATTTTTCCGATAATATTAGATCCAGGTACGGTGGGTAAAGAGAACATTTTCAAAAAATGATAAGGTAGATTTTATATGGAAAATAAAGATCTTTTAAGAGAAGAAAAGGTTATTGATTTAATAGGAAAAGAAGTTCCTTATAAAGTTTTAAGTGTTTTGGCTAAGGAAGCGGCAGATAAATACCAAATGCTTGTTTTTGAAAAAGGAGAGAAGGTTCTTAAGGTGGCCATGGTTGATCCTGAAAATGTGGAGGCATTAAATGCTCTTCGCTTTATTGCCAATAAGCTTGGTTCAGAAGTAGAAGTCTTTCGGGTTTCAGAGGATGGATTTGCTTCGGCTTTTGTTGGTTATGATAGGGCGGAGGTGATTGTTCAAAAGGCTCAAACGGACTACATTAAAAAAGAAAAAGAGATAGAGGCAGAAAAACAGCAACGAGAAAAGATTAAGGAAGATGTTAAAACTATTGGTTCGGCGCCGATTACTAAAATTGTAGATGTAATTTTGCAACATGCAGTTTTGGGGGGAGCGAGCGATGTGCATATTGAACCTCAGGAAAACGAATTAAGAGTGCGCTATCGAGTAGATGGTGATTTATATGAAAGCTTTAAACTTTCACGGGATTTAACGGCGGCGCTGGTTTCGCGGGTTAAAATTATGTCTAATCTAAGAATTGACGAAAAAAGAAAACCGCAAGATGGACGCTTGCAAATAGTAATGGAAGGGCGGAAAGATGTAATAGATGTGCGGGTTTCTAGTTTGCCAACGGCGGAAGGAGAAAAGGTAGTGATGAGAATCTTAGAAAAGCAAACAGGATTGGATCAATTTAATAATTTAGGATTGATTGGTCGGAATCAAAGAATAATAGAGAAAGGATTAGACGAACCTTATGGAATTATTTTAGTGACTGGTCCTACTGGTAGCGGTAAATCTACCACTATTTTTACTTGTTTGCGGAAGATAAATAAGTTGGACACGAATATTGTTACCTTGGAAGATCCAGTAGAATATAAGGTTCCTGGAGTGAATCATTGTCAAGTTAATCCGGAGATTGGATTTACCTTTGCTTCTGGTCTGCGGTCTATTTTGCGTCAAGATCCGGATGTGATTATGGTAGGGGAAATTAGAGATAAGGAGACGGCGGAACTAGCGGTTCATGCTGCCCTGACCGGTCATTTAGTTCTTTCTACATTACATACTAACGACGCTTTAGGTGCAATTCCTCGCATGGTGGACATGGGGATTGAACCATTTCTGCTTTCTTCTAGCCTACGAGTGACTGTTGCCCAACGATTGGTGCGACGAGTTTGTAATAATTGTAAAAAAGAAGTTAAGCCGTCGGATCGAATAAAACAGTATGTTCTAAATAGTTTAAAACTAGTCCCCCAAGAAGAGATAAAAGAACGACTGCCTAATTTTGATCCAGATAATTTTTTTGTTTGGCAGGGCATAGGATGTTCTAAATGCAAAAATACAGGAACCAAAGGAAGAATTGCGATTTATGAAGTAGTGGAATGCGGAACGGAAATGAGAAGGGTGATAGACGACAGCCTAAATGCGTCTTCTTTGGTTAATGAATTTAAAAGACAAGGAGCTACCTTAATGAGAGAAGATGGGGTTATGAAAGCATTAAATGGAGAAACAACGGTTGAAGCAGTAGAAGAGGCGACCACAGAAGACGATATTAACAAAGAAGAAGAAGTTGCCGATGAAGAAAAAAGTGTAGAAAAAGTAATGGTGGAAAACGAAACTTAAATTAAACTTAAAATGCCAATAGAATTAAAAAGAAAAATCAAGAAGAAAATTTTAATAGTAGAAGATGATCCTTTTATTTCTGATATTTACTCTACCAGTTTAACTGGTCAGGGATTTGAAACGGAATTAGCTTTTAATGGCGAAGAGGCTTTAGAAAAGCTTAGGAAACAAAAATTTGACTTGATGATTTTGGATGTTCTAATGCCTAAAAAAGATGGCTTTGCTGTTTTAAAAGAAATACGGTTAAACCCTAGTCTAAAAGTTCCAGTTTTAATGCTGAGCAACCTAAATGGAGAAGAATGTGTTAAGATGGGAATGGAATTAGGGGCGGAGGATTTTGTGGTGAAGACTCATTTTACTCCCCAAGAAGTTGTACAAAAAATAAAAGAAATAATAGAAACTAAAGGGTTAAACAATTAATTTTTTAAAATGAGCGTTCAAAGTCGCGGGAAAATGCAAAATCTTTTAGAATCGGTGGTTCAGCAGGGAGCTTCTGATCTTCATTTATCTATAGGTAAGCCACCTATTCTTCGAATTGATGGAGCGCTAGTTCCTCTTTCAGATAAAAATACTCTTAATGAAAAAGAAGTCACAGAGCTGATTACTTCGGCAATGACAGAAAGTCAAAAGGCGCGATTACAAAACGATTTAAGCATAGACTTTTCTTTTAGTTTGGCGGGTAAGGCGCGATTTCGGGCTAATGTTTTTTACCAGTTGGGAGTTTTGAGTGGTGCTTACCGTTTAATAGATTCCAGAATAAGAACGATCGACGAGCTGGGTTTACCGCCGATTATTCACGAGTTTGGTAAGCTAAAACAAGGACTGGTGCTGTTTGTGGGGCCAACTGGTCACGGTAAATCAACTTCTATGGCGGCCCTGATCGATGAAATAAATCATAATCGCACGGAGCATATAGTAACCATAGAAGATCCAATAGAATATGTTTATCAGCAAGATTTATGCGTTGTTAATCAAAGAGAGGTTGGTCACGATGTGCTTTCTTTTGAAAGTGGCTTACGATCGGCGTTCCGAGAAGATATTGATGTGATTCTTTTGGGAGAAATGCGAGATTTGGAAACCATTAGCACGGCGATTACGGCGGCAGAAACAGGACATCTTATTTTTTCTACACTGCATACTAACGATTCTTGGCAAACAATAGACCGGATTATAGATGTTTTTCCTGGGAATCAGCAAAATCAAATTCGATCACAGTTGGCGAGCGTTCTAGAAGGTATTGTTTCTCAAAGATTAATTTCTAAAACTGGTGGTGGGCGGGTTCCGGCAGTGGAGGTGCTTTTAAGAAACGACGCAGTAGAAAATCTGATTCGCGAAGGGCAAACTCACCAAATTACTAATGTTTTAGAAACAAGCACCGAACAGGGAATGCAATCTATTAATCGTTCCTTGGCGGAATTGGTGCAAAAAGGAGAAATAAGCATTGACGATGCCGAATCTTATGCTTCCGATAGAGATATTTTTCATATGTTGATTAAATAAAAGATTTATAGGGGTAAGTCTTAAAATAAATATGGATTTTAAATACAAGGCAAAAAATTTACAAGGAGGTGTGCAGACTGGAGTGGTAAAGGCGGCTGATCAAACTGCCGCCATGGATGTTTTGGCAAAAAACAATCTGGATGTTTTTATGATAGAGCCGGTTCGCTTGATTGGTGGAATTTCTTTGATTTTATCTAATTTTTTCAATAGGATTTCTCCTAAGGATTTGGTTATTTTTTCTAGACAACTTTCTGTGCTTATTAAATCTAATGTGTCGGTGATCAAGTCTCTAAAGATTATTTCCGAACAAACAGAAAGTGGTGGTATGAAAAATGTTTGCGTGCAAATGGCTACGGCGGTAGAAGAAGGTAAATCGCTAGCAGATGCGGTGGCGCTTTTCCCAAAGCAGTTTGATAATTTTTTTGCAAGTGTTATTCGGAGTGGGGAAACTTCTGGGAATTTAGAGCATTCGCTAATTTATTTGGCTGACCATGTGGAGCGAGCTTACGAACTAAAAAGAAAAATCAAAGGAGCAATGATGTATCCAGTGGCTATTTTGACGGCTTTTTGCGGAATTTTCTTTTTTTTAATGGTAAAGGTTTTGCCACAGTTAACAGACATTTTGACTGAATCTGGGGTTGCGTTGCCTTGGACTACTAAGTTGATTATTTGGTTGTCTGACTTTATGAAGGCTCACTGGGTAATTACCCTTGCCATGATTCTTATAACAATAGGTACATTCTTTTATTACAGTCGAACAAAGGCTGGGAAAAAGCAGTTCGACACTTTAATCTTTAGAATACCGGTTATTGGAACTGTAATTCGGTTTGCGTATATTGCACGGTTTGCTGAGAATTTACGGGTGCTTTTAACGGAGGGTATTTCTCTTGTAAAGGCACTAGATATTATGGCGGCTGTAATGGATAATGAGGTTTATCGGATTCTGTTATTGCGGATTATGAAAAATGTGGAGAAGGGAAAGAGCATGACAGAGGCGATGCTGGAAGATGAACAGGCCTTTCCTAGAATGGTTTCGCAAATGATTAAGATTGGAGAAGATTCAGGAAGAACAACGGAAATTTTAGAAAATATTGAAAATTTTTACACCAAGGAAGTAAACAATATGACAGAAAACATGACTACTTTAATTGAACCGCTTTTAATTGTTATATTGGGATTAGGTACTGGTATTTTGGTGGTTGCAATTATTATGCCGATATATGACATGGCGGGAGCAATGTAGTATGATAAAGGTCACGGTTAAATGGGTGAATGGATTTTTCGATTGGCGCATTTCATCGTTAAAACCTCCGTCGCTTGCTCTGCGTAACGCCATTACGCTTCGCTCGCTTACTCGGTTTTGCCTCGAACTGCATTAAAAATAAAGGTCACGGTTAAATGGGTGAATGGATTTTTCGATTGGCGTATTTCTTCGGAGAAGTTATAAACCATTTTTTATGGTAAAAACAAAAAGAGAGGGGGTGAGCGTTAAGTGAGAACAAAACAAAAAGGGTTTACAATGGTAGAACTTTTAGTAGTGATTGCCATTATTGGAATCTTAGCTTCCATTGCTTTGATTTCTTACAATAATGTTCAAAATAAAGCCAAAGATAAAGCGGCTATTGGAGAAATGACTCAATTAAGAACTCAAGCGCAAGTTTTTTATGATGATACTGCCAATGTTTACACTGGTTTTTGTGCCGATGCCGAGACTACTAGAATTGCCGGAAGTATTGCCGATCATGGCGGAACTGCATTTAATTGTGATGCTGGAACCGATGAATGGGCAGCAGAAGTGACCCTGGCGGGTGGTACTATTTATTGCGTTGATTCTTCTGGAACTTCCAAAACTATTGCAGCTACCAAAGGAGCGGATACGACGGTTTGCGAATAAGTTATTAACTTTTACAAGCCTCATCTTTTGGGGTGAGGCTTGTAAGGTTGGCTGATATGGTTTAAAATGAACAAAATCGAAATTAATAAATTTTAATAAACAGAAGAATAAAAAAATGAAGACAAAAATGAAGACCAAAATGAAGACCAAAATGAAGACCAAAGCAAAGAAAGTGACCAAGCCAAAAACCAAGAAGAAGCCCGTGGCTAAGCCAAAGACAAAATTAAAGGTAAAACCAAAAACCAAGAAAAGAGGGTTTACTTTAATAGAAATGTTAATTGTGGTGGCAATTATTGGTGTTTTGGCGACGGTAGTATTGGTAGCGGTGGTTCAAGCTAGAAAAAAGTCTAACGCTACACAAGCTAAAGCACTAGTGTCTCAATACATGCAGGCGTTAGAAATGTATAAAGCAAATGGTTGTGATGGATCTCTGGCAATCAGCACTCCTTTTAACGGTCTTCCATTGAAGGATTGCAACAATGAAGTATTAATGGAAAGGTTCGTTAATATATCTGTTCCCGGTGTTCTTCCTGCTGGTATGACGTATACTTGGGCAACAATGACATATAATGACTATGAAATGACTATAAAAGGCTTTAGTGACGGTGAGATTTTCATATGTAAAAATGGGGCTTGTACTTGTTCTACCCAGCTCCAGACTAGCTGTACTAAGTCCAAATAATTTTTCTGTACTTGTTTGAATAACAAAAACGGCTTTCTTTTTGGGGGGAGCCGTTTTGATTTAGGTTTAAAATGATTTTTTGGGAGTGATTTTATTTTTTGTTATACTGTTAGGCAGTCTGAGCTAGGGTCATTATTTGGGAGCAATAAAAATAATAGAAATGATTATTTTTCTCTTCTTTGTTTTTCTTTTTGGTCTTATTTTTGGTTCTTTTTTAAATGCGCTTCTTTACCGTTTAGAAAAAGAAAAAGATTTTGTTTGGGAGCGTTCCTGTTGCCCCAAATGTGGGAAGCTGATTAGCTGGTACAACAACATTCCTTTATTAAGCTTTGTGTTTTTGGGTGGTAAGTGTCGTGATTGCAAGAAGCCGATCAGTTGGCGGTATCCGTTGGGTGAATTTTTAACGGCAGTGCTGGGCGGTGTTGCGTTGATGGCTTTTTGGCCAGTAATTGGTCTTGGCTTGGAAGATATTTCTTTATGGATTGTTTTTTTTGGTTTTTACATACTTTCTGTTTGTGCAGTTTTATTAGGGGTTTTTCTTTATGATTTAAAACATTATTTAATTCCCGATGAGCTTTTGATTTGGGGGGGAGTGGTGGCTTTTTTGTTTAATATTTTTTCTGATTTTAAGTTTTACGATTTTTCTAATTTGGGGCTTTCTTTTTTTACTAGAAGTTTGACTGGATCGGGAATATTAGCGGCCCTGATTGCTGGTGGTTTCTTTTTTGGCTTGGTATATTTTTCCCGTGAAAAATGGATGGGGTGGGGAGATGTTAAGCTTGGGCTTTTAATGGGGGTTCTGTTGGGTTTTCCTAGGATTCTAGCGGCGCTTTTTTTGGCGTATTTGGTTGGGGCGGTGGTTTCTGTTTTCTTGGTAGTCTTAAAAAAGAAAAAGTTTAAATCGGAAGTTCCTTTTGGTCCCTTTCTGTGCGCGGCGACCTTTGTGGTTTGGCTTTGGGGTGAAGAGATTATTAGTTGGTACTTTAGAATTTTGAATTTTTAATTTTGAATTTTGAAATAATTTTGAAATTGGAATTTTAAAACAAGACAGAATTTCTAATTTTGAAACAGAACATTTTGTCATTCCGAGCGTTAGCGAGGAATCCCTTTTACTAAAAAAATGAGAGACTATAATTTTTTTGTTTATATTGTTGCTAGCGATTCAGGAACTTTATATACCGGAGTAACCAACAATCTCAAAAGAAGGATCTGGGAACATAAAAATGGTTTTTTCGAAGGTTTTTCTAAAAAATATAAATGTCATAAGTTGATTTTTATGGAAAGATTTCAATATGTTAAAGACGCTATTGTTGCTGAAAAGAGAATTAAGGGATGGAGCCGAAAAAAGAAAGAAGATTTAATTGGAATAAAGAATCCTTGTTGGAAAGATTTAAGCGTTGGCTTGTAATAATAAGGATGGCTCAAGGGATTCCTCGCTGCGTTCGGAATGACAGGGGGTGGTTCGGAATGACAGGGGGTGGTTCGGAATGACAAGGTTTTTGTTATTCTGAGCGAAGCGAAGGATTCCTTGTCCTCATTAGTTATTCAAAATTGTTATGGGTCGTAAAATTTTAGGAAGGATAGAAAAATTAAAGAAAGAAATTGAGCGGCGCCGGCGGGCGTACCATGTTTTTAATCGGCCCGAAGAGACCGATGAAATCTACACTTCTTTGCGAAAAGAGTTAGCGGAGCTTCTTTTAAAATACCCAGCACTCAAGGAAAAAACGGAGCAAGAAGAAAGGGTGGCCGGAAAGCCTTTGGAAAAGTTTACCAAAACGGAACATCTTTTTAGGCAATGGAGCTTGGGAGATGTTTTTTCTCTTAAGGATTTGCATAATTGGGAAGAGAGAAATCAGCGACTGCTTTTAAAACAGGAATTGAATTTGGGGGGCGAATTTGGAAAGTATTTGGCGGAGCCCAAGATTGACGGCTTGCACATTGTGCTTACTTATAAGGCTGGTCGGTTGGTAATGGGGGCGACTAGGGGCGATGGGCGAATTGGAGAAGATGTAACAGAGAACATTAAAACAATTAAAAGTATCCCTTGGGAATTAAAAGAGGCGGTAGATGTAGTAGTAGAAGGCGAATGCTGGCTTTCTTTTTCGGAATTAAAAAGAATTAACGGTGAGCGGAAAGAAAAGGGTGAGCCACTCTTTGCTAACCCCAGAAATGCGGCGGCGGGTAGTATTCGTCAATTGGATTCAAAAATCGCCGCTAAGCGGCTCCTAGATAGCTTTATTTACGAACTACGCTTTTTAGACAAAACTAAAAATCCCAACTTTCAAAAAGACAAATTGCAAATATTGGATCAGCTAGGATTTAAGGTAAACTCTCTTTTTGGGGTTTGCAAAAATTTGGAAGAAGTGGAAAATTTTTACCAGTTCTTGGAAAAAGAGAGGACTAAAAAAGATTATGGGATTGATGGAATGGTGGTGAAAATAAATGATTTAAAAATTCAAAATGCCCTGGGATATACCGGCAAGGCGCCTCGTTTTTCTGCGGCTTATAAGTTTCCGGCAGAGAGGGCAACAACTATGGTTAAAGATATAAAATTACAGATTGGTCGGACCGGGGCGCTAACGCCAGTAGCAGTGCTTGTTCCGGTTCGAGTGGCGGGGTCTTTGGTTTCTCGGGCTACACTGCATAATATAGATGAGATTAGGAGATTGGGGTTAAAAATAGGCGATACGGTGGCAATTCATAAGGCGGGAGATATTATTCCAGAGGTATTAGAAGTATTAAAAAATTTAAGAACCGGTGGCGAGCGGGAATTTGCAATGCCTAGCCATTGCCCTTTTTGTGGATCGGCGGTTGGTCAAAAAATGATAGACAAAAAAACGCTGGCCGTAGCTTATTATTGTCTTAATTCAGATTGTTTTTCTGTGAGGAAAGAAAAGATTATCCATTTTGTTTCCAAGAAGGCTTTTAACATTGAAGGGTTGGGGGAAAAAATTGTGGAGCAGTTAATGGAAGAGGGTTTGTTAAAAGACGCGGGCGATATCTTTTTTTTAAAAAAAGAAGAGCTTTTACCTTTGGAAAGATTTGCCGAAAAAAAGGTGGACAATCTATTTTCGGCGATTCTGACGGGAAAGAAATTGCCACTGAATCGTTTTTTATTTGCCTTGGGAATTCGGCATATTGGAGAAGAAAGTGCTCGGCTTTTGGCGGATTTTTTAGGAGGAAAAATAAAACAGTCAGAGATTTCTCCTAAAAAAGTGGCGGATTTTTTTAGCGGTCTTTCTTTTGATGATTTGGGAGCGGTTTTTGGTTTAGGAGAAAAGGGAGTAAAAAGTGTGCTGGAATTTTTTGGTGAAAAAGAAAACCAAATTTTAATAAAAAAGCTAGAAGAGGCGAGCGTTGTTTTGGAAATCTCTCTTAAGAAAGAGGAAGAGGCTCGATTGAAAAATAATTCTTTGGTGATTACGGGATCTTTTGGTGATTATTCGCGGGAGTTTCTTAAAGAAAAAATTATTGCTTTGGGAGGAAAAGTTCAGGCGGCAGTTTCGGCGAATACGGATTATCTTTTGGCGGGGGAGAAGCCGGGGAGTAAGCTCAAAAAGGCTCAGGCATTGGGAGTGAAGGTATTGGGTCAGGAAGAAACGATTGTTTTCCTTGAGCTAAGTAAATAATTAGTTTAGATTGATAGGGACTTATACGGTCGGGCACATTTCTTTGTTAAAGCCTGCGCTCATTCGCTCACCGTAACATAATTACGCCTCGCTCGTTCGCTTGGTTTTGCCTCGAACTGCACCCAACCGTATAAGTCCTAAAAATTAAGTTCTAGTATTTTGCGGAGTGTAGCGTAGTGGCTTAACGCGCCTGCTTTGGGAGCAGGAGATCCCGGGTTCAAATCCCGGCACTCCGACAACAATTGAAAATACCAAAAAGACTAGAATAACTATTGCAAACAGAAGCAACTCAATTCCGCTATATCAAAAAGACTCAGAGTATATATTTTAAAAGGAGAAGGCTCTTACTCCTTTTAAAATATATACTCTGAGTCTTTTCTTGTTTAAACGAGTTTTCTTTTTTTGGCTTCTTCTATGTAGAATTTGAATTTGTCTTTTTCTGCAATCTTTACAAAATTGCCATCGGGAGCGTAAGTAATACCGCACTCCTGGCCTTCTTGGACTTCTTCTACGGCATCTTGATTGCGCTTTAATTGTTCTACCTTTCCTTTACCAATAATTTCTTCGTTTCTTTCTATTTCTAAAAAGGCTCCTTTAATTGCTTTTCCGGAAATGATCTTTCCGCCAACAATCATTTTGGATTTTTCGGTGCGGAAAACTTTTAGAACTTCTAATTTACCTAGATCGGTTCTAATAATTTCTGGCGGCAGAAGGTTTTCCATTGCTTCTTTAACATCGTCTAGCATTTTGTAAATAACTTCAAAGTTCTTGATTTCTATTTTGTTTTTGTTGCCGGCTTGCTTAACGAATTCGGGGACTACTGTTTTGAATCCGTAAATAATTGATTGCGAAGTTCCTGCCAGCTGAACATCTGTTTCTGTAACATTGCCTACTCGTCCTACAAGAATATTCAGTTGAACTTCTGTTTGGGGTAAGGCTTCTAGGACTTGTCTTAAGGCTTCTAAGGAACCTTCCGTGTCTGTTTTAAGGATAATGTTTAGTTTTTGAGTATTCTCTTCTTTTAGTGGGCCGTTGATTTTTTTAACATTGGCTTTTTTATTGGCAAGTTCTTTGGCTATGGATAATCGGGATTGTTTGGTTTTTTTGCGGGCGTCTAACTTGCTTTCTGCTACTTGAAGAACTGCGCCTGCCTTGCAAACTCGTTCCATGCCAATAATTGTTACCGGATCGCCAGGGAGGGCTCTGATTAATCTTTTATTTTTATAATCTAGGATTTGCTTAATTGTTCCGGCGGCTTCTCCGGCGATTACGGAATCGCCTTCGTTTAAGGTTCCTGTTTTAATAATGGCGGTGGCCACAGCTCCTTTTCTTTGGTCCAAATGCGATTCTAAAATAAGACCCAAGGCGTGTCTTTTGGGGTCGGCCTTTATTTTTAGAACATCGGCTAAAAGAATAATAGTTTCTAAAAGTTCGTTAATGCCAATGTTTTGTTTGGCGGAGATTTCTACACAAGGAACATCGCCACCTCTTTTTTCTAAAAGGAGGCCCAGCTCTGTTAGTTGGCCTTTAACTCTTTCGGGATTGGCGTCTGGCTTGTCTATTTTGTTAATGGCTACAATGACGGGTACTTTGGCAGAAAGAATATTGGCTACAACTTCTTTGGTTTGGGGCTTAACGCCGTCGTCTGCGGCAACAATTAAAACGGCAATGTCGGCAATTTGAGAGCCTCTTCGGCGCATTTTAGAAAAGGCTTCGTGACCTGGTGTATCTACAAAGGTAATAACTCTTTCTTGAGTCTTGGTTTGATAAGCGGTGATGTGCTGAGTAATACCGCCGGCTTCTGTTTGGGCTACGCCTGCGTGGCGGATGGTGTCTAAGAGGGTAGTCTTACCATGGTCTACATGGCCTAGAATGGTGATAATTGGTGGGCGTTCAGTAAGATCGGCTCCAGCTTCTTCTTGGGTCAGGATATCTGTTAATTGTTCGGGAGTAATAATGTCTACCTTTTTTTCGTCTAGTATTTCTTCTGTAACTTCTAATTGGAATTCGCTGGCAATTAAGGCGGCTGTTTCAAAATCTAAGGTTTCGTTAATGCTGGCCAAGAATCCGTTTTTTAAGAGGACTTTAATAACTTCAGCCACTGGCTGACTGATTTTTTCTGAGAATTCTTTAACAGTGATTACTTTAGGGAGGGGAATTTTTGTTAAAACTTGGTCCATATTTTAGATTAATGTTGCTCGGCTGTTTTAATAGCGGTTTTTTCTTCTTGGGTTAAAAGGATTTCGGATTTTCCGTTGGAAACGGTTTTTGCAAAAATCTTAACGCCGTTGTCTGCCGAAAGAGTGGAAAGGGTGATTCCTTGTTTTTTGCCGTTTAAAAGTGCCAAGGAAAAACAACCTTTGTGGCCTTTTTCTCCAAACGGATTGAACTTGATTAGGCCTAATTTGCAGAAACTCTTTTTGACTTCTTTGCTAAGATGATTGCTGGCTTTATAAAGGTCTTCTATGTCGTGGTCTAGCTCTTTGATTCTTTTGCCGATTCCTAGAATGTTTTCTTCTAAGCTTTCGGCTTTTTCTCCTTTAAAAAAAATATCGGCAAACTTTTGGATTTTCTTTATTCTTAAAAAAAGATAAAAGAAAAGCCCCAGGTTTAAAAGAAAAAAACCAACAGTTGCTAGGGCAAAATAAAAAAGCAATCTTTCCATTTCTTTTCTTTGATTAACTCCTATATTCCTTTCGGAGGCTAGCATTTATGGGCAAAAATGTAAACTTTTATTGAATTACTTTTTCCAAACCAATGTTCTTAGAGGAGGCTCCTTGTTCCCGCTAACACAGACCAGAGGAATATATCTATTCAGTAGACAAGGCTCTTAGTCTACTGAATAGATATATTCCTCTGGTCTGTGTAGAGCTTTAAGCTTTTTAGGCGAAGTAAAACAGGAACAAGGTGGAGTGAGGCCCGGTCGAGGCCGAGCGTACTCCGAGAAGAACATTGGTTTGGAAAAAGAAATAAAGAAATATAAAGTTGACAGGGAGGAGTTTTGGTAATTACAATGGATGTAAAGTTTTTTTATAAAAATAATAAAGAAATAAATGAACAGGTTAAAAGTAGAGATTTGGGGAGGACTGTTTTTGGTTTTTTCTTTCTTATTTTTAATGCCTCTAGGAGTAAAGGCGGCGGGAGAAGAATTGCCGGCGGTTGGAGATCCTTTTTGGGATGTAATGGCGCAGATTAATCGTCCAGATGATTCCACTTGTACTGCCAAGGCGACTGCTATTTTAGAAACTAACAACATTCCCGGGGGAGCCCAAAGAGCGACAGCTACTTGTGCGGGGATTGCTGGAATTGTGACCGACATGCAATCTGATTTAAATCGAGAAGGTGTTAGCACTAATCTTTTTAGCGAGACAAACTGGCATCATGTAGATAATTTATATTTTGACCAAAGCAATGGCCGAATAGAATTTACCAACGAAGTAGATTTTATGAGTCGGAGCTTTATGTTGCTTTTAAGTAATATGGTTACGCGGTTGGATTTTTCCCAAAACGAAACGACTTTTGATGCTGATATTGTTGGAGGAATGAGGGATGCTGGATCGGTAGTAACTATGCGCAATGTTTCGGATTTTTCTTCTCCAGAAATTTTAGTAGATGGAGCAGGAGACGCCGGTGGAGTGGTTTCTGGAATGACTTACAATCAAAATGCCAACACCATTGTTTTTAATGCGGCTCACTTTACTACCTTTAAGGCAGTAGAAGGAGGCGATTCTTCTGATGCGCCTAGAATTACTAAAATATCTACCACCAAGCTTGTAAGTAAAAATGGTAAAGAAAGGATCCGAGTTTCTATTGAAGGCAAGCGCTTTGATAAAAAAATGGAAGTTAAATTAGGAAGCGTTGAAGCCTATTCGGTTCACTGGAAAAATAAAAATAAAGTAACAGCTTATTTTTCGGTCAAAGAAGTGTTAAAAAAATCTGGGAAAACTTCTTATTTTAAGGTGAAGAATGTGGATGGATTGGGCGATAAATACAAAAAACAGCTCAATATTTTAACGGTAGGGGAATAGAAAATCAATCTCTGGCTAATCTTTATTTCTAAAGCGGGAATAATTTTAACATTCCTCTTGAGCTAATATCCTTCTCGGAGTACGCTCGCCCTCGACCAGTTCTCGCTCCACCTTGTTCCTGTTCTGCTTTGTCTAAAAAAACTTGAAGTTTAATAGGCGGGAACAAGGAGCCTCCTCTAAGGACATTAGCTCAAGAGGAATGGAGCTTGGATTTAAAATTGTTCTTTGTTTTTAATAAATGACGCGAAGAGGACAGGGACAATAAAGAGAGTTAAGAACGAAGAAAGCATTAAGCCAAAGATAATGGCGCCGCCTAGGGCGCGCCAAACCTCGTTAGAAAGAGTGACCGGGATAATTCCTAGAATGGTGCAGAGGGAGGTGATAAAGATAGCTTCTATCCGAGATTTACCGGCATCTACAATAGCTTCTTTAAAAGGAATTTTGCTTTTTAAGTTAAGGTTTATTTTGTCTATTAGGATAATGGCGTTTTTAACGACGATTCCGAATAGGGCTAAGATACCGATTAAACCAGGGAAGCTGAGCGTAATACCAAAAACTGCCATTCCCAAAAAGACACCAATTAAGGCCAAAGGAAGGGTGACTAAAACAATCAAGGCTTTAATAAAAGAGTCAAATTGAATGATTAGAGTGGAAACAATTAAGATGGCAGCAATAATCATAGCCGTGATAATGGATTTTACCGATTCGGTGTTTTGTTCATTTTCTCCTCCGTAGACCAGGGTGTAACCTTCTGGTAATTGATAACCTTCTTTTACCTTTTTTTGAAATTCAGAAAGAATAAAGTTGGAGCGGGTTTTACCTTCGGCACTGGCCGAAAGAAGGACCGCTCTTTTTTGATCGGTTCTGGAAATTGATTCTACGGACGGGTCTAATTTTATTGTGGCAACATCTTTTAAGAAGACGGGTTGGTTTTGGAGATTAGTTATTTTTAAATCTTGTAGGGCTTTTAGGGTGGGTATTTGATCTTTGGCAAAACGACTTACAATGTCTATCTCCTCGTTTTCTTTAATAATGGTGCTGATTTTTATTCCGGAAACAGCTAAGCGAAGAATCCCTCCAACTGAAGCGGCATTCAAGTTATAAAGTTCTAATTTTTCGTGGTTAAGTTTAAAAGTATACTGTGCTGGTGCCTCTTTGAGCGATGTTTTAACATTGATTGCTCCGGGAATAGAGGCAAGGATTGGTTTTAAATCTTGAGATATTTTATCTAGGGTTTGCAGATCTTCGCCAACAACTCTGGCTTCGAAGGAAGCACCAGATGGTGGACCACTCTTGGCTGATTCCACACTGACAGAGGAAAGACCACTGACGCCAGAAAGATCCTGGCGAATTTTTTGGGCTAGTTCGTAAGATTTTAGAGATCGTTTTTCTTTTAGGGTAATGGTAATGCCGGCTAGGTGGGAGTTTCCTTGGGAAACCGTTGTGCCACCATCGGGAGAAGCACCGGCTTGGCCAACAATTGTGGCAAAGTTTTGAATGTCTGGGTATTTTTCTAGTCGTTCTTCTACTTTTGCGGTGAGTTCATTGGTTTTATCTAAATTAAAACCGATAGGTGCTTGGAGATTGATGTAAAGCATGTCTTCGTCTGAAGCAGGAAAGAACTCTGTTTTAACAACACCTAGAACTGGAAGCAGAACGGATACTACAAAGATAAGGAGGGTTGAAGCAATTACAAGGAACCGGCTTTTTTTAGAAGCCAATGTTCGGCGCAAATATTTTTCGTAAACAGGAATAACTTTTTCAAAACAGAGAATTCCGTGGATTAAGCGACTAATTAAATCTTTTTCTTCTCCTTGGGCTTGTTTTTTTAATTTTTCTTTGATTAATTCGTCACTCCTCCATTCTTCCTCGGCTAGTTTTTGATTGTTTTCTAATCTTGTTTTGCCGTTTCTTTTGGCGTACCACCAGCCGATAACTATAAGGACAAGGAAGGCGAGCAGAGAAGCACTAAGGCCCCAAATTCTTTGGACCTTTAATCCCCAGCCAACAATAATTAAGAATAGAAGAACATAAAATAAGAGTAAGTTTTTGGTGAGGCGAATACGCTCCAAGACGGCGGCCAAGGGGTGATTGATCATTAGGGCGATTAGGAGAGAAGAAACAAGAGTTACAGAAACAGTGATGGGAATGGAGCGAATAAAGGAGCCAATAATGCCAGTGGAAAGAAGTAGTGGTAAAAAGGCAAAGGTGGTGGCTAGGGTAGTAGAAAGAAGTACGATTTTAAAATCGTTTAGAACCAAGAGTACGGCTTCTTCTGGAGTAAATTTACCACTCTTCATGTATTGTTTGGTGGCGCTGACTACCACAATGGCGTCGTCAACTAAAAGTCCAAGCGCTAAAAGCAAAGAAAAGATAGAAAGAAAGTTTAAGGTAATGCCCGTTAAAAGCATAACGCCAAAAGTGGCAAAGAAAACTAAGGGAATGGCCAGACCGGCTACCAGTGCTTCTTTTAGGCCGACTATTAGAAACAGAACGCCCATTACCAAAACAATGGTGATTAAAAAATCGTGGGTTAATTGTTTAAAATCGTGGTCAATGATTTTGGCAAAGTCGGTGGTTACTTCGTAAGACATTCCTTTAGGAAATGTTTTTAAAAGTTCTTCAATGGTTTTTTTAGCTTCTTCGGTGGTAGCAATAATGGAGCCGCCACTTTTTTTAACAATATCTAAATTAACGGCTTCTTTGGCGGGTGAGCCGTTAGCGGAAAGGCGGGAGTAGGTGGTTTTTTTAATGGCTTGTTCTTTTACTTGGGCAATATCTTTTAGGTAAACGATTGCTCCTGCTTGGGTATGAGTAAGGGGGAGATTTTTTAATTCTTCTTGGGAGAAAACTCGAGCGTCGGTTCTTACGGTGTAGTTAAAGGATTCGCCTTCAAAGTTTCCGCTGGGAATTGCGGTGTTGGCGGTGGCGACTAATTGGTTAATTTGAATGGGGGATAGATTGTAAAAGGTTAACTTGTTGGGATCATAAGCAATGGAAAATTCTTTTTCTAGGCCACCGGAAATATGGACTTCTCTTACTCCGGGGATTTTTTCTAAGCCATCTTTTATTTTTTCGGCATAGCCACGAAGCAAAAATCCGTCTTCTATGCCGGTTAGAGATACGGAAAAAATAGGTTCATCGCTAAAGGAAATTTCTTTAGCTTCTGGAGTTTCTACTTCTTGAGGGAAGTCCTTGATTTCGGCAACCTTATCTCGTAATTTCCTTAAAACATCTTCTTGATTTTCTTTGGTGTCGAATTCTACGGAAATTGCGGAAAAAGAATTAGCCGAACTAGAAGTTATTTTTTTTACTCCCTTAATGCTGGAAACAGCAGTTTCTATTTTTTTGGTAACTAATTCTTCTACATCTTCTGGTGAAGCGCCTGGAAAAACAGCGGTGACAATAGCATAAGGGATTTTAACTTCTGGATTTGATTCGCGAGGAAGATTAAAAAAAGAATAAATTCCCCAACCGGTAAGAAGGATGATTAAAAGAATGACCGTGCGGAAATTAGACACAAAGAAATTGAGCCAACTTTTTCTTAACTCTGGATTAAATTCCAGTTGTTCTAAGTAGCGATGATCGGAAGATTGATCCTGTTCTTTTTTAGGGTCACAACTCATTTTTCTTGAGTTATTGTTTGATTGTCTTCTAGAAGTTTGTTGTTTTCTACTACGATTAAGGTTTCTTTTGGTAAGCTAGCAGTAACCTCGGCGATTTCTCCAGAGATCTTATTAACAGTGACTGCTGTTTTTTTAGCTTTTCCTTCTTGGGCAATAAAAATAAAATTTTCGTTTTGACCAATGGTCAGCGCGGAAAGCGGTAAAAGGAAGGCTTCTTTTTGGGAAGGAATAATTGTTGTTTCTACTATGACCGAAATTACCGTTCCTAGGGAAAGATCGGTTTTGGTCAACGGTTCGGCTTCTGCTAGAAATCGTTTAGTAGCGGGATCGGCAGAAGAAGAAACGGCAGTTATTTTTCCTGGGGTTTCTTTTTTTTGATTGTCTTTTAAAATAATTGTTTGATTTTGTTTGATTAGTTTTACTTCTTCTTCGTCTAGGAAAAAGGTGATGGTTGTTTCTCCAGTGGCGCTAATGGTTCCAAGGGATTGGCCGGCGGTGATTGAGTTACCAATGGAAGTTGTTTTTTGAGTGATTGTTCCAGTAAGGGGAGCAGTAACCAGATGGCGTTCTAGTGCGCTTTCTAGAGCGGTGCTAGTTGAATCGCGATTTAATTCGGCAATTTCTTTGGCGGTTTTATTGGTTTTGCTTTTAGTGTTTGCATAATTCCGACGAGCGAGCCTTAAAGATTCATGGGCGGTTTCTTTGGCAATTTCTAGTTGCTTAATTTGTTCGCTTTTGTAACCAGTTTCCCCAGTAGAAAGATTATTGTCTTCGTCTAGTACGGCAAGAGTTGTTCCTTTTTGGATTTTGTCTCCCAAATCAAAATTAATGGAAACTATAACGCCTCCTGTTTTGGCTATGATCTGGGCCTCTTGTTTGGCCGTGACTAGCGCAGGGTATTCTTTCTTTATTTTTAGGGATTGGCTTTCTTGGATTGTTTGTAGCTTAACGGCGACTACTGCCGGTTCGTTAGATGATTCGGTTAAAGTTGCTTCTGCTGGGGTTTTGGGAGTAGTTTCCTTTTTAGCAAAAAAGGTAAAAGCAAAAATGGCAACCAAAAAAAGAAGGACGATTGGAAAATATTTTTTGAATCGCATTAGAGGGTGTTAAACTTAAAAAAAATTCCCCAAAAGGGAACCTTTAATTTAACTCCATTTTAAGGATTAAGACAAGACCATTAGTTAATTTTTAATTTCGAATTTTGAATTTCGATTAAAGATCAAATTTTAAATTTTAAGGTAACTTTTACGAATTAACAATTTCGAATTTTGAATTTTGTAAGTTGTGTTTGTGGTGGTTGTCTTTTTAGAATAAAATACGAAAAATAGTTTAGGATGATAGCTAATAAAAATCGCTGAAGAAGTTTTTGTCCAATAATGAAAACCAAAAGAAATAAATTTTTATTTTTTGTATTCGCTCTTTTTTTTGTATTTTTTTTGACTGGAAAAAACTGTTTAGCACTGGTTGTTTCCCCAACAACAGTTGAGCTTACAGCCAATCCTGGACAGATGATTGATTTTAATATTGAGATTCATAACGATAATTCAAAAGAAAGAGAGGAATTTATTACATCGATTCTGAATTTTAATGCCAAAGACAATGAAAATGGAGAACCAAAATTTTTTTCTGGGGATGATTTTCTAGGAGAAGATTTGGCTTCTGAGTGGTTGGAAATAGAGAGTGTTCCCTTGGTGGTAGAGCCAAGCGCTTGGCGGAAAATTCCTATAACAATCAAGATTCCCCAAAAGGTACAGCCCGGCGGTTATTATGTGGCAGTGTTTTTTGGACCAAAGAAAAATGAAGAAAAAAGCAAAGATAAAATTTCTAGCGTTTCTTATTACGCCGGATCGTTAGTATTGATCAATGTTTCTGGAGAGACGATTCAAGGAGGGGCGGTTAAGGAATTTTCTACAGAAGGCGGAAAAAAGTTTTTTCGTAACTTGCCAATAGGGTTTTTTACTCGAATAGAAAATTCTGGCAATCTTCATTTTCGTCCTGCCGGTAATGTGGAAATTAAAAATTTTTGGAACAAAAAAGTTGCCCAAATCCCAGTGATTAAATCTCAAACCGGGGGGAATATTCTGCCGGAAAGTATTCGTCGCTATAATCTTAATTGGGAGAGCGCTTGTGGAGAGAAAGCAAACAAAAATTTTTTTAGTAGCGGATTTTTGGAGCGGGCAAACAGACAACGCCAAGAGTTTTATTTGGGTCGTTATGCCGCTGTTTTAACAGTAGTCCTACCCAACAAAGAAACGGGAACAGTGTCTATCTTTTTTTGGTTGATTCCAGCCGAGCTACTAACTGTGATTTTGGTAGTGCTTATAATTTTGTGGGCACTAATTTATTGTTACAATCGCTGGATTGTTGGTTTTTTAAGGAGTCGCGTTAGGAAGGAACCAAAGAGAACTCCTATTAAAAGAAAAGAGAAAAAGCAAGATTATTTTTTGAGAAAATAGTTTGTGCTTGAATTATAATTTTTTTTAGATTTTAAGCGGAAAAAGTGTTTATAAATGACTTGTGGTAAAAGTCTTTTTTTGTTATCATTTACCCAGCGAATCCAGAGTAAAAAAGGGGGAAAAGCCTTGAGAAAGAAATAAAGATTCAAACAAAAAAGGGTGACAGTAAGAAAACAAAAAAAAGGTGGGATTAATGGTTTCCAACCCTTGGGGGTTTGGGGGCTTTTTATTGTTTTGGGAATCAGCTTGGTGATGGTTTTTGGAGGGAATTCGGTTTGGGGAGCGGCGGAGGGGACGGAGGGGACGGAGATAACGGAGGGGACGGTCTGGGGTCGTTTTTGGAGTGGTGTTGACCAAGGGGTAACGAGTTTTAAAGAAGGATTTTTAGCAACAACGAATAATCTAAAAAGCTATTTGGGAACAAGTGGACAGTTTATAGCTCGTTTTGGCAAGGAAAAAAACGAGAAAGAAGCCGAAGAATTGGCCAGCGTTATAGCTAGTCAAAAGATGGAAAAATGGTTGGAATGGTTTAGCAAGAACGGAGAAAGATTGGAGGAAATTGCTAACGGGGAAAATTTTAACAACCTGTATCTTTCTGGAGCAATAGATGGTCAGAATATTGCCAATAGAAGCTTGAATGGAAATCTTAAAATAATTCCTGGATCCATTACCGGATTAGTAATTGCCAACGGTTCTGTTAGTAAAGAAGATATTCTTTGGCGGGGAATTACTTCTGTTAACTTACATGCCAATGCGGTAACTACGAGAATTATTAAGGACGGAACTATTATCGGTGCCGATCTTTCAGATGATCTTAGTTTTTCTACTACGGGGACCATCCACGCTGACAATATTAATGGGAATCATTTAATAGTGAAAGATGGTTCAACGCTTTCTGGAGATACGGTTTTTAATGGGGGGGCTTTTTCCCATATGGGAACAACTTTTCTAGTCAACGAGACTGGAGATGCCACTTTTGATTCTGATGCGGTCACCACTTTTTCTGGGTCAAGATTGGAATTGGTAGCGGACGGTGGCGGGGTAACGATTACTTATCCCGATGGTCAAACTTTTCAATTAAAAGATAGAACTACTCGAATTGAAACTTTAGCCAACGGTTCTTTGATTTTAGGAAATGATTCTGACGCTACTACCGTGGACGGTTCGGTGATTAATCTTTCTGGGAATACCGTTATTAACGGGACCATTACTGGGAATATTACCGATAACGCTAGTAATGCTTTTGATTTACAAGAAGGAACGAATAAGTATCTCAACATTTCTACTGTGGACGGTTCGGAAAAAATTGATTTTGGTAACACAACCCTTAATCCGAGCTATGAATTTTTAGGAACGGGAGCAACCACTTTGGGCGGTAATTTAACAGTGAATGGAGCGTTAATAGTTGGAGGAGGTACCGCGGTGGCTGGCCATTTTTTACCAGGCTCAAACAATGTTTACAATCTGGGTAGTAATACTTACCGCTGGGCTAATCTGTATTTGGGTGGGGAAACATTACATTTAGGAGCTTCGATTACCGACGAAGCGGTTGTTAGTTATGACACAACTATCAATATTTTAAACATTGGTACTGATGCAACCACCAACGGCGACATTGCTTTTTTTAGTGATGATCTATACCTAGATAAGTCTAGCGGCAACGTTGGCATTGGGACAACGGACCCGGGGGCGAAGTTGGATGTTGCTGGTGTGGCAACTTTCCGGGGAAACTTGCTTTTTTCCACCGACAATACACTAGACATTGGAGCTAATGGCGCAACACGACCAAGAACAGGGTACTTTGGGACATCGGTAGTCGCACCTAATTTTACCGGCCTGGCTTCCAGCGCTACTATTCTTGCCACTGCTCGCGATCTTTATGGCTTTAGTTTTAATGGTTCTGTTGGTACTGTATCGGGAATAAATATTATAGCTAGCAGTTATGGCGGAACAGGCAATGGTTTTACGAAATTTACTGGACCGACCACAGCAGAAAAAACTTTTACATTGCCCGATGCCAATGCCATTATTGCCAGAACTGATGCTGGACAAACTTTTACTGGAGTCAATATTTTTACTTCCCCAACCTTCACCACTAGCATTGTTCCGACCATAAACGATGGAACAACCATTGGAACAACCACTTTGCAATTTTCCGATTTATTCCTCGCTTCGGGAGCAACTATTAACTATGCTAACGGTGATACAACTCTCACTCACTCAACCGGAATTTTGACATTGGGAACAGGAACACTGAAAATCACCACCCCTACCAACACCGCCACCAGCGTGGCGACGATTGACGGAATGCAGACTCTGACGAACAAGACATTGACTGCATCTAACAATACTTTAGGTGGAGTGACTATGACATTGGGAACTGATGCTACTGGTGATATATATTATCGCAATGTTTCTGGATATTTGACTAGATTAGGAATTGGAACTTCTAATCAGATTCTCCATGGTGGAACTACTCCAAGTTATTCTGCTATTTCTCTGACTGGAGATATTACTGGAATTTTACCACTAGCCAATGGTGGCACCAATAAAAATATAACGGCTTCATCTGGAGCAATCATATTCTCTGATACTGATTCAATGGAACTTACTCTAGTTGGGTCTTCTGGGCAAATTTTGGTTTCTCAAGGAGCAGGTACGCCTATCTGGTCAACTCCCACCTATCCTTCTGCTTCCGGATCTGCCGGGAAAATTATTCGTTCCAATGGCGCTAACAATATCTATTCAACAGCCGCTTTTGCCGATACCTACACCGCCTCAAATCTTCTATATTCAAACGGCGACAACACCGTGCAGGGATTGGCTACGGCCAATAACGGCGTTCTCATTACCGGTGTCACCGGTGTTCCTTCTATTTCTTCTACTATTCCAGTGGTTACACAACAAAATATTACCAATGTAAATTCAGCCTTGGTTACAGGACTTCTTCAAATTACCACCACGACTGGCGCGCTCACGAGTGTTACCACTTCGGCTGGAATAGACGCTCTCATTTCCAACAATACCGGTTCGGGGCTTTTGGTTTTCAACGACGGTCCGACTTTTATTGCCCCGACTCTCGGTGTGGCTACCGCCACTTCAATTAACGGACTTACGATCAATACCACCACCGGCACGCTAGCAATTTCCAATTTAAAAACGCTCACCGCTTCCGATTCCACAACTCTTGCCACCAATGCGATTACTCTCGCTGGTGGGGAAGTCATAACTTTTTCACCAACTAACGCTTTGTCACTTTTGACGACTGGAGCAACAAGTGTGACTTTGCCAACATCTGGAACATTGATCAGTACCGACCAAACAGTGGGGCAAACTATTGGATTAACTGGATCAAGATTAACAAAACTTTGGGCAACCAACATTGAATCAACCAATGCTCCGACAGTTTTAGGTTCAGCAGTTTATTATACTGGTGGTACGGATGTTTCTTTGGCTGATGGTGGTACCAACGCTTCCCTTACTGCCAATAATGGAGGAATTTTTTATTCCACGGGAACAGCTGGAGCAATTTTAGCAGGAACATCGACAGCCAATCAAATTTTGCTTTCTGGTTCATTAACAACACCAGTGTGGTCCACCGCCACCTATCCGGTTACGACGATGGCTAATCAATTATTATATTCTTCAGCGCTTAACACGGTTACTGGTCTAACTACTGCCAACAGTGGTGTTTTGGTTACCAACGCCACTGGAAATCCTTCTTTCTTGGGCTCTCTGACTAATGGACAATTAGTCGTTGGTTCTACTGGAGCCATTCCAGTTTTAGCCACTTTGACCGGTACAGATAATCAAATCGTGGTGACCAATGGCGCTGGCACAATTACTCTTTCCACCTCTCAAAGTATTAATACCACTTCCACTCCGCAATTCGCTAGAATAGGCTTGGGGGTTTCCGCTGACACTACGAACATTCTCACTGCTACATCTGTTTCTACTACCGATCTTTCAAAGACGCTAAATATCTCTCATACTGGAGCCATCACTGGCACGGGATACGCCGGATACTTTTCCAAAACTGGAGCATCAACTACTAATGTTGGGCTTTATACGATTGCCACTGGGGCAACTAATAACTATGCGTTGCAAATAGATTCTGCCGTAGCTGGAGCGAATAATTATACAATCTATGCTAATGGCACGGCACAAAGTTATTTTGCGGGCAACGTCGGCATCGGGACGACAGCCCCTTCTTCATTATTAAGTGTTGGCGGTGCAGGTTCCAGTTCTTATAGTATTTCTGGGATAGGTTCTCAAAGTGGAATTTATGGCTCTGCAAGTGCTGGTTATACTGGAGTGTATGGTCTTTCTACATCTGGTGCTGGTATCTCTGGCTCTTCCACGAGTGGAGTGGGTGGTTATTTTACTTCTTCTGTTGGTTACGCACTTATTACAGGAAACGGCAACGTCGGCATCGGGACGACGGCACCAGAATCAAAACTGCATGTTTCAGCAGATGGTGCTGTTCAAATTTTCATGGGCGATCTTTATAGTGATCTATCATATAATACGCCAGAATTCTCAGGCAGGAGAGCCAGAGGAACTCAATCATTGCCATCCGCAGTATTGGCGGGTGATACGCTAATGCTTGTTGGGGCTAGAGGATATATGGATACTGGGGGGTTTAGCGCAAATAAAGCCGTCATACACATGTATGCTGCGGAAAATTTCACTTCTACTACAAACGGAACTTATATCACTTTTTCAACAACACCTATCGGATCAACATCAAGAGCCGTAAGGATGACAATAGGGGATGCTGGCAACGTCGGCATCGGGACGACGAGTCCGGGGGCGAAGTTAAATATAAAAAGTAATAATGATGCTTCTGCTTTAAAACTTACATCATCTCTTGGTGGTACTATGATGGATCTTTACGAACTATCAGATGGAAGAATTCAATTCAATCTTTATGATGGGAGCGGAATTACCAAGGTACGATTAGATGGAAATGCAGATAATTACATAACCGGTGGCAACGTGGGAATCGGGACGACGGGACCTTCGGCCCTCTTGCATGTTGGATCCGGCGGTACTCCCGGCTACGCAACTACGGGTGACGCTTATTTCCAAAATGATGTTGAAATTGACGGAACACTTTATACCGCAGGATTATCGGTACTTGGCAGCATTATTCCTGCAACGGACGACACTTACGATCTTGGTTCATCGTCTTACCGCTGGAGAGATCTTTATCTTGGTCCAACATCATTACACCTAGTTTCAACGGTTGGGGAAACAACAACGGCCAGAGATTGGAAGTTGTCTATTCAGGAAACAGACGGCACAAGCGAAGGCAATTTGCGTATTATGGAAGGCGCAACGGAAATAATGAACATACAACCCGGCGGCAACGTCGGCATCGGGACGACGGGACCGGGGGCAAAACTGAATGTAGTAGGTGGTTCCGCTGGGACAAATACAGGTATTTTTAGAATCGAAAACAATACTAATGCTTCTGCTAACACAGGTGCATCAGTTGAGTTTTACAGTTACGATAACACGCCAGCTCAGGTAGAAATGGGACGAATTGGCACATTGGTAACAACTGGAACTGCCGGAGCGGCTTCATCTGATTTAGCTTTCTCGGCACGCAATAGTGGAACATTGACGGAATGGATGAGAATAAAAGGTAGCGGCAACGTCGGCATCGGGACGACGGGACCAGCGACAAAATTACAAATAGCTGGTACGGGTTCGACAAATGGACTTTCTTTTGGTGATGCGGCAGATGTGATTTTATATCGAAATTCAAGTACGCAACTTAGAATGAATAGTGATTTGCGGACAAGTGGTTCTAGCGGCTTGACTGTGGATGGGCCTGCTTTTTCTCTTGGTGGATTTAACACGCTTTATAACGCCGCAAGTGGTTTGCAATTTAAAGCGAATGCTACTTCGCAGATGCAACTATTTGCATCAGGTGGTTTAGCACTTGGTAGTACTTATTGGTCAACTGACCCAGGGGCAGGGAATTTAACAATACAAGGCAACGTCGGCATCGGGACGACGGCACCGGGGGCAGCCTTGGATGTGATTGGAACAGGGATATTTCAATATGCGGCCTTGGAAAATGAAGGTGAATTTCTAAGAATATCGAGAACCTCTCAGACAACTCGATATAGTTCTTTATGGGCGAGACAGTCAGTTACAAAAGCGAATAATTATATTGGATTTAGAGTGTATGATGGTAATTCGACAGATTATGCTCCTGTAGAAATGATGAGAATAACAGGAAGTGGCAACGTCGGCATCGGGACGACGAATCCGACTGCGAAATTGGAAATAGGGGGAGATAATAATGGACTAAAAATATCTGGAGCAACATATGTTAGTGCTGAATTATTAGATGGTGGTAGCAATGATTCAGGGTACTTATCTCTTTATCGTGCTGGAGTTAAGGCTTTTTCTATTGGTGCTAATGACACATATTTCAATTACGGCAACGTCGGCATCGGGACGACGGGACCGGCACAGAAACTGCATGTGTTCGGTGCGACGCCTCAAGTGGAAATTGACTCGTCATCTGGCACTAACCCTTCATTGTTCTTAACAACGACAAATGACACGACTCAAGGAATAAAGTTTAGTTATGACCAAGGGGCTGGGGACGGGTATATTGATAATGTTTGGAACAATGCTGCTGGAGATTTATTTTTTAGACTACGCACTCTCGGAACTCCAGTGGATGTCTTGTCGTTAAAAGCGAGCGGCAACGTCGGCATCGGGACGACGGCACCGGTAAGCAAATTTCATCTATATGATAGCACGGGCTCCGGGTTAAGTATTGATACGGGAAATGGTTATGCGAATTTGTATTTCTTGGACGGTGGAGTTGAAAGATGGAGGTTTAGAAACGATGGTGCGACCGATGACTTTCACTTAATGGAAGATGCATCGGACATACGTCTTACTGTTCAAGAAGGCGGCAACGTCGGCATCGGGACGACGAGTCCACTGTCAAGTTTCTATGTAGGTAGTACTACTCCAACTAGTCTTTCCTACGCCCTTGGTAATTGGAACTCATACAAGGCAGCCATTGTAGATACATTCAATTATGCATCGGTTGATGATGAACATACTTCGTTTTTATCAGACCTGACCGTGAATTCGACCGTAAATAGTAGTGAACAGATGGCAGCGATTGCAGCATCAATAACAGTTAGTACGGCAAGTACGGCAGATACTGGGTCACTTAGGACTATATGGTCAAATTTGCAACATGATGGTACTGGAACAGTTGCTGCCGCTCGGTTGTTTAATGGTGAGTTGGCAAATAAATCCACTGGCACAATGACTAAGGCGGATGGACTTGGTGTAGCTTTTAGAAATACAGGAGGGGGAATAATCAGTGATTTGAGAGGTGTTAACATTATTGACCTAGTAAACACTAGTGGGACAATCACTAATACATATGGGATATATACTGGCGACTTGTCATTAGGTACTCAAACGAATATGCCATTTTCTTTTTATGCCTCTGACTCTGATACATACAATTATTTTGCGGGCAACGTCGGCATCGGGACGACGGCACCGGTAAGCAAATTTCATCTATATGATAGCACGGGCTCCGGGTTAAGTATTGATACGGGAAATGGTTATGCGAATTTGTATTTCTTGGACGGTGGAGTTGAAAGATGGAGGTTTAGAAACGATGGTGCGACCGATGACTTTCACTTAATGGAAGATGCATCGGACATACGTCTTACTGTTCAAGAAGGCGGCAACGTCGGCATCGGGACGACTGGGCCATTGGTAAAGTTGCATATAACTACTGATGATGTTAATGGTAATGGCATACGAATTCAAAATGATAATGCTCTTGGCACTTGGAAATATGGAACGCTCGCTATGATGGGGCAAACTGGAAACAGCATTGTTGATTGGCCAAATGCTTTAGTAATTGAAGGTGCTGGCAATGGGGGAACTGTTATTAGTAGTGCAGCAGGGGATATTAAATTTAATCCTGGTAGAATACAAGGAATGATAGTAAAGCAAACAACAGGCAACGTCGGCATTGGGACGACCGCGCCGGGATTTAGATTAGATGTTCCAGCGGTTTCTGCTAGCAACTATGATGTTGCAAAAATAGGCGGATTTGTAATTGCAAGAGCAGGGACTGATGTTAGTAATTTACTTATAACTGGTGCAAGTTGGGCTGGTGGAAGTACATTAACAGCTACCGCAACTACTTATGCCAGTTATCAACAAACTAGCGGAAATCATTATTTTTATACTGCTACGGGACAAACCGTGGGAAATGCAGTTACTACTGTTATTCCAATGACAATAGTGGGTAATGGAGCAGTGGCCAATACTTTGTATCTAACTGCGGGCAACGTCGGCATCGGGACGACGAGTCCGACTCAAGCATTACAAATTACAGGAAGTCAATTTCAACAGCTGTCTTTACAAACAACTGGTGCTTATACAACAAAAACTTACTTTGCGAATTATGCTGCAATAGGGAACTTGAACTCGTATTGGTCTATGAATAGAAATATTGGGACTGGTGTATTTGATAATATTGAACTGCCAGCGGCGGCAATCGCAATGAATGGCTCTACGGGAAATTCATCTATTCAATTTTATACTGCAGCCGCAAATAACACCGCACCATCTGTGCGTATGACAATCGACAATAGTGGCAACGTCGGCATCGGGACGACGAGTCCGGGTGATAAGTTGAGTGTAGATGGCACAACTTATGGCACAACTATATCTGTCACAGGTAGAAGTGCATCATGGCCTGGCAATGCGACGGATTTGTCAAAACTTAATTTTAATGGATTAGTAGGTGCTTCTGGTGGAACACTGGCTTCTATAGCAACGAGGTTTGGGAATTCTGGTTCTGATTTTAGTAGCCAACTTCTTTTTTCAACAACTGACGCTTCCTTTGTTTTACAGGAAAGGATGAGAATCAATAACCTCGGCAACGTCGGCATCGGGACGACAGCACCGGGGGCATTATTGCACGTCGGACCAAACTCAGTTGTGTACCAACCAACCGTTGGAACTAAACAGCTAATTCTCTCTGGTGCTGGAAATACAAACGCAATTGATAATGGGACAATGATGATTTTTAGTGGTGGGTATAATTCAACGCTTGCACAAAATGCGACTTATGGTGCAATTGCTGGTTTAAAAGAAAATGGGACCGACAATATTGCGTCTGGTTATTTAGGGTTTTACACCGGTCGTACTGGAGATGCCAATGCCTTGGAAAAAATGAGAATTACAAGCACTGGCAACGTCGGCATCGGGACGACGGGACCGGTAGAGGCTTTGGATGTTTTGGGAAAAATAAAAGCAAGCAGTTCGGTTCAAGCAAATGGCGTAGCAATAGGTGGATTAAACGGCCTTTATTATAGTTCTTCCACAAGGGGTAAATATGGTTTTGGTTCTGTGACAGCGCTAGGAGCTTATCCACTCGATTTATCTTCTGGTGATGTTACGACGTATACTGATGGATATATCAAATTCAGTACCGCCGGAACAGAAGCGATGCGAATTCAATCAAGTGGCAACGTCGGCATCGGGACGACGGGACCAGGTGGTAGACTTCATATCGCAGATGGAATTACGGGCAATGACGCGACATATCGGGGAAAGTTAATTATTGAGAGCGGGCAAACAGATAATGCCAGTAATGGATTGGAATTTAAAGCCAGCGCAGGGGCGAGCGGGTATGGTTATCGTTTGGCAACCGTTTATCCTACTTCTGGCATTGACCTTCGTTTTCAATCCAGACAAAATTCAGCTACTTGGTCTGATGTAATGACAATAAATACAGTCGGCAACGTCGGCATCGGGACGACGAATCCGGGGTATAAGTTGCAAGTTAGACCGGCTACTGATGTCAATCTTGGTTTTGGAAGTAATGCTGTTGGTGGTTTGCTAAATGTGGCTAATGATGCCGCATCAGTTGTTGATTTGACAACTAATGCGTGGGAATATCACTTTCAATCAAATGGAAACGAAAGGGTTACAATTCTCAACGGCGGCAACGTCGGCATCGGGACGACGGGGCCGGGGGCACGGTTAAATGTAGTTGATGTAAATTATGGATTTAATAATGTTGGAAATCTATTTATTCGCACTTCTGACGCACAGGCGGCAGACATTGGTGGAATGATTGGACTGGGAGGTATTGGAAATGACGCAGGAACGGGAATTACTTCCTTTGCGACAATAGCAGGAAGAAAAGAAAATGGAACAACTTCAAATTACAGTGGATATTTGCAATTCTCAACATCTAATCCAGGAAGTACAAAGAATGAATGGATGCGAATCACAAGCACCGGCAACGTCGGCATCGGGACGACGGCACCCTCCCAAAAACTTCATGTTGAAGGTCACTGTCTTACCGGCGACACCCTAATCGCTGTTCGTCGTAAAAAAAGACGAAATTCTGAAAACGGAGAAAATGAAATTGACCCAGATGACCTAGACTTTTCTTTATCCGATTTTGCGTCTTCTAGCGATCAAGAAACAGAAGACTGTATCCTAGTACCAATTTGCAACATTCTCCCCGGAGACGAGGTTTTATCGCTCAATGAGGAGACAAATCGCACCGAGTATCACCCCATAAATGGCCTCCTAGACATGGGCATTCAAGAAATTTATCAAATTCGCACTAAGTCTGGACGGGTAATTCGGACTACCGGAAATCATCCGTATCTGGTAAAAATGAACTGAACTTAAAAATTTTTAACTAAGTTTTCTTTATGTTTGGCGGTGGATTTTTGAAAAATTTTAGGGGCACTTGTATCACGCTTGCCAAACGAGTAGTCGATTTATTTCAAAGTCGTGATACCGAACCCTTGCCGATTCGTGATACGAAACCAGTCCTTAAAAAAATACGGAAAACCAAAAATTCCCAAAATTCGGTCAAAATTTTAGCCAAAGAAAAAATTCCCATGGGCGTGGAAATTTTAGAACCGGAACCTAGGCCCAATCTTTTGGAAATTTTTTGTCCGTATTGCTCTGGCAAAAATTTTGTAAAACGCGGTTTACGGCAAAAGAAAAAAGAAAAAGTTCAACTTTATCTTTGCCGTGATTGTCGGCGGTCGTTTACTCCCGGAGCGGTGAAAGGTCGGCATTATCCAATGGAGGTGATTCTTAACGCCATTAGTTTATATAACCTGGGGTACAGTTTGGAAAAGGCGGGAAAGATGGCATCTAAAATAGAGGGATTCAATAGGGAAGGAAAAAAAGAGCAGGGGGCGGGACTCAAAGGGACAAGGTTCCAGAGGGGACTGCTTACAACATCGGGCAACTTCGGGAGCGGGATGATCGGCAGCGGGACGGTGCTAAGTTGGGTGAACCGCTACCGTCATCTCTGTGCTTTTTCCCGAATGCGGGAATTTGCCATAAAAATGCTACCGCCGAATGAAATGATTTCTTCGGCTACCCTAGCGCATCGGCAACTCTACCGATTCCGGCACCATCGTGCCAAAACAATCTTGATTATTAAAGAAGATTTTAAGAACAGTCCCTTTTGGCCATTAAAAGAATTTTTGGATTTAGTGCCGGTGGAATGTCCACATCAATATTTTCAAGAAGGTTTGCGGGCGTCAGAAGCGCCGCTTACTTTTTCCAAAACGGAAATGATTGTGCGGGGCAAAAATAATTTTGCCAACAAAATGGCTAAGTTTGCGCTAGAATCGGCCACTAAAGCCAAAGATCGCCACGATGTTTTACAGCGATTTATGTTGGCCAACGATTCGGTAACAGTAGCTACAGAAGTGCCGATTTATCTTCGTCGGGAAGATTTAGCACACATGCAAACACAGTTGGGGTTTGAGCTGTATAAAAAGAGGATTCGTTCTAGAAAGAAGGAAGACAAGGCCCAAGGGGGGGCGAGGCCCAAGGGGGACTACTTACAACATCGGGCAACTTCGGGAGCGGGAAGATCGGGCAGCGGGACGGCATTGGAACTTTTTCCCCTAGAAGAAATACCCAAATTAATTACCGGTCACATTGATTTTGTGCAGATTAGAAACGGAATGATCCATATTTTGGATTACAAGCCAAAAGCCGCCAAAGAAAGACCGATTGAACAATTAACCATTTACGCGTTGGCGCTTTCCCGCTTAACTGGCTTACGGGTGTATCATTTTAAGTGCGCTTGGTTCGACGAAAAAGATTATTTTGAATTTTTCCCACTGCATGTGGTTTCCAAGCCGGGAAAGAGGCGTTATCGGCGGAAAATTCGGACGATTGAAGGGACTTATAAATTAAACGACGATCCGTTAAAGGTGGCGAATATTAAGGCTCAAGGCTAAATTCAACCAACGCTTTTTTGATCTCCTCTTTTTTGGTAAAAAGATTAAAATCCAAAGATTGCCGGTGCCCAATGTGAAGAGCAATGGCGGTACCGCCAGCCAAACCAAAATCTCGGGAAAAATCACTAATTAATGGCAAGATTTTTACTTGTTCGGAAGTTAAAATCTCAGTGTGCATGTTTGTTAAAATAAAGAGTGAAATAATTTTTTATTTCTGGTCGGTAATTGGTTCTTTTTTTTGATTTTTTGGTTTGGTTTTTAAAGATAGTCGCTATTTTTTGGAGGCCAACCACGGTCAAAAGTTTTTAAAAATCCTGCCAATCGCCGTAATTCAAAACGGTTTCTGTGATTGATTCAACAGACAAAACGGAAGGGTCTTTAACTGACCAAAAAAGCATTTTTCTTTGGACAGCAAATTGTTTCAGCTCTTTATCCATGATAGAATAATAGCATATTTGGTTGGAAAAATCATTGGTTTGTGATTAAAGTTTTGTTTTTAATATCTTCTTAAATTATTTTGGTAATATTAAGTTAAGATTTTTGGTGAGGAGATGATAAAAATCAATGTATCGCAATTATGTAAAAAGAGCGGTTAAGAATTTTACCGATTTAGATGTTTACCAAAAGCTTTTGGAAGGAAGTGTTTTTGTGGCAAAAGTGGTGGTGCCGGCTTTTTGGGAAAAACAAACGGAGACAAAAAAAGACAAAACGGCGGAGCTGATTATAGAAAAGCTAACAGTGCATACTCTTTATCTTCCAGAGCTGATTGCCAAGGCTCATTCTGTTCGTTTTGGAGCGGGGGAGCAATGTTTGGCATTTTTAGAAGAAGCAATGCTTGGCTGTAATTTAGCGGTGGTCTATTTGGAACAAACGCGGGATATTTGCGAAACTGGGTTAGAAACCGAACAATTTTCCGAACAGATTAAAAAATATTTTCAGGTAAGACAAAAAGTGTTAAACTTGCAAAGAGTTTGGAAGAAATTTATAGAAATCAAAAAACAAGAACAAAACTAAAATTATGTTTGGTTTTTTAAAGAAAGTTGCTAAAAAATGGCTCAAGGTTTCCCAGTTAAAAGTGGGAGCAAAAATTGCTGTGCCCAGAGCAGCGGCAATGGCTGGTTATGGTGGACTGGTTGCTAATGATTCCTTACTAGAAGAAGGCGAAGGGGATTATATGTGGGACGAAATTACCGAAATTAAAAAAGTTGGTCGAGAAAGAGTTTACGACATTGAAGTAGACGGAACGCATAATTTTATTGCGGGGAATATTAATAATAAATTATTCGGCGGAATTTTTGCTCACAACACCTATGTCACCGGCAACGTCGGCATCGGGACGACGACACCGACCTACCGTCTTCAACTCCCCAATGTAGGCGATGCTACCGGGCAGGGCCAAGCCAATGCTTGGGTAGCATATTCAGATAGAAGTTTAAAAGAAGAGGTTGATCCAATCACTAATGCTCTAAACAATGTTCTTCTCTTACAAGGAGTAGACTTTACTTGGAAGGGTCAAGGAATTAGAAGCTCTGGCTTTATTGCTCAAGATGTAGAAGAGGTTATTCCTAGTCTAGTATCCACAGACATTAACGGAATTAAGTCTTTAGACTATGGAAGATTTACTCCTTACCTAGTAGAAGCAATCAAAACCCAACAACTAAACATTACTACTAACACGAGCCGTCTTGATCTCCTAGATCAAAAGATAATGGAAGAGGCGAGTGGTTCTTTAATCCTTAATGCTACTGGCAATAGTATCCAAGCCAAAGATCTCTTAGACGCTACCTTACAAGGTGTAGCTACTAAAGTTAAATCCGGCACTATTTCCGACACTGACTTTATTTTACCGATCAATGGTTTAATGGCAGTAGACTCAGCTAATGGAAGGGTCTATTTCCGTTACGACAATGATTGGCATTATGTTAATCAAACAGGAGGCTTTCAGATTCCTAATTACGAAACCGCTCCGTACGAAAAGCTATCTCAAAACTCTAAGATTAAAGAAAATGAAGCTCTTCCTTTTGAATCAAGTAACTATCCTCACTACATAACAGAAAAGTTAACTCCCGGAGAGCTTCTGATTCCTTTTGTAGATGAATACCTTCCAGACGGAGCTGTCCATGGTCTGTATGCTAGATTCGAAGATGTTAAAGAAAAAATGTTTACTCAAGAAAAGAGCCAGTTAGTAGATCTAGCCCTTAAAACCGCAGAGAACATAGAAACTATTAAAGAGTTTAAAGAATCAGTAGATAAAAACCTAGCCGTAATTTCTTCTAACTTTGAATCATTAGATAACAACATTGACCGAAACGAAAAGAATGTTGAAAGCTTAGAAACCAGAACAGAAGCTACAGAAGCTAAAAATAATGATCTATCTTCCCGAGTTTCTGTCTTAGAGTTTTCTCTTTCTGAATCCCAACTAGCCGGAGAGCGCTTAGAGTTCCTTACCCAAATCTTAAACCCAGCTGAAGACGGAAGCCTGACTATTTACAATGATCTGAATTTAGAAGGCAGATTGAGCGCCGAGGAAGTGGTGCTTAACAAGATCACTATTAAGACCGATTCCGAAGAAACCCGCACGGTAGGGCAGGCGGTGATTGTTGGATTAGCTAAAGATGAAGATGCTGATGGCAAAGACGACAACACCGGAGCCGATGGTAAGAGCGTGATTATAAAAACCAGAATGGTTACGGAAAGTTCCAAGATTTTTTTAACCTTTGAAAACAATCCTCAATCATTGTATTGGGCAGAAAAAGTAACCAATGAATCTGGTGCTCTTATTGGTTTTAAGATTCTTCTAAACAGTCCGGCGTCGGCGGATATTAAAGTTTCTTGGTGGATTCTAGAAGAAGACGATCCGGCCAAGCAAACAACAAGCACTCCGGTCATTCCTTCTTCCCAATCAGAAGCACTTTAATTAATTCCGAATTTTGAAATTACGAATAAAGATTTTTCTTCTTGGTCTTCCTTAAAACCAATGCAATACTTCTTTTTTGATTCTTGTCTGTAAATTGTCAATTAAATATTTGTGTGTTTAGATAATTAAGAATCGATTAATTTTAAATTAAATAAATCTAAAATCATGGAAAGAACTTTGGTCATTATTAAACCAGATGCGCTTCAAAGAAATTTGATTGGGGAAATAATTTCTCGTTTTGAAAGAAAGGGATTAAAAATTATTGGCATGAAGATGATGTCGGTAGATAATGTTAAGCTAGATGAACATTATGGCAAGTATTCTGACAAGCCATTCTTTGTTCATCTTAAAAAATTTATGCAGAGTTCGCCAGTAGTGGCAATGGTTTGGGAAGGTGTGGAGGCCGTTTCAGCGGTGCGCTTAATTGCTGGATCCACCAAAGGAAGAGAGGCAGATGCTGGCACAATCCGAGGCGATCTTTCTATGAGTCTACAAACCAATGTGATTCATGTTTCCGATCCCAAAGAAGATCCAGAAGCGGAAATTAAGAGATTTTTTGGGGACGACGAACTTTTTGATTATGAAAAGATAGACATGTTTTATCTTTATTCTCCAGACGAATTAGAAAGCTAAGTTGACACAACGGTTTTCCTTTGCTAATTTTCTTTCATTGGAAGGACTTTTGCGTACGGAAAAGCCCTACTTTATTGGAAGGACCTTTGTTCCCTCGTTGTTTATTTGATTCATAAATTAGCCAATGCCCACCATTAATCAACTAGTTAGGAAAGGACGCCAAGATAAAATTAGGAAGTCAAAATCGCCTGCCTTGCAGCGCTTTTTTAATACATTAAACAATAGGCCGGTAAAGTATAAAAAGGGTAGCCCGTTTAAAAGAGGTGTCTGTGTTAAGGTTTCTACTACTACTCCTAAAAAACCAAACTCTGCTTTACGAAAAATTGCCAGAGTACGGTTGACTAATCAAATGGAAGTCACGGCTTACATTCCGGGTATTGGCCACAACCTTCAAGAACACTCCATTGTAATGATTCGCGGTGGTCGGGTAAAAGATTTACCCGGTGTTCGGTACCATATTGTGCGGGGCGTCCTAGACTCTGAAGGCGTTCATGACCGCAAACAAGGTCGCAGTCGTTACGGTGCCAAGCGGCCTAAAAAAGAGAATAAAGATTAATAATTTAGTTTAGTCATTACTTTAATATGGAAAAGCAATACACTCCCGATCCCAAGTTTCATAATGTGCTAGTTGGTCGCTTGATTGGTCAATTAATGAAGCGAGGTAAAAAAATTAAAGCCGAAAAAATTATTTACGATTGTTTTGATTTAATAAAAGAAAAATCCAAACAAGATCCAATAGATGTTCTAGACGAAGCGATTCGTAACATTGCTCCTTCTCTAGAAGTAAAAGCCAAGCGGGTGGGTGGCGCTAACTATCAAGTGCCAGTTCCGGTAATTGGAGAAAGACGAATTACTTTAGCTTTGCGTTGGTTGCTTTTGGCAGTAAGAAACAAAAAAGGAAAATCTACCGCTCAAAAACTGACCGCCGAAATCCTAGACGCGGCTCATCGCCAAGGAGCGGCTGTTAAAAAAAGAGAAGACGTTCACCGAATGGCAGAATCAAACAAAGCCTTTGCGCATTTTGCCTAAACCAAAAGACTATCATCTTTTTAATTTTTAATTTCGGATTTTGAATTTTGATTAAAATTGGAATTTATAATTTAAAAAGATTTTCTATTTTCCATAAGCCAATGTTTTTTGAGGAGGCTCCTTGGTCCCGCCCACTAAACTTCAAGCTTTTTAGGTAAAGTAGAACAGGAACAAGGTGGAGCGAGGCCCGGTCGAGGACGAGCGTACTCCAAAAAAGACATTGGCTTATGGAAAAAAATTCAAAGCCACTCAATTTAAAATTCAAATTTTAATCAAAATTCAAAACTATTAATTCATAATTAAACAAGAAATGCCTCGGGAATATCCGCTTCTAAAAACTAGAAACATTGGGATCATTGCCCATATCGACGCCGGTAAAACAACAACTACGGAGCGTATTTTATTTTACACTGGAATTTCTCACAAAATTGGAGAAGTGCACGAAGGTGCAGCAATTATGGACTGGATGGAGCAAGAGCGGGAGCGGGGGATTACCATTACTTCGGCGGCAACTACTTGTTTTTGGTCGCCTTCTGTTTTTAACGAAGAAGGCGTAATGCAGTCTGGTAAAAAAGATTATCGAATAAATATTATAGATACTCCTGGCCATGTTGATTTCACCGTGGAAGTAGAACGGTCACTGCGGGTATTAGATGGTGGCGTAGTGGTTTTTGACGGCAAAATGGGAGTAGAGCCTCAATCGGAAACGGTTTGGCGCCAAGCAGACAAATATAAGGTTCCTCGGATTTGTTTTGTGAACAAAATAAATCAAACTGGTGGCGATTTTTACATGAGCTTTCAATCGATTAAGGATCGGCTAAGTCCTAAGGCGGTAGCGATTACTTTGCCAATTGGCGAAGAACAGGAAATACAAGGATTGGTAGATCTAATAGAAATGAAGGCGTTTGTTTATGCTAACAAAGACCACACCGAATTAAAAAGAACAGAAATTCCCCAAGATATGCTAGAAAAGGCTAAAGAGTATCGGGCTGTGCTAATAGAAAAGGTAGCCGAAACAGACGACAAGCTTTTGGAAATATTTTTAGAAGACGGAATTATTTCCAAACAAGAATTAAAATATGCACTACGCAAGGCAACACTAGATAGCAAGATTTTTCCAGTAACTGGTGGCGATGGTCGTTCAGTAATGGTCACTAAAGTTTTGGATTTCGTAATTGATTTTTTACCCAGCCCGTTAGATATTCTACCAGTAGAAGGAATTGATCCTAAGACTGAAGATAAAATTATTCGCGAAGCCGATGAATCCAAGAGCTTTGCTTCTTTGGCTTTTAAAATTGCCACTGATCCTTTTGTGGGATCGTTGTGTTTTTTCCGAGTCTATTCTGGAACCTTAAAAGTAGGGACTTATGTTTACAATTCTACCAAAGACGAAAAAGAGCGGATTGGTCGGATTGTGCGGATGCACGCTAACAAAAGAGAAGAAGTGGAAGAAGTTTTTGCTGGCGACATTGCGGCCATGATCGGCTTAAAATACACTACTACTGGAGACACGCTTTGCTCCATAGAAGATCCAATAATTTTAGAAAAGATTTCTTTCCCAGAACCAGTAATTTCCGTGGCAGTAGAACCCAAGACTAAAGCTGATCAAGAAAAAATGGGCATGGCTCTAAAAAAGTTAGCCGAAGAAGATCCTACTTTTAGAGTACATACCGACGACGAAACCTTGGAAACAATTATTTCTGGAATGGGAGAATTACATTTGGAAATTTTGGTGGATCGAATGAAACGAGAATTTAAAGTAGAAGCGAATACTGGTAAACCTAGGGTGGCTTATCGGGAAACAATCGGCAATGAAAGCGAAGCCGAAGAAAAATATATTCGGCAGACTGGTGGTCGTGGTCAGTACGGCCATGTGGTGTTAAAGGTGGAACCGCAAGAGCCAGGCAAGGGTTATGAATTTGTAGACGCTATTAAAGGCGCCAGAATTCCTAATGAATATATTCCAGCAGTGGCCAAGGGTATTAAAGAGGCGCTAGAAGGCGGTGTCTTGGCTGGTTATCCAATTGTAGATTTAAAAGTTACTCTTTTAGATGGTTCGTATCATGAAGTAGACTCTTCGGAAGCGTCCTTTAAGATTGCCGGTTCCAAGGGATTCAAAAAAGCTTTTCGAGCGGGTAGTCCATATTTACTAGAACCGGTAATGAAGGTAGAAGTGGTGACTCCAGAAAAATTTATGGGAGATGTAGTGGGAGATATTAATTCTCGAAGAGGAGTAATAGAAAATATGGAAGATCGGGGCGAAGGTTCGGCGGCAGTCAAAATTATTTCTTCTAAAGTTCCCTTGGCAACAATGTTTGGTTACGCTACTTCCCTGCGGTCTTTGAGTCAGGGGCGAGCCAACTATTCTATGGAATTCAATCACTACGAAAGAGTTCCCAATAATGTGGCTCAAGAAATTATGGGCACCAGTGCGCCCGTTAAAGAGGAAGAATAATTTTTCCCCAATGAATCCTTTTACCGTTTTGGCCAAGTATTATGATCCGTGTTCCCTAGAGTATCAAACACTGGTGGTTCATTCGGTTTTAGTGGCGCAAAAAGCACTTTTAATAGCCAAAAGATTAAAAGAAGACGAAATTGCAGATGTGGATTGCAATTTTATTTACGAAGCGGCCATGTTGCACGACATTGGTTTTAAATTCCCGGTTGGTGCTAAAAACAGGGAAGAGCTGAGCACTTGTTATGTTGCTCACGGTTATTACGGTGCGGAAATTTTGCGAAAGGAAAAATTACCGCTTTATGCCAGGGTAGCCGAAAGGCATGTAGGAATGGGGATCTTGGCGAAAGATATTAAAGAGAATAATTGGCCAATTCCCGAGGCGGATTACAAGCCCCAAACCGTAGAAGAAAAGATTATTTCTTTTGCCGATTTGTTCTTTTCTAAAAAACCAGAAGCTCTTTTTAAAGAAGGAACCCCGGAACAAATAGAGCAAGAAATCTCTACTTATTCTTTAAGGAAAGAGAAGTTAGCGCTTTTTCGTGCTTGGCAAAAAGAATTTTCTTTTCTTTAGCTCTTGACTTATCTTTAAATATAAGTTAATTATTTTAGTTATAGCTAGCTTTTGCTGGTTGACTTTTTTTTATAAATATTTTAATAAATCAAAATTAATCAAGACCAATTGGCTGAAACCCAAGCTCTAAATTTGGGGTTGGTCTTAGGGGGAAATCAAAAAAATGGCAGAGAAATTTGACCGCAGTAAACCTCATGTCAATGTGGGGACAATTGGGCACGTAGATCACGGTAAAACAACCTTGACTGCCGCTATTTTGCACAGTCTTAAACTGGCTGGTAAAAAAGCGAGTGACAAGGGTGTAGATCAAATCGATTCCGCTCCAGAAGAAAAAGAAAGAGGAATTACGATCGCTACTGCGCATGTGGAATACGAATCCGACGCTCGGCACTACGCTCATGTGGACTGCCCAGGGCATGCCGATTACATTAAGAATATGATTACTGGCGCCGCGCAAATGGACGGAGCCATTTTGGTAGTTTCCGCTGCAGACGGTCCAATGCCACAAACCAGAGAGCACATTCTTTTGGCTCGCCAAGTAGGTGTTCCGGCGATTGTGGTTTTTTTGAACAAAATAGATCAGGTAGATGATCCAGAATTAATTGATCTAGTAGAAACAGAAGTTCGCGAGCTTTTAACCAAATACGAATTCGACGGCGACAACATTACCATTGTTAAAGGTTCAGCCTTAAAAGCTTTGGAATCAACCAACAAGGACGATGAAAGCGTAAAAGCGGTTCTAAGTTTAGTAGATGCGTTAGACGCCAAAATTCCTCAACCGGAAAGAGAAGTAGATAAGCCTTTTATGATGCCTATTGAAGATGTCTTCTCCATAGAAGGAAGAGGCACCGTGGTTACTGGTAGAATAGAAAGAGGAGAAGTTAAGGTTGGAGAAGAAGTAGAATTGGTAGGTCTAAAAGACACAATGAAAACCGTGGTAACCGGAATCGAAATGTTCAATAAGGAATTAGATAAAGGCCAAGCTGGAGACAACGCTGGAGTGCTTTTGCGAAGCATTAAGAAAGAAGATGTAGAAAGAGGCCAAGTACTAGCCAAGGTTGGATCAATCAATCCACATAGTGAATTCGAAGCTGAGGTTTATATTTTAACCAAAGAAGAAGGCGGACGGCACACTCCTTTTTTCACCGGTTACAAACCTCAATTCTATATTCGAACTACAGATGTTACCGGAGATGTTGTACTACCAGAAGGAACAGAAATGGTAATGCCTGGAGACACAATCAGTATTGTAGTGAAATTGGTTAACAAGGTAGCAATGGAATCAGGAATGCGATTTGCAATCAGAGAAGGTGGTAAAACGGTTGGAGCAGGAGTAGTGACAAAGATTATCAAGTAGAACTAAAGAAGGAGAGTCTTGTTTAGGCAAGGCTCTCCTGGTTTTTAAAACAGTGTTAATTAAAATTTGATGTCCAAGAAGAAAGCACCAGAAACCGAGGAAAAATCCAGAATCAGAATCAAGATCAAGGCTTTTGATCATCGAGTGATCGATCAATCAGCAAGACAGATTATGAATGCGGCGGAAAGAACCGGTGCTAAAGTAATCGGTCCGGTGCCGCTTCCAACTTCGGTAAGTAAGTTTACTATTAATCGCTCTACTTTTGTTCACAAGGATGCTCGGGATCAATACGAAATGCGAACACATAAGCGATTGCTAGACATAGAAGACTTTAATCCGCAAACAATTGATTCTCTGATTAATCTTGATTTACCGGCGGGAGTCAATGTGGAGATAAAAATGTAAGCTGTCTATTTTTTTTGTTTTATTTTTACCAAGATGTTTGTTATCGCCAAAAAACTGAATATGACCCAAATCTGGAACAACAAAGACGAAGTTGTTCCGGTTACAGAAGTAAAGTGTCTTTCTTGCCGAGTTTCCGGTTTTAAGACTATAGAAAAAGACGGCTACAATGCAGTAGTGGTTTCTTCTAAGACGCAAAGCAAGGAATTCCGTGGCAATTTTACAGAAGCAGTAGAAGCGGAAAAGGAATTAAGCGCTACTCTTTTTTCCCTAGGAGATTCGGTAAAGATTTGCGGAAAGAGCAAGGGTAAAGGATTCCAGGGAGTAGTTAAAAGACATGGATTTGCCGGTGGCGGTGCTTCTCACGGTCACAGACACGATTTGCGACGGGGTGGTTCTATTGGCTCTGGTTTTCCCGAACATGTTTTCAAAGGAAAGAAAATGCCTGGGAGAATGGGTGGCGATAAAATAACCATGCATCGAGTAATGGTGGCTGGTGTTAGGGCAGAAGAAAATATTTTACAGCTTAAAGGAGCAGTCCCAGGTACCAGAAATTCTTGGATTTTTATTCAAAAGGAAAATGGAACTAATTAAAAAAGTCTACAATTTAGAAGGTAACGAGCAGGGAGAAATTCGCTTGGAAAAAGAAATTTTTGAAGTGCCTTTTAGCCATGACTTGGTTTACCAAGTAACTACGGCGCTTCTTTCTAATAAAAGACGACCAACGGCCCACACTAAAGTTAGAGGAGAAATTCGGGGTGGAGGAATAAAGCCTTGGAAGCAAAAAGGAACAGGTAGAGCCAGAACGGGTTCTATTCGCAATCCTCTTTTTCGGGGTGGTGGAACAATTTTTGGTCCACGCAATACTGCTAATTATCAAAGAAAGGTCAACAAGAAGGCGCGAAAGAAAGCTTTTGAAATGGTTTTTTCGGAAAAAATAAAAGACAACGAAGTTTTTTTTATTGACAGTTTTATTTTGGAAAAACCGGTTACCAAGAAAATGATGGTCCTTTTTTCCAAGTTAAAAACTAAAGGAAAGTCGGCGCTAATAGTCTCTTCTTCTAAGAATAAAGAATTGCAACTTTCGCTAAGGAATATTAAAAAAACGGCGTATCGATCTTGTGGCAATGTTTCCGTATTAGATCTTTTGAATCATCAATTCTTTTTTTTAGAAAAGGAAGCGGTAGATTATTACCGGACCAGAAGCGAAAAACCGCTAAATGCTGCTGATTCAAAGAAGGTTGAAAAAAAGGCTAAGACCAAGGATGAAGCTAAGGTTAAGACTAAGGCGGAGGACAAATTCAAAACTAAAGCGGTAAAAATTAAGAAAACGGAATGACGGGATTAATAGAGAAAATTAAAGACGGTGGCAAAGAAGAAGCTAGGAAACCAGCTTCCAATATTAAGACTGACCAATCAAAAGATAAATCTAAGCCAGAAGAAAAATCGGTCTTAGGTTCATTTTTGGGACAAGCTTTTGGAATCTTATTGGGAAGAATTGATACAGAAAAATCAAGCACTGGTGCTTCTTTGGGAAAATATGTTTTTAAAGTAAGCCTAAGAGCAGATAAAGAAAAGGTAAAAAAATCGGTAGAAAGTTATTTTAACACCAAGGTAAAAAAGGTGAATATTCTAACACTGAATCCTAAAAAGAAGATTTTTAAAGGAGAAGAAGGAATAAGAAGTGCTTATAAAAAGGCGATTGTTACCCTAAAAGAGGGATTAAGTATCTAATTAGGCGTTATGTTGATAATTAAGAAAATCAAAAATAGGGGAGTCCGGATCATGTCTTTTATTAAAGGAGAAGGCGTGGATTATAAGACAAAGCCTCTTAAATCTTTAACCAAGACCCTAAAAAAACGCGGTGGTCGCATGCGATCAGGAAAAATTTCTGCTTGGCAACGGGGTGGTGGTCAAAGAAGACGATACCGCTTGATTAATTTTAAGGGAGCAGAAGGTTCTTTTAAGGTTGAACGACTAGAAAAAGATCCTAATCGGAGTGCTTTTATTGCCTTGGTTTCAGACGAAAAAGAAAAAAGGCATTATATGCTAGCCGAAAACTCTTTGCGTTCGGGAGATTCTTTTAAGATTGGCAAAGAAGCGGAAATTAAAGAAGGTAACAGAACGACTTTATCTAGAATTCCTACTGGTACTTTAGTTTCTAATATTGAACTTTATCCTGGAGCAGGAGGCAAGATTGCTCGCTCGGCTGGATCTTCTGCGGTAATGATGGGACTAGAAGGCGGTTTGGCACAGCTTAAAATGCCGTCTGGAGAGGTTCGTCAAGTAAAGGAAAATTGTTTTGCCAATATTGGACCAATGTCTAATCCAGAAAATAGCGCTATGAGAATTGGAAAGGCTGGCCGTAAGCGATTAATGGGCTGGAGACCGAATGTTAGAGGCAAAGCTATGAATCCAGTTGATCATCCGCACGGTGGAGGTGAAGGCAATCAGCCAATCGGGTTAAAGCATCCCAAAACTCCTTGGGGCAAGCCGGCATTGGGAGTTAAGACTAGAAATCCTCGCAAATTAAGCAGTAAATATATCGTTAGTAGAAGAAAACGCAAGCGATAACCATAAACTATGTCTAGAAGTTTAAAAAAAGGCCCATTCGTTGATCCAAGACTCTTAAAAAAGATTCAGAATTTAAAGCAGGGCGAAAGAAGAGTAATTAAGACTTGGGCAAGGGATTGCGTAATCAGTCCCGAGATGATAGGCTTCGTTTTCGGTGTTCATAACGGCAAGGTTCATTTGGAAGTGGCAGTAACAGAAGAAATGGTTGGACACAAGCTGGGCGAATTTTCTCCAACAAGAAAATTTGTAAAACACGGAGGCAAAAAGCAACGAGACGCTGAACAAGCAGAGGCCCAAAAAACCGCAGTAGTTTCTCCCACCAAGCAAGAAGGGGCTAAGAAAAAGAAGTAAATAACCATCAAGCATGCAGGTAAGATCTAGATTGCACAATTTTCGAATGTCTTCTAAAAAAGCACGAATAGCGGCAGATTTAATTAGAGGAATGAAGACTCAAGAGGCAGAGGACCAACTTTTCCATTTGGAAAGTAAGTTGGCGAGCCCACTTTTAAAGCTGATTCGTTCGGCGGTGGCCAATGGAGTGAACAATTTAGGGTTAGATAAAAATAATTTACGAATAGAAAGAATTAAGGTAGACGAAGGAACTGTTTTAAAACGCTGGATGCCTCGAGCCCATGGTCGCGCTTTTCCGATTCTAAAAAGATCTTGCCATGTAGAGCTGATTTTAAATGAAGTAGAAGAAGGCAAGGGAAGAACGGTTAGGGAAAAGGTAAAAGCTCCTTTAATGAGTTATGCCGAGATTAAAAAGATTACCCAAAAGGCAGATGAAATTCTAGAAAAACAGAAGGGGATGAAAAAGAGCAAAAAGGCTGAAATGGAAAAGAATACTGGAAAGAATTCAGGTTCCAAGCTGGGTAAGGCTGGTGGTGCACTTTCTAAGATGTTTCGCAGAAAAAGTATTTAATTCTTATGGGAAAGAAAATCAATCCAAAAAGTTTTAGGTTGGGAGCAGGAGAAGAGTGGTCTTCCAAATGGTTTAAGTCCAAAGGCTATGCTCTTTTTTTAAGAGAAGATTTGGCAATCAGAGACTTTATTTTTAAAAAATTAAAGCAAGGGGCCATTAAAGATGTTTTAATTGAAAGATCGGAAAATTCACTAAAGATTAAGATTTTAGCTGGTCGGCCAGGAGTAGTGATTGGTCGCGGAGGAGTAGGAATAGAAGAAACCAAGAATGGGATTAAGGCAACAATGATGTCTGTAAGAAGCACCCAGAAGAAAAATAAAGGGGCTGGTCGAGTAATGGTTGACCTAGAAGTTAAAGAAATAAAAAACTTTGAAGAAAACGCTGACTTAGTGGCACAGAATGTAGCCGAGCAGTTGGAAAAAAGAGTTTCTTTTAGAAGAGTTTTAAAATCTACGCTGGATTCTGTTTCTAAGCAAAGAGAAGTTAAGGGAGTAAAGATTATGATTGCTGGAAGATTAAATGGTGCGGAAATGTGCCGAAGAGAATGGGTGATTAGTGGCGGTATTCCGTTGCATACAATTAGAGCCAATATTGATTATTCCAAAAAGAATGCTTATACCACTTACGGAGTAATTGGTGTTAAGGTCTGGATTTATAAGGGAGAAATTTTTGATACAGAAGAGAAAGAATCGATTAATTCCTAAAACTGTTTTGCCATGCTTTTGCCGAAAAAAGTTAAACATAGGAAACAACACAAACGAGCATTCAGTCGCCTTACTAAGAGAGGTGACGAGGTTAAGTTTGGCAGTTTCGGTTTAAAGGTAATGGAAGCAGATTGGATTACTTCCCGACAGTTAGAAGCAGCACGGAGAGCGCTAACCCGTTATGTTCAACGCCAAGGAAAGATTTGGATTCGAGTTTTTCCAGATGCACCGATGACTCAAAAAGGGGCGGAAACACCGATGGGTAAAGGGAAAGGAAGCGTGGATCATTTTGTGGCTTCGGTTTCTCCGGGACGAATTATTTTTGAAATGGATGGTGTAGACGAAAAGACCGCCAGAGAAGCGCTGAAAAGAGCAGGAGACAAGCTTTCTGCAAAGACAAAGATTGTTAAAAAACAATAATGAAGGCCAAAGAATTAAAAGGAATGAGCCAGAAAAAATTAGAGGAATTGTCGGTGATGACCAAAAAAGAGGTAATGGACTTAAAATTCCAATTTTCTTCCGGAAAAAAAGACGGCAATGTGCGGTCTTTGCGGAAAAAAAGAAAGGACTTAGCTAGAATTTTGACTTTAATTAAGAAGAAAGACGATGGAAAAGAAATTAAATAAAGCGGTGGAAACTTCTGGTAAAAAAATGCAAGGGGTGGTAGTTTCCGACAAAATGGATAAAACGATTGTAGTTTCTGTAACGAGCGTAAAGATTCATCCTAAGTATCAAAAAAGATTCAAGCGCAACAAGCGGTATTCCGTTCACGATCCCGAAAATCAGTACAAGGAAGGTGATGAAGTTTTGTTTACTCCTTCCAAGCCTTTTAGTAAGAATAAGAAATGGCTTGTTTTAGGATTGACCAATAAGAAAAGTTAAATAGAAGTTTATGATTCAACCGGAGACAAAATTAAAAGTAGCAGACAATAGCGGCGCCAAGCTGATTGAATGTTTTAGAGTGCTTGGAGGAACGCGCCGACGATATGCTCGTTTAGGAGATATTATTGTGGCTTCGGTAAAATCAGCTGAACCAAGAGGTATGGTTAAGAAAAAAGAAGTAGTAAGGGCGGTAATTGTTCGGCAAAAGGCGGCCTTTAAAAGAAGTGATGGTACTTATATACGATTCGACGATAACGCAGCGATTATTTTAGATGGCAAAGAAATGAAGGCAACGAGAGTCTTTGGTCCAGTAGCAAGAGAACTAAGAAATAAAGGATTTAAAAAAATTATTTCTTTGGCGCCAGAGGTTTTGTAATCAATAATAAAGAATTTATATAATGCGGATCAAAAAAGGAGACATTGTAAAAGTTATTTCCGGTAAAGATAAAGGCTTTAAGGGAGAAGTCCTGAATGTTTTGGCGGCTAAAAATCGATTGGTGGTAGATGGAGCGAATCTAGTTAAAAAACATTTACGGGGTTCCGGAAAAGATAAAAAAGGTCAACGGGTGGAAGTGCCGGCGCCGCTTGATGTTTCCAAGGTGCTTCTTTATTGCAATAAATGTGAAAAAGGGGTAAGGTTCGGAATAAAAATTGAGGAAGATGTTAAAAAAAGAATTTGTAAAAAATGCGGTCATGAGTTATAAGGAAGAAACTTCATCTAAAGAAAAAGCTAAAGAAAGCAATCTTCTTCTGAAATATCGGAAAGAAGTGATTTTTCAAATGAAGGAAAAGTTTGCCTACAAAAGTGCAATGGCTGTTCCCAGATTGCAAAAAATAGTTTTAAATTCTGGAATTGGACCATGGTTAGAAAAGGGTGCTGAAGTTAAAGAAAGAATTCTAAAAGATTTAACCGTGATCAGTGGTCAAAAGCCAGTATTTACACTTTCACGGAAAGCTATTTCTAGTTTTAAAATTAGAGAAAGACAGGAAGTGGGAATAGTAGTTACTCTTAGGGGTAGGCGCATGTATGATTTTTTAGAAAGACTGATTGTAGAAGCTTTACCTAGAGTAAAAGATTTTCGGGGTATTCCAGAAAAAAGTTTTGGAAAAGAAGGTAATATTAGCATTGGTCTAAAAGAACATACGGTTTTTGCAGAAATTGACAACGAAAGAACGGACCATGTTTTTGGTTTAGAAATTACAGTAGTCAATACTGCTAAAAATAAGGAAGAAGGAATTGCTTTAATGCGCTTTATGGGATTTCCCGTGGAACGCGAAGCAGCTTCTAGTGAGAGAAAGAAATAATTAATTTTTACTAATCATTCCAAAAGATGGCCAGGAAAGCTCTGATTGAAAAAGCAGCGAAAAAACCCAAGTTTAGCACCAGAAAGGTTAGCCGATGTTTTCGGTGTGGACGCAATAAAGGGTATTTACGAAAGTTTGAGCTTTGCCGAATTTGTTTTAGGGAGCTGGCTGAAGAAGGGAATATTCCCGGAGTGAAAAGGACTTCTTGGTAATTAAAATTTTTCATGGACACTATTTCCGAAATGTTAACCAATATTAAGAACGCTCAAGCAAGGGGGCACGAAGAACTAACGATCGCTTATTCGCGGATCAGAGTTGAAATAGCTAAAGTTTTAAAAAGAGAAGGCTATTTGGGAGAATTTCAAATACTAGAAGACGAAGGAAAAAAAGATATTAAGATTTTCCTTGTTTATGATGAGGCCGATGCTCCCGCTATTAGAAGCATTAAGAGAGTTTCTAAGCCAGGAAGAAGAGTCTATAAGGGATTTAAGAATATTCATCGGGTTTTGAACGGAATGGGGCTTTCGCTTATTTCCACTTCCCAAGGAATCTTAACAGACAAAGAGGCCCGGAAGAAAAAGCTGGGTGGAGAAATAATTTGTGAATTATATTAATAGAATGTCTAGAATAGGAGTAAAACCGATTGTGATTCCCGAAACTGTGTCTTTAGAAGTTTCTTCTACTAAGATTACCGTTAAGGGTCCCAAGGGGCAGTTAGAATTGGGACTAAAAAGGGGAGTAAAGATAGAAAAGAAAGAAAAAACGGTGGTTTTGTCTTTAGAAAAAACAACCAAAGAAGCTAAATCTCTTTGGGGCACTTATTGGGCGTTGATTACGAATATGGTTAAAGGAGTGACAGAAGGTTACGAAAAGAAACTAGAATTAAACGGTACTGGTTACAAGGTTTCTGTTTCTGGAAAAAAATTATTACTGGAATTAGGCTATTCTCATCCAATTACCATAGAAGCACCAGAAGGAATCAGTTTTATGGTAGAAAAGAATGTAATTACTGTTTTGGGAATAGACAAGCAGGTGGTGGGAGAAATTGCCGCTCAAATTCGATCTAAAAGAAAGGTAGAACCCTATAAAGGCAAAGGATTAAGATATATTGATGAATTTGTTAGAAGAAAGTCTGGTAAAAAAGCAGCTGGAGAAGGTGCTAAATAATTCAAAAGTTTAAGGATTTAATTATATCATGGTCAAGAAAAATAGCCGCAACAATTTAAGAAAATGGCGCAAAAAAAGAGGGAATATTTTTGGAACGGAAGTTCTGCCACGGCTTTCTGTTTTTAGAAGCAATAAAAATATTTTTGCCCAGTTAGTTAACGACGAAAAAGGAACTTCCTTGGCTGGAGTCCTAAGCTCTAAAGAAAAGGAAGAAAATAAGACTGTGTCTGCTTTTAAGACTGGGGAAAAGTTGGCAGAGATGGCTCTAAAAAAGGGAATTACCAGAGCGGTTTTTGATCGAAGTGGATATAAATTTCACGGTCGAATCAAAGCACTTTTGGAAGGAGCCGAAAAAGCAGGTATTAATTTTAGAAAGTTAAAAGCTAAAAAATAGGGGCCATGAACAATAGAAACAACAGCAAAGGAAAAAAAGATTTTGATCAAAAACTTTTGGATTTGGCCAGAGTCACTAGAGTAGTAAGAGGTGGACGCCGTTTTCGGTTTAGAGCAACGGTAGTAGTGGGTAATAAAAAGGGAAAAGTAGGAATTGGAATTGCCAAAGGAGCCGATGTTAGCGATGCTATTAACAAAGCTTTTAATCAAGGCAAAAAAAGACTGGTAGATGTTAAGGTTAACAAGGAAGGAACGATTGCTCACGCCATTCGGGCCAAGTATAAAAGTGCGGAAGTACTTTTAAGGCCGGCTAAGAAAGGTCGCGGAATTGTAGTTGGTGGTGCGGTGCGCTTGGTAGTGGAATTGGCTGGCATTACCGATTTAACGGCTAAAATTTTACGCCGTGGTAGCAAGATAGCTAACGCAATGGCTGCTCTAAAGGGTCTGACTCAAATAAAGGAAAGACCTGTTAGGGAAGAAGAATCAAAAGAGATCCCGGAAATTACTTCCAAGAATTAAGAAAAATCATGCAAATTCACGATTTAAAACCGAATAATAAGTTCAAAAAAAGAAAGCGAGTTGGTCGTGGCGGTAAAAGAGGTACTTACAGTGGCAAAGGAATGAAGGGGCAAAGAGCTCGTTCTGGAACTGGTGGTACTGGTATTGCCGAAAAAGGACGATCTTCTTGGGTTAAGCGAATTCCTAAATTGGGAGGATTTAACGCTGTTAAGTTACCTAACATTTTAGTAAAGAGTGAAAAAATAGAAGTACTGTTTGCCGAAGGAGAAACGATTAATCCAGAAACCCTAAAAGCAAAACGCCTTTTGGGTAATTTAAAGAAGGGGAGATCTGGAGTGATTCAAAGAGTAAAAATCTTGTATTCCGGAGAGGTAACCAAAAAATTGATTTTTTCTGATTGTATTTTCTCCAAAAAAGCCAAAGAGACCATAGAAAAGGCTGGCGGTGTAATCTCTAATTAAAATTTTTAATTTTGAATTTTGAATTTCGAAATAATTTAAAAATTTGAATTTTAATTTGAATCGAAATTCAGGATTAAACTTGCGCTAATTACAAAAGACTCGCGTAGGCAGACTAAGAGCCTTGTCTGCCCAAGCGAGTCTTTTGTAATTAGCAGAAATTCCCTACTCTTGTAAGTTCGGTTCGGTGATGATTACGCTTTTTTCTCCTAAAAGAATTTTCTTTTTGTCTCCGGGAAAATCGTGAATGCTATCCATTAAATTAGAAAAAGGGTAGCGAAAATCTTTACCTCTTTTGGTTCCTGGGTCGTTAGTAATAAACTCCTGCTTTTTGTCGTCGTAACCAATAACTACCAAGACATGGTAAATTGGTCCTGGCTGTTTAAAGTAAGGATTTAAAAGCATTCGACCAGCGGCAGGAACAATAATGATGCGCTTTTCGTTAAGCCATCCTTTAAGCTCTTCTGTGGAAGGGTCTTTTTTAATTGTTAAATTATCACCGTAAAAACTATTAGCTAGTGCAACTATTTTATTGGCACTTAAATCGTGATGGCCGTTAAAATTTTTTGTTTGCCAAGCAACCAAGGCTTGAATTTCTGCTTCGGCTTTTTCGGTGGAAACCGATTCATTCTTTAAAAAATAATGAGCGGTGATTAAAGAGGCTTCTTCGCAAGCTTCTTCGTGAAGACTATCCCAATTGGCAAACGGCGCCTGCGGAACAAAGGGGGCTTGGTTTTTTAATTTAGACGGCAAGTTGCTAGTGGAAGGCCTTGGAGGTTCTTGGGGGTCGGCTTTTGATTCGTTATTTGATGTTGGTGGTTCGGCGCTGTCTTTTGGAAGAGTCTCGGCTTTATTGGGATCGGTTTTGTTTTTTTCGGTTTCTTCTTGATAAATAGAGGAATATTTTTTTTTATTTTGGGAGGTAAAAACAAAGTGCAAACTTTTTTTAAAGAACAGTCCTAGGATTACAACAACTAAAACAAAGGAGGCCAGAACAGTCCCTAAAAATATAAGGATAAATTTTTTTTGCTTGATTTTCACCTTTTCATTTTACCATAATGAATGTTTTTTAATTCTTTTTTAATTCTTTTTTAATTTTGAGGAGTAGCTTAAATAGCGGAAAGAAAAGAATTAAAAACAAAAATGTTTAATCGTCTATTTTTTTTAGGAGGGCTCTTGGTTTTTTCTTGGTTAGCTTTTCCTAGGGGTTGCTGGGCTTCCGGAACTATTTCTGGTGAGGTTTTTTGGGAGGGGAAAAAAGAAATAAGTGAAGAAATTTTGATTCAAAAAAATTCCAAATTGATTATTAAAAAGGGGACTTTGGTGGAATTTAAGAAGGGAGGCAGTATTATGGCTCAAGGAGATTTGGTGGTAGAAGGAGAAGCCGAAAGCCCCGTTGTTTTTTTTAGAGAAAAAGGGATTCCTGGGGAAGCTCGTTGGAGTTACTATTTTTATATTGATACTTCTTCTCATTCAGTGTTAAATTACGCACTAATTAGGGAGGCAGGTGGTTATTTTGAAGGTGGTTCTAAAATGCCTGGGTTTAGAATCAAAGGTAATTTAGAAATTTATAATAGTTTAATCACCGATAATACTTGGGCATTAGAAGTATGGGGTGCTGGTCGGTTAAAAATTCGGGATTGCGATATTTATGGCAACAAGGCTACTTGGGGAATAGAAATGTTTGGAACTGCCGGCTTGGCCGATGTTTCTGGAAATTATTGGGGTGAAGATTCCGGTCCTTTTCATTCAACCTTAAACAAGGAAGGCAAGGGAGAGACAGTTAAAGGTGTCGGCTTGAATTTTTCGCCGTGGACCAAAAGAGGTCGGCATCCCGTTATTTTAATTCCTGGCTTAGGAGAGGCTTTTAGTTTTCAGAAATTTTTTGGGGAAACTGTTACGGATGATTGGTTTTTGGCACCAACTGATTCCGGAACGGCTTTTTTAGGGGACTTGTTTTTGGCTTCTGGTTACCAAGAAAATACCGACCTGTTTATTTATTTTTATGATTGGAGGAAAAGTCCAAAAGAAAATTCAACTGCGGATTTGGTAAATTTTATTAAAGAAGTAAAAAATAAAAAGGGATTTAAAGAAGTTGACTTGGTAGCCTTTAGTTTTGGGGGATTGGTGGGGAGATATTATTTAGAAAGCGACGAATTTGGTTTTGATGTTAATAATTTTATTGCGTTTGGAACTCCTCATCAGGGATCTTCCAAGATCTATCCCTTTTTAGAAGGAGGAATCTTGCCGGCTAATTGGCCGCCTCTTATTTATGCGTATCTTTGGTGGAATAAAGAGTCTTCTGGTAAGGAATACTTAGAATATATTCAAAAAGAATTTACCTCTCTTCCTGCTATTTTGCCAACAACACCTTTTTTGCTAGATCAAGCAGACAATCACTCAGTAGAAATTAGCACAATGCAGCTAAAGAATGATTTTTTGCCTCCATTAAACGCACCAGCGGCGATCAGAGCGTTAAAGAATCGCGCTACTGTCCATTTCTTTGCGGGAGAGGGCATTTCTACTGTAGGTTCAATTCCGGTCAATAGAACTGATTGTGGAGTGGGTGGTTTCTGGGCCGACGGCATACCCAATCCTTTTAAAATAGTCGCCTTGGCCAATGGGGACGGTACGGTTACCAAAGAAAGTGCTTCTTTGGAAGGAAGCGGTATTGGCAGGACTTTTTTGAATGCTCGGCATGTTAATTTGCCCCTAGTGGCAGGAGAAAGTTTGGAAAATATTTTAGAAATTTCTTTTGATGCCGAAAAAAAATCACAAGGAATAATTAAAAGTGTTTTAGAAAAAGAGGTTTTGGTTTTGGCGGTGGGTTCTCCGGTGGAAATAGAAATTAAAAATTTGGAAGGGAAAGTTCTTAAAAAGACAGAGCAAAATTTTTTGGGAGAATTTTTTAGCCAAGAAGATCCCAGCGGTAAAAAAATAATTTTTATCCCTTCTCCGGATTCGGAATATATTATTAATTTAAAAGGAGTAGGGTCAGGTGATTATGCGGTCCTGGCTTTTAAATATAATACAGAGAAAGAAGATCCGGTGAGTGGACTGGAATTAAAAGGAAACACCTTTTTAGGTAAAGAGGAACAATTTTTCCTAACAAAAGAAGATACTCCCGCCAGTAATTCATTGGCCTTAAAAATAAAAGCAGTTCCTGGTCCAGCCTATAAAGAACTAGTTCAAGCAATCAACGATCTTTACCTTGAAGGAGGGATAAAAAGTTGGAAGACAAGGCAAGAAGCCTTGAGATTACTTTTAAAAAGTTATAACTTTCTTTTAGAAGAAAAGAAGGAAGAAAAAGCGGTGGCGTTAAAAGAATTTTCCCAAAAGGTCGTTTTTTTAAAAGAAGAAAATTCAATTAGTACTGCCGGTGCGGATGCTTTAATTCTAAAAATTAATCGTTTGGAATAAAAATGAAAACTGTTCTTTGCGGTGGCTGTTTCAACGAAATTCATTTGGGTCATGTCCACTTTCTAAAAGAATGCCGAAAAAAAGGAGACAAGCTAGTGGTTGTTTTGGCTAACGATTTTAATAATCAAAAAGAGCGGGCGCTTTTGGCAAAAGAAAGAAAAGAAAATTTACTGTCCTTGGGGTTAGTGGATACTGTTTTGGTCGGGACAAAGAGCAATCCAGAGCTAATAATTCAAAAAGTAAAACCGCAAATAATTTGCTTGGGCTATGATCAAAAACTTCCTTTTAATGGTAAAAATTTTCCGAATATTAAAGTAACAAGAATTTCCCAGCTACCTTCTTATAAAAAAAGTTCTAATAAAGTAATTGGCCGAGTGTTTTCTGGGAAAAAAAGAGCTCAGAAATTTCTTAGCGAAAAAGAATATGCCAATCGTATTCTAGCGGCGATTGGTTTTTTTGTTTTTCCAGGGACCCTTAATCTTGCTTTAGCACGGAATGGGGTAGATGATCTTTTGGTAGAAAAAAAGAAAAAAAAGATTTTTAGTTTTTATAAAGACAAAGAAGAAAGAGGGGGATTAGTTTTGTATCCGGTGATGATTCGCTTTTTTCCTTTAGTTCCTTTAAAAACAAAAGAAAAAAAGGTTTGGGTAGTTTTTCCGGAAAAAACAGGTTACAATAAAACGGTATCGGAAGTAGTGAGTAAAATTAATTTAAGGGAGTTGTTAAATTTATTAGACGGTGATTTGGCGGAGATCGTTTTTTAATATTTTTTCCTATGAAGCTTAAAAAAGCTTTCCTTTTTCTTTTGTTTTTTGCCGTTGTCCTTACTTTTCCTCTTTTATTTTCCTTGTTTTCTAAAATTCCAGGGGAATACGCTGACACTTATCAGGTTTGGGGAAAGACTTTGGAGTTTCGTAATCTAATTAAAGATCAGGGAATAGGAGGGACTATTTCTTGGCAGTTTAAGCATCTTCGCTTTACTCCAGTAGAAGCTATTGGCTGGTTTCAATGGGCGTTAACGCCATTTTTTGGTTATAATTTAGTTTGGCTTTTTTCTTTTGTAGCGGCTGCCTGGGGGATGTTTCTTTTGGTGCGCTATTTAACTGGTAATGCATATTCGGGAATCATTGCAGCAATTATTTTTGCTTTTTCCCCGTTTCATTTTTCCCAAGCTGTTTCCACCAATATTGGAACAATGCATTTGGAATGGATTCCATTTTTTGTTCTTTTCTTGATTAAATTTTTAAGGCAACTTAGGATTAAGGATTTTTTACTGACTTCTCTTTTCTTGGTGCTAATCGCTTTTGCCGAACATCAGCTCTTGGCTTTTACCTTGGTCTTTACTATTTTGTTGGTGGTTTTTTTCTTAATCAAGAATCACCAAAAATTAAAAGAAGTCCGTTTCTGGGGATTTTTAGGAGGCGGGGCCTTGATTCTTTTTTTGGCAGTGAAACTTATTTTTGGTGGCTTACTAACGGTTACCGAATCGAGTGATAATTATTTGGATCCTGGTTCTGATCAGGTACGGCGCTATTCTTCGGATGCGATTGATTTCTTTTTGCCGTCTAGAGCGCATCCTTTTTGGGGCGAAAAGTTTAATTATTTAAGAAAAGACACCGAGGCCAATAGTCTTGGCAGGCAGTCGGTTTATATTGGTTATGCGGTTCTTTTTTTGGCTCTGGTTTCTGTTTTGGGAGGAAAAAAGAGATTGGCAATAAGACTATTCTTCTTTTTTTCGGGAATATTTTTTTCCGTACTGGCTCTTGGTCCTTTGTTCCATTGGCAGGGAGCAATTTATAAAGATTTTAAACTTCCCTATGCTTTTCTTTATGACCATTTACCTTACTGGTACATTATCCGAACGGTCAATCGAATCTTTGTAATAGCTATTTTTAGTTTTGCTGTTTCGGCTGGTTTTGGTTTGAGTTTTATTTTAAACAAACTGGTTAACAAAAAAGAAGAATCCCAAAAAGATTTAGGAGAAGGCTTAGATAGAAGTATCCCCCCATCTTCTTTTAAGAAAAAAAGGCTGATCTTTTTATTATTTTTAGGTCTGGTTGTATTAGAATACTTGTTTGCTCCATTGCCAATGCTTTCTTTGGCGCACAGTTCTTTTTATGAACAAATGGCCAAAGAAAAAGAAGCGTATTCTGTCCTAGATATTCCTGGAGCCACTAGCTACGATTATGGTTCTAGACTAATGTTCTATAATCAAATTCACCGAAAGAACAATTTGGCCCAAATGGATTTTGCCAGGGAAATAGAGGACCATTGGGATTTTCAAAAAAATACGCCGATAATCAATGATCTTTTATATAGTCTACCTACTGGTGGCACGCCTCCTACCAAAGAAGTCATTAACGACGACTATTACAGCTTGGCCACCAAGATCCTAAACCATCACAACATAAAGTATTTAATAGTTTCCAAGGGTTATTTGTCGGACGATAAAAAATTCGATGGTCAGGCCTTTGAAAACACGATTGATTTTATAGAAGGTCAAATCAGTACAGAGAAAGTTTACGAAGACGAGTTTTTGGTGGCGTATCGAGTGGAAAAGAGCGAGCACCTTGACGGTTGGTTTTTGGCGCTTTCCTTAAAGGGCGATAAATGGGGGAAAAAAGAAGGAATCAAAGGTTCTACTGCTCGTTGGGCTAGTGACGGAGCAGAAATGCGTTTAGTAAACATGGACAGTGTTAAAAAAGATATTCGACTTTCTTTTACATTGAATGTGAAAAATCTAAACAAAGTAGAGATTTATCTTAATGGGGTACTTCAAGCCGATTTTTCTATTAAGGAAGAAAAGGAAAATCGAGTCATTTCTTTAAAAGAGGTTTTGCCGGGAGAGAATATAATTTTATTTAGAATTTTTGACATGGAAGGAAATCCCATGAAGGACCTAGAGTTTAAAAAGGGGGTTAAATTTTCTAACTTTAGAACGCTAACGCCTATTAGGTAAATTGAAGATGAATTTTTTTAACAAGAAGAATTTGGGAAAGTTGGCACCACTCTTTTTGATTATTATTTTAGGAGTTTTTTTAAGGCTGTATCGTCACGCTGATTTTCTTCATTTTGAGTTGGATCAGGCGCGGGACTCTATAATTATAAGCGATGCTTATTTGCATGGTCCCGGAGAGTTACCGCTTTTAGGTCCACGGGCGGCAGGAACTATGCTCCGATTGGGACCTTTATTTTATTACTTGGAATATTTAAGCTCTCTTTTGTTTGGCAATTCTCCTTCGGGAATGGACGGCATCTTTGTTTTATTTTCTATTTTAGCTATTCCGGCCTGCTATCTTTTTTTGGGGAACTATTTTTCTTCTCGGATTTCTCTTTTTACTACTGCAATATTTTCGGTTTCTCTTTTTTTAGTAACCTACGGAAAATTTGCTTGGAATCCGAATTCTCTTGCCTTGTTTGGTTTTATTTTTTTAGGTGGTTTATTGCTTTCTTTTAAAAAAACAAAATCACCTACTTATCTTTATCTTCTTGCTTTAGGGTTTAGTTTTGGAATTCAACTTCATTTTTTAGTTTTCTTGGCTTATCCAGCGGTGGTTTTTTTGTTTCTTCTTTGGAAATTTTTTAGTCAGAGAAGTAAAGCCAAAGAGGTGTTTAAAAAATTTGTTACCAATAAGCATTTTTGGGGGGCTTTGGCGCTAGTGGTTTTTTTGAACTTTCCGGTAATAATCAACGAGTTTTTAACTGGTGGTGCTAATTTAAAAGAATTGGTAAGCGCTGTTGGAGAGAAAACTTCTAGAGGAGAGGATCGTGGTTTTGGAGAAAAATTGGTTCGTAATTTACAGGAATATGCTAACGGTTACTTGTTGATTATTAGTGGCTCAGAAAAAATGCGGTCGGTGGGAATTGAATTTTTTCCTACTGGTTCTTCTAAAATAATGAAGTCTACCTGCAAAGAAGATTGTCGATTGGGCTTACCTTACTTATTTTTTGGGTTGATTTTCTTTTTAGGTGGGATTTGGCTTCTTTTTAGTGAATTTATTTCTCTTTTAAAATCTAAGGACCAGAAAGATTTTTTTAGGAAAGATTTCTTAATTTTGAATTTCATTCTTTTATTTGTTCTCTTCTTTGGATTTTTGTCGGCGGCTTTTAATTTTCCGCCACGGTTTCTTTTGGCTAGCTTACCTACTGTTTTTGTTTTTTTGGCTCTTTGGTTTAAGTTTTTAGCCAAAGCTGGAGAAAAATTGGCTGGTTTTGATTTTTTTAAAAAAATCAAAACGATTTTAGTCTTTTTATTGCCGTTCCTTTTGGTGAGCCTTCTTTTCTTAACGAACATTTATTTTAATATTCAAAGATTAAAAGAGCAGGCCAGTGCGCATACCAAAAACTCGCCACCATTAGAACGAGACCTAGTTTTAAAAGAAGATTTTCGGTTTACTTTTTTGCAACAAAGATTAATTACTGATTGGATAGTGTCCCAATCCTCTTACAAAACAGTATTTGTTTCTGCTCCTTCTAAATATTACCGCTCATTGACCTATCTTCTAACATATCAAAAAGAGAAAGATGGACGATCGTTGGGGTCCAAGCCTCCTTGTTTAGAAGCGGATTTTTTTGTGGTGATGGCGTTGTCTAATTCTTCCTTAGATTTTTTAAAAAAAGGCGAGGACTCTTTTATTGTCTCTCAAGAAAAGCAGTTTGGTACTTTTATGGTTTATAAGTTGGCAATAAAAAATCCTAAATTAATAAAGAAAACTCAGTGTGTTTTTAAAAAAGAAGCCCCAGATTCCAAGGCCGTTCGCTATTTGTGGAAAGAGGTAATTCCTGAATCAAAGAAGAGATTTTAGTTTTGCCTGTTTCTCTTTTTTCTTGTAGCTTAAAGAGGTGCTTCTCTGTTGCTTGCTTGCTCGGTTTTGCTTTGAACTGTCCTTTGGCATATAAGTAAGATTGATAAATTTTTAATTAAAAAAAAATGAAGGCTAAACAAATTTTTGACTTGGCAATTAAGGAAGGAGTTAAAAATGATTTTCGAGATCAAGAAACAATTAATGAACATCTTAAAAAAGCTAAGGAACAATTTGGTAAGTTGTCGGCTAAAAGAAAATCTTTTTTTGATCAAGAGAGAATCATCAATCCTTATTCAGACACGCGGATTCATTTTGATTCCGGCAAAAAAGAAATTAAAAAAGTTTTGGTGGGAATAGACATTACTACCGGTGAAATTCTAATGGCTAAGGAACTGGGAGTGGACTTGGTGATTGGGCATCATCCTTCCGGAAGTGCACTACAGGGATTAGACGACGCAATGAAGTTGCAAGCCGATGTTTTAGAAATCTATGGAATACCGATTAATGTGGCAGAAGGTTGTTTAAGAAAAAGAATTTCGGAAGTGGCTCGGGGAATTCACGCTTCTAATTCTTTTATTACCGTAGATGCTGCCAAGAACATGGGAATGAGTTTTATGAACATTCACACACCAGCGGACAACGCTGTTTCCATGTTTGTTAAAAAAGAAATAGAAAAGAAAGAGCCACGATTCGTTTCGGAAATTTTAGATTTACTTTACGAAATTCCGGAATACCAAGAGGCTACTCGTCGGGGATCGGCTCCCACTCTTTATGCTGGATCGCCAGAAAATCGCGCCGGCAAGATTGCGGTTACAGAAATGACCGGTGGCACCGAAGGTGCTCCAGAAATTTACCAAAAAATGGCAGCAGCTGGGATCGGTACGGTAATTGCTATGCATCAATCAGAAAAGCATCGAACGGCCGCAGAGAAGGCACATATTAATGTAGTGGTGGCTCCGCATATTGCTTCTGATTCTTTAGGAATGAATTTGGTTTTGTCTAATATTTTAGAAAAGGGAATTAAGATTATTCCTGCAGGGGGATTTATTTGGGTAAAAAGATAATCAATGCACCAAAAGAAAAAATTAAGTTCAGGCGCTGTTCTTTTGCTTTTGCCGGTAGCTGGCATTAAGACAACAACTGTAATGGCTCTTTTTGGCGCCGGTTCAAGAGAAGAAAAAAAAGAAAATCAAGGCGTGGCTCATTTTTTAGAGCACATGCTTTTTAAAGGAACCTCCAAGAGACCAACATACAAAGAGGTTTCCGAAGAATTAGATAAAATCGGAGGAATTTGTAACGCTTTTACCAGTAAGGAATATTCTGGGTATTATGCCAAAACGGCTTGTCTTCATTTTGACTTAGCTTTGGACTGGCTTTCCGATATTATTGGTGATTCTTTTCTGGCAGCAGAAGAAATAGAAAAAGAAAAGGGTGTAATTGTTGAAGAATTGAATCTAGGAGAAGATACGCCTACTCAAAATATTCACGATGTTTTTGAGGCCTTGATTTTTAATGGCGGGTCTTTGGCTAAAGAAATAATTGGAACTAAGGAAACTATTAGAAAGATGAATCGCCAAAAACTTTTTTCTTTTAGGGAAAAAAACTATCAGGCAAAGAATTGTGTAATTTGTGTTGCCGGAAAGATTCCTGCTGGTGTAGTTTCTAAGGTAGACCAAGCTTTTTCTTTTTTAAAAAAGAAAAAATCAATCATTCGACCATTAGAAAAAGAAGATCAAAAAGAACCAAGACTGATTATTAAGAATAAAAAAACCGATCAAGCTCATCTTGTGGTGGGCTTTAGAACTTCTGGATTAAAAACTAAGGAGCGCTACGCACTATGCCTAGCAGAAACTGTTTTAGGAGAGGGAATGAGCTCGCGGCTTTTTGAAGAAGTAAGAGAAAAGCGGGGGCTGGCTTATTATATTGGTGCTGCTTCGGAAAACTATACAGATGCTGGTTATATAGGAGCAATGGCAGGGGTGGAAAATAAAAAACTAGAAGAAGCGTTAAGAGTAATTTTGGCTGAATTTAAAAAGCTAAAAGAAACTTTAATTCCAAACGAAGAATTAAAGAAAGCTAAAGAATGTACTAAAGGACACAGTCTAATTTCCTTGGAATCTTCTAATTCTCGGGCTTTTTATTTCGGTATTTCTCAAATTCTTTTGGGAAAAGTGGAAACACTAGAAGAAAGATTCCGACTTTACAATAAAGTTACTCCCCAAGAAATAAAAGCGGCGGCACGGAAGTTCTTTACTCCTAATCGACTTAATTTTGCGCTAATTAGTCCTATGGCTAGTCGATCAAGGTTAGAAAAAATTATAAAAGAATTTAACTAAAAAAATGCGGCGCGAAGCGGTTAATATTTCTACCAGCACAATTGTTAGAATGATTCTGATTATTTTGGCTTTTCTTTTTATTTATTACATTATAGATATTCTTTTTTTGGTTTTTATTGCTTTTGTGATTGTTTCGGCAGTAGCTCCATTGGTAGACAGATTAGAAAAATTTAAAATTCCACGATTTTTGGCAGCGGCTTTAATTTTTGTTTCTTTCTTTTTCTTGTTTGGATTTTTTCTTTCTTTAATTATTCCTCCGGTAGCCAGAGAAGCTGGACAGCTTTTAGAGCAACTACCTAGTTATTGGGGAAAACTTTCTCGGAGTAGCTGGGGAAGCGTTTGGCTGGGCGGAGGGCCTGGAGAAAGTAATCCTTTTGGAAATTTAAAACAGTTTTTGGGTAGTAATTTTTCGGGTGTCTTTTTTTCCAAAGCGGGATCTTTTGTGATTCGAGTGGTTTATTCGGCGGTGGTTTTTTCTTTGGCTTTTTATATGACTATTCAAAAAAACGCTATCAAGAAACTAATAGAGACAATGGCTCCAAAAGAGTATCACGAATATATCAATTCTCTTTTAATACGAATTCAAGAAAAAATGGGGCGTTGGCTTTCTGGGCAAATTCTTTTGAATTTCTTGATTGGCGGATTGGTTTATTTGGCTCTTTCTTTGCTTCATATTCCTTATGCTCCGGTTTTGGCTTTGGCGGCTGGGCTTTTGGAATTTATTCCTAATATTGGCCCCACTCTGTCTACGGTATTTGCCTCTCTAGTTGCTCTAACGGTTAGTCCGGTAATGGCCGTTCTGACGATTTTAGCGTTTGTAGCAATTCAACAGTTAGAAAATCATTTAATTGTTCCTTTGGTAATGAAAAAAGCGGTAGGGTTGAATCCAGTAGTAATTATTCTTTCCCTGTTAATCGGTGTTCGCTTAGGTGGTCCTTTGGGGGCGATTATGGCTGTTCCTTTTGCCACGGCGCTTTCTGTTTTCTTGGGAGACCTTTTTTCCGAAGATAAAACGAATAAAAAAGAAAAAGAATGAAAAAACCTTATTTAATTGATTCGCATGTTCATCTTGGTTTTGAGGCTTTTTGTGATGATTGGCAAGAAGTTTTAGGCGAAGCCTTGGAAAAGAAAATTTGGGTAGTTAATGTTGGTGCCGGATTTGATACTAGTCGCAAAGCTGTGGAAATAGCGCAAGGTTATTCAAGCGGGGTTTATGCGGCAGTAGGCACTCACCCAATCCATGTATTAGAAGAAGATTTTAGCCAAGAGATTTTTTGGGACTTGGCAACGAACAATGAAAGAGTTGTAGCAATCGGCGAAACTGGTTTGGATTATTTTCATCTTTTAAGTGATCAAGGAAAATTAGCAAAAACTGTTTCACCAAAAAAAGTAAAAGAAAAACAAAAGAAAGTTTTAAGAGGACATTTGGAATTGGCTAGAATTACGAACAAGCCTTTAATTTTTCATTGTCGTCACTTTAAAAATTGGGATGCGCATCTTGATTTTCTAAAAGTGTTAGAAGATTTTTCCATTGAAAGACATGATTTTATTCTAAGAGGAGTAATGCATTGTTACACAGGAAATTTGTCTTTGGCGCAAGCGTATCTTAAATTGGGACTTTATTTGGGATTTACAGGGATTATTACTTTTTCTTCTGATTTAGAAGAAGTGATCAGGGAGACTCCACTAGAAAGAATTCTGGTGGAAACGGATTGCCCTTACTTGTCTCCCGATCCAAAAAGAGGAGAAAGGAATGTACCGATAAATGTTCGTTATGTGGCCAGTAAGATTGCGGAGATTAAAGGGGTTAGCTTAGAAGAGGTAGCTAAAGTTACTACTAGGAACGCCTTTGATCTGTTTGATTTGGAGAAATACTAAGATTACTCTTACTGGATGTAGTTTTTTGAATTTTTGAATTTTATTTGATATGGTGGTTGGGAGGCTAAATTTTAAATAATGAATTTTGAATTTCGATTAAAATTTTAATTACGAATTACAAAATTCAATTGAAATTAAAAATTCATAATTAAAAATTTAAAAATATGTCTAAAAAATCTATTCTAGGAATAGTTGGTGTTTTTGCTTTTGTGGTAATGAGTCTTAATTGGCTTTTAAGGTTAAAAGGACAACAAGAAGAAAATGTTGATCTAATGCCGATTGGATTTGATGCTAGCAAAACTTATCTTTTTATTGGTGAAGGCTGTGGTCATTGCGTGGCAATAGAGAAATTTATTAAAGAAGGAAAAATAGAAGAAAAGGTAGCCATAGAGATACAAGAAGTTTTTGTGAATATTGAGAATCAAAAGAATTACAAAGCGGCTTTTGGGGAATGTAAAAAGAAGATAGAAGGAATATCGGTTCCTGTGCTTTATCATAAGGGAGCTTGCTTTCAGGGAGAGGATGAGATAAAAGGAAAGTTGGAGGAATTGGCAGGAATAAAGAAGTAACGAACTAGGCATTGTGATAACGCCGCGGTGGCGAAATTGGTAGACGCGCCAGCCTTAGGAGCTGGTGGATTTTTTCCATGAGAGTTCGAGTCTCTCCCGTGGCACTAATAAAAAAAAGAGGTAACTTAAAAATCATTGCGTTTTTTGTGTTTTGTAAAAATACTTTCTACTCTTTAGTTTAATGTTTTTCAACGAAGAAACCTTAACAGAGGGAGGAAAAGCGATGGCAAAGTCAGCTGTATCACTGTTAGAAAAAAAAGAAGTACCGATTGTGTACAGGATTGATGGATTGGGAGAAGGACAATGGCGTCCTTGTTTGGGAAGGTTAAAAATTGGTGAAGTTTTTTTCCGGTGGGAGTTTTCTTTTGTGTTTCCTGTTTGGGAAATAGAAAAAATTGGGCAAGGAGAAATCGTATTCACAGCAAGGGGTCCTAAAAGAGTAATGGATGTGGTTGATGTTCGAATATGGCAGGGAGGGGTGAAAATTACCCTTTTGAACGAGGAGCACAATTTTTTTGTGAGCCTACTTGCTCCGCTTTTGCTGGATTTTTGTCGCGGTAAAGCGAAAATCGATAAAGGTTCCTGCGAGGGCTGTATGTTTTTTTCTGTTTCTCTTAATTTTTGCAAAACCCTGCAAAGACGGTTTGATTGTTGCTTTCTAGATTAGAATGTATGTGGGGGCCTCTAGCAATTAATTGCTGAAGCCTCCTTTTTCATATTTTTTGTTGAAAAAAAATGACCTCGCTTTAAACCCAGAAAAAGCGGGGTCAATATTTAATGTACTTAATAATTGTTGTTTTGCTTTCGGCCTTCACAGACTTCCTCAATTTTAGTAGAGGAATTACCATTTACCGTGGTGGTAGTGGTAATTTTTCGACAGTTAGTTGATGCCGATTGTTGTCCTGGAGTGGCTGTAACCACTGCCCCACTTTCGTTGTGATAAGTAACTGTTTGTCCGGTCATTGCGGCCTTTTCTGCGGCCTTTTTTTCTAAGTAATACTTAGTGCCGTCCACCAACAGCCCTGCCACTCCGCCAATAGCTGCTCCGTTAACTGCTCCTCTGTAGCGGTTATTGGTATCACCCAAGGCACCAATAGCAGCGCCGGCGGCAGCACCGATTCCAGTAGCGCATCCTGATAAAAGAACAGCTCCAGCAGAAATGATTGCTAGAGCAAGACAGACGGAAGCAATAATACTTCTTTTTTTACTAATTTTACTAAACATATTGTGGACCTCCCTCGTTTTTTCTGTTGATAAAGTGCTGGGTTTAAGTTGCTAGTTTACTCCACCCTCAAAAAATGGCAATCTATGGGTATTATTGGGGGTTTGCTTTTTTATTAAAACCAAAAAATTAAAATGCAAGATTTTAAAGAGGCGTATCGAGAATTAAATGCCAATCAAAAGCAGGCGGTAGATGCATTGACTGGTCCGGTAATGGTGATTGCTGGCCCCGGTACTGGGAAAACACAAGTTCTGGCTCTACGAATTGTAAATTTGATTCGGAAAAAAAAGGCCCAGCCAAGCGAAATTTTGGCATTAACTTTTACAGATTCGGCGGCATCGGCTATGCGCCAGCGAATCAGCGATTTTACTGGGGCGGTGGCTTATGACATTTCTATTACCACCTTCCATGGTTTTTGTAACGGTGTGATTTTGGAAAACCCAGAACTTTTTCTTTTTGCCAAAGATCTACGACAATTAGATGAATTAGAATCTTTAAAGTTGATTAAGGAAATCCTAAAAAAGGGAAAGTTTTTGCGGTTAAAAAATTTCTTTGATCCTTATTATTATCAGGAAGATATTTTAAAAAGAATTGGAGAACTTAAAAGGGCTGGATTGGTGGCGGAAGAATTTACCGTCAAAATCAATCTGATTAAAAAAGAGTTGGAAGCGACTCAAGAAATTAATCCGCGAACCGGCAAGCCCAAGGGAGATTGGCAGAAAGAATGGAAAAACTGGGAAAAGCTTTTTGATTTGTCTTTTATTTATCAAAGGTACCAAGATTTATGCCAAAAGCGGGGACTTTATGATTTTAACGACATGATTCTTTCTGTAACGGAAAAATTAAAGACTGATTTGGGTTTAAAAAGAGAGTATCAGGAAAGATTCAAATATTTCTTAAGTGATGAGTATCAGGATACTAACTTATTGCAAAATTCGGTTTTGGAAATTTTGGGTAATCGGGGAAAGAGCGCGGAAATTTTTGTGGTAGGAGATGATGATCAAGCGATTTATGGTTTTCAGGGAGCAAATTTAGAAAATATTTTGTCTTTTAAGGAACGCCATCCCGGGGCACAAGTAATTCCAATCACGATTAATTATCGGTCCGTTGGAGAAGTCGTGGCTTTGGCGGAGGCCTTGATTGGCAATAATCAAGAAAGAATTACTGAGCGATTAAACGGAGAGATAGACAAAAAAATAACTGCCAACGCCAAAGAAAACAATCAACAAGCGGTTCTTAAATACGAATTTTCTGATGCGGCTACCGAGAATTATTTTTTGGTAGAAAAAATAAAAAAGTTGATTGGGGATGGAATTCCTGCTGCCAAGATTGCAGTTTTAGTAAGGACTAACAAGCAGGTTTCCATGCTGGCGGATATTTTTATTAAGTCTGGGATTCCGGTGGAAATTTCCGAGGCCAGTTCGATCCTAGAAACTAGACCAATTAAAGAGCTACTTCTTCTTTTAGAAGCAGTAGCTAATCCGCTAGCGGATAGTGCTGTTTATGCGGCCATGAGTTTGGAAATTTGGGAGATTGTTCCAGCCGATTTTTTTAATTTTCATCATTGTTCGCGTTTGGCTAAAAAATCATTAGGGACATTATTTTTATCTTTTAACGATGGTTCGGCAAAAAAAGAATGGCGTGATTTTTCCAAAATAGAACGATTTTTTTCGGTGATTTTTTTGCTACATAAAGAATCGATTAGGGAACCGGTATTGTTTCTTTTGGAAAAAGTGCTGAACGAATCCGGAATCCTAGATGCTTATTTAAAAAAGAAAGACATTCGTTCTCTTAATCAACTACAAACCTTTTTTAATTTCACTAAAAAGTTTAGCAAGAAAGACTCAGAAGCTAAGTTAAAGGCGCTACTTCTAGATTTAAAAATTATTAAAGAAGATCAAATAAAAATCAAAGAGCAAAAACTTTCTATGGCCGAAGAAGATGTTCGCATAATGACGGTTCATCGGGCCAAGGGATTGGAATTTACGGCAGTTTTTATTCCCCAACTTTATTCTGGCAATTGGGGAGGGAGAATAGAAAGAGATAATTTAAAAATGCCGTTTCCCAAGTTGCTTGGTTTTATGAGTCGGCATTTTGAATTCAACAAAGAAGAAAGTGAGCGACGATTATTTTTTGTAGCGCTGACTCGGGCTCGTCTTCGGCTGTTTCTTTCTCGGGCTTCTTTTCCAAATTCAGATGATCCCGAAAAAGAAAAAACGCCTTCTCGATTTTTAGAAGAGATTAAAGAAGTACCAATTTTAATTGGTGATTCTGAGCGATACGAAAAAAGTTTTGAAGAAAAAGTAAAGATGGTTTTAAAGACGCCGAAAGATAATAAGCTTTCTTATTTTCAAAAAGCGGAAGAAAAATTCCTAAAAGAAAGAGTAAAAGAATTATCTCTTAGTCCAACGGGATTAAACTTGTTTTTAAAATGTCCCCAACGGTATAAATACGAAAAGTTATTGTTAATTCCTAAAACAAAGAGTAAAACTTTGGTACTAGGAACGGCTGTTCATCAGGGGTTGGAAGACTTTTTTCGTCTTTTTGGTAAGCGGGGAACGGCGGAAAAGTCTGATTTGTTAGAAGGATTTAACAGGGTTTTGGCTAAAGAAATTTTAAATAAGGAGGATCGAGAATCGGTAAAAGAAGAGGGAGAGAAAATACTTTTTTCGTACTACGAAAATTACAAGGATAATTTAGAAAAGCCATTATGTTTAGAAACACGGTTTAATAAGGTTTTTTTAGAGGGGGTTTTATTAACTGGCCAGGTAGATAAAATAGAGACAATAATTGGTGGTAAATTAAAATCAGCTAACGGGAATAATAAACCGTTGGTACGAGTAGTGGATTACAAAACAGGGAAGAGATATACTAAAAATGCGATTTTGGGAAAAACCAAGCTTGGCAATGAAGGCATTTACAGACAGTTGGTTTTTTATAAACTGCTTTCTGTTTTAGACACCAAGTTTCCTTTTGTAGTAAAAGAAGTACAGGTGGATTTTGTAAAGCCAGACAATAATAAATTTTACAGAGAGTCATTTGAAATTACCGAAGAAGAAATAAAGAAGTTAGAAATATTAATTAAAGAAGTGATTGGCAAAATTAAACGGCTGGAGTTTTCAAAAACAACAGATCAAAAAGAGTGTGAGTTTTGCGATAATCGAAATTTTTGTGAAATTTGGGAAAAATGAAGAAATCAAAAGATTCATTAGAAGATTTGCCTCTTTTTAGGGCAAGCAACAAGGAAGACAACGAATTGGCCGAAGGAGTATTAAAAGAGCAAAAGCAAAAAGAAGAGGCGTTAATTGCCGAAGTTAACGCCGGTGTTTTTAGTGTTTCTGATTTTCTTGATTTTACCAACAGTCGATTAAAAGAGGCAGAGTACCGAGTTAAAGGGGAGGTCGGTCAGCTTCAAGAGCGATCCAGTTATGTTTTTTTCTCGCTAAAAGACAAAGAAGACGAAAGCGTGCTGCGCTGTTTTGCTTGGCAACGAACGCTAAAATTTTGCGGAGTGCAATTAAAAGAGGGAACGGAAGTAATTGTTTCTGGCTATTCGGAAGTTTATAAAAGAACAGGGAGTTTGAGTTTTCAGGTAAAAACAGTGGAGTTGGTGGGGGAGGGCGTTCTAAAAAAAGCGTTCGAAGAGTTAAAAGAGAAGCTTCAAAAAGAAGGTCTTTTTGCCGAAGAAGTAAAAAAGCCGTTGCCTTTTTATCCTAAAACTATTGGACTGATTACTTCTCGTCATGGTGAGGCGATCAATGATTTTAACGCTAACTTAGGAAGTTTTGGTTTTAAGATAAAGTTTATTGATTGTCGGGTAGAGGGGCAGCGAGCGGTTTTTGATTTAATAGCGGCTTTAAAATCGTTTGGTCGGAGTAAAAATCGCCCCGATGTTTTGGCGTTGGTTAGAGGCGGTGGCAGTTGGGAAAGTTTGCAGGCATTTAATAATGAAGAACTAGCTAGAGAGATTCATCGATCGTCGATTCCGATTATTTCTGGGGTTGGTCACGAGGGAGATGTTACCATTGCCGATTTGGCGGCAGATTTTCGGGCCTCTACTCCCACTGGTGCTGCTAAAAGAATTGGCGAGGAATGGCGAAAGGCGCGCGAAGAATTGAACAATCGAGAAAGAGATATTTTTTCTGGTTTTCCTCGTTTTTTAGAAAACCAGCGCTTGGTCCTGGAACGGTCTTCTAGTCAAATTCTTTTGGGTTTTGGTGTGATTCCGGAGCTTTTGCGAAAGTGGGAAGTTGGAATTAAAAATGGTTTTTCTAGAATTGAATTTTCACTAGAAAAAGAAAGAGGTTTTTTAGAAGAAACCAAAGAGGGGATTAGGCGAGATTTTTTGCGGGGTTTTTTGGCCAACCGTTCATTAATTGATAGTTGGGAAAAGACGATTGTGGCTGGTGATCCAGAGAATCAATTGCGTTTAGGTTATAGTTTGGCTTATCAGAACGGCAATCTCTTAAAGAGTGCCAAGATGGTGGTTCCCGCAAAAGAACTGGAAATTAAATTTTCTGATGGCAAAATTGTGGCTATGCCTTAAAATTAAGAATGCAGTTGTGTATTTTTCTAAAAGAATTAAATTAGAAGGTAATCAGTAATTTTTTTTATGTCTTCTGCTAAAAAAGCTTCTGCTAAAAAAAACAAACCAAGCCTAAGTGGTGATTTGGAAAAATTAAAAGAAATTTCCGATTGGTTTTCGTTGCGTTCGGAAATTGATGTAGAGGAGGGAATTAAAAAAGTGAGAGAAGGAGCAGTTTTGATTAAGAGTTCTCGGGAAAGATTAAAAGAAATTGAAAACGAATTTGAAGAGTTAAAAAAAGAGCTAGATTAGTTCTGCTTTTTAGACTTCTAAAACTTTACACTAAAACAGGTCTTTTTATTGGGGCCTGTTTTATTTTTTATTTATCTTTTTTTTCCTTTTAATTTAGAGCTCTCGCCTTAAATTAAAGAAGCTCTAATTAAAAAGAAAGGAGGTGAAGAACATGAATCAATCAATAACGGCTAATAGATTAAGTTTTGGTGGATCTTTTTTGGGTCGGCTGGTGGCCAGGCGTCCTTTGTTCCAAAAGAAGAGAAAGTTACTTTTAATTTTGATTTTTTGTTTTGTGCTGGGTTCTTTTTTAGCGGCTTACGCTTATTTTTCTTTTAATAATCGGCAAGAGGGGAACAAAATTAAAATGGCTAATTTAAGCTTGGGACTGGCCGGAGAAAATGGTTCAGAAATTTTACCGCTAGATTTAAATAATATTTTTCCCGGATGGAATTACGACATGAAGGGAGAAGTTACCAATCAGGGCGGAGAAAATTTGATTTTTAGAATTCAATTAGAAGAAACCAACAATCAATTTTCGGCTATTGCTAAAACTACGCTCTATACCTTAGAGGTGAAGGATCAGGCAGAAAATATTGTTTACACCAAAAGTGGGTATTTAGAAAATTTGAACCAAGAAAATCAAGCAATGAATGTTGCCATAGAAGAATCAGGCAAGAAAAAATACTCCTTGCGTCTAAGTATTCCCCAAGATATGGACGATTTTACTACGCCAGAAAACGAAGAAGACAATCAATACCAAGGAATGACTTCGGAATTTGATTTGGCGATTCAATCAACACAGGCAGCCAACAGCAATTGGGAAGGGTTCCCCGAAAAAGAAGTTCTAGGTCCTCCTGCTCAAAGTTAATTTTAAATTAAGAAGGGGGAGTGCTCCTAGGATACTAGGGCATTCCCCCAAAAAGAATTATTTATGTTGTTTAAATCATTGAAAATATTTTTGACTATTTTTTTCGTGATATTATTTTCCTTTTTTTCTGAGTCATCGGTTAAGGCCTTTTTTTCTTATAGGCAAATTTTAGGAGGAAACAAGGTTAGCTTAGGTGATTGGGAGGCTCCGCAATTATCTTTTGTTGAATTGCCAAATGAAAGCAAGGCGAGTCTATATTTGCGGTTTAAGTTGAAATCTTGGGACAATCAATCATCTATTGGAGGGATTGAATTTACGCTTTATTCAGGAGAAAAGGGGAGTACTGATTCTGATTGGGTAAAAACTTTTCGGTCAACCGATTGTGATTCCGGGACTTGTTCTAAAAAAGAAGAATTTTTTTCCTTGGATCTTGATTTGGATTTTATAGACAATCCTAATCATCGACTTTGTTTAGTGGATACTGCTTGGTGTACTGGTAAACCTTTGCCACTGGGAAATTATTATTTAGAAATCAAAACCTTCGATCAAAGCTCTACTGTGAATCTTTTAGGGAATATGAGTGATCCTTTGTTTTTTTCTGTAGAAAAGACAGCACCAAAGGTGGTTTGTCTTTCTTCTGGTTTTTATCTAAGGGTGGCGGCAGGGGAGCCGGTTAGTTTTCCTAGTGTTAGTTGCGAAGGGGAAGCACCGCTAGTAGAAATCCGCTGGGATCTAGACGCTCAAAATGGAGTTAGTTGGGAGCATCCGGATTTTTATGGAGAAATGCCAATTTGGCAAGAAGGCTATCTTGTTCCGGGGAGCTATCAGGCTTCTGTTTGGGGAAAAAATAATGCTGGAGAAATTGAGATAAAAATTTTTGAGGTAGATGTTTCTAATCCCCTACTGGCTTACCAGTCCCTCCTAATCAATGAGTTTTTACCTAATCCGGTAGGAGATGATAATGCGCCTCTTCCTTTGGGAGAATGGGTGGAAATTTTTAATCCAGGAAGATCAGCGGTAGATCTTTTGGGATTTGTTATTTACGATGCTTACAATGCGCACGAATTGCCGATCAGTGCTGCAAATATTGAAGGTGGAGAAACAATAATTTATCCCCAAGGATATAAAGTAATTTATCGTGCCGGTTCCCCGATTTTTTCCTTGAACAATCAAGGACCAGAAAAGGTTCGTCTCTTTGCGGGATTTATAGAAAATTCTGCGCCATTATTAGATCAAGTCAGCTATGATTCTTCTTTTTTGGAAGAAATTTCTTATTCGCGTTTTCCAGACGGGGCTATTAATTTTTTAATGACTAGTAGTCCTACTAAGGGAACAGCAAACCAACAATAGGACTTGCATGATTGAGCACATTTCTTCATTAAAACCTGCGTCGCTCGTTCACCGTAATTTGATTACGCCCCGCCTCTGGGCGGCGGGCATGCTCACTCGCTTACTCGGTTTTGCCTCGAACCGTGCTCAATCAAAAAACCCCTGTCGTTGCAGGGGGTTTTTGATTATCAAAAGTTTTCGTTGAAACTAGAAAGCGATATGAAAAAAAGGACTTGCTAATCTCATATGGTTTCGGAAACTTTTATTTTTCACAAACATTTTTCCATTTTCAACGCCTCCTAACTAAAAAGAAGAAACCCTTTGGCTGTAGATTTTTAAGTGTTCCAGCTGTTGGGGGGTGAGTTTCTTAGCAGCATCTAGTGCTTCTTTCATATTGTCTGCCGAAAAACTCTTTACTTCTCCTGCATTTAAGTGGCGGTTATAGCCCATTTTTTTAGCCAGGTAATCTTCCATGTAAACCCGATGTTCGTTGGTGATTTCCGAATCTTGATTGGTTTCTATGTATTGCTTAACTGCAGAACGAGATATAGTCGTTAGACTGTCTCCTTTTCCTGCGGTAACTTCGTAGCCATCTTGATTTTGGGAAACAACGGTTTCGGAATTTTTTTCTGTTTCAGCTGCCGCTGGTTCTGGCTCTGGTTCTTCTTTCTTCTCTTGAGTAACTGCTTGTTCTTCGGTTTTCTTTACGGCTTCTTCCTGGGCTATTTTTTTGGCGTCGTCGATTACTCCAGCCTTATCTTCTGGCTGAGCCTGTTCCTCATTTGTAACCAAGTCTTCTAGCTTTGCTTGGTCGGTATTTTCCTCTTGATTTTCCTTGAGTCCTTTCTTGGAATAAGAGTAGACAGACACGCCAATAATTAGGACCATAACAATGGATAAAACGATGCGAATATTGTCTTGAATCCAATTCTTAGTTTCCGAAAGCCAATCTCCCATTGGTTCGGGAGTATTGCTTTCTTCTTCCATTTTTTTGCACCTCCCTTCCTTTGTTTCGTTAAGTTCGTTTTTTAAAAAAAACGTTCGACCGCGAGGCAATCGTAACAACGGAAAAAAAGAGTGTCAAGCTAGTTTCTGGCGATGTTTGCTAATTCTTTAGAATAAAGAATCTTTTTTTTCTGCTTAAATCCTTGGAAAATTCTCTTTTAAAGGCAGGGAAAAGCAAAGAAGTCGTTTTGATTATTCGGGATTCTAGAGAAGGATCAATTTCGGCAAAAATTTTTACCAAGAGAGACGGATTTTTTTTGGTTATTTCCTTGACTTGGAACAGGGTTTTTTTGATTAAGAAAAATCCTTTTTCTTTGATAAATAGTGCGTGGCGCGGTTCTTTTTTTACTTCTGGTGCGGTTTTTAGGTATTGAGAATAAGAAAGATAGGGAAGATTGGCAATGATTATTAAATGGCTTTTAGGTGGCCATTTTTTATTAGAGAGAGCACTAAGCAGATTGCTTTTTTGGAAATTGATTTTTTTTTCTAATTTGAATTTTTGGGCATTTTCTTTGGCAAGCAGTAGTGCTTTTGGGGAAATATCTAAAGCCAGAAACTGAATATTTTTTTTATTCTTTAATTCGTTAACTAAAGAAAGGACAATACAGCCACTGCCTGTTCCTAAGTCAACTATAAGGTGGGGGTTTTTCTTTTTTAGGGAAAGCTTAATTTCCGTTAAGGCTAAATCTACCAAGGTTTCTGTTTCCGGTCGGGGAATAAGCGCTTGAGGGGTGGTTTTAAATTCTTTTCCATAGAATTCTTTTTTGCCAATTAAATAAGCAATAGGAACTCTTTTCTTTCTTTTGGAGACTAATTTGGTTATCTTCTCTTCTGATTTTTTGGTGACTGGGCTTTCTGGATGGGCATAAAGCCATTCCTTTGTTTTTCTCAAAACAAAACCAACTAAAATAAAAGCTTCCAAGGAAGCGGTGGGAGAAATTGATTTTAGAATATTGCGAGAGTCTTCTATGATTTTTTCTACCGTTGATTCGCCAATGGTTTCCTGCTTCATTCCGCTTGCTTTTTTAGGAATAGTTCTGTTTCAACTTGTTTTAAGTCTTTAAGAATTGATTCTATTTCTCCCTCCATTATTTTTTCTATTCCGTGCCAGCTTTTTTTTATTCGATGGTCGGTGACTCTATCTTGGGGAAAGTTATAAGTGCGAATTTTTTCACTGCGATCACCAGTCCCAATCTGAGAGCTTCTTATGTGAGCCATCTTTGATTGATCATCTTCTTTCTTCTTTTGTAAGAGACGAGATCTTAAAATAGTAAAGGCCTTGGCCTTGTTTTTGTGTTGAGATTTTTCATCTTGGCAGGTGACTACTACTCCGGTGGGAAGGTGTGTTAAACGAATGGCTGAATCGGTGGTATTAACGCTCTGTCCTCCTGGTCCTGACGAACGGTAGGTATCTATCTTTACTTCTTCGTCTTTTATTTCCAGTTCTTTTTCTTCGGCTTGAGGAATAATCGCTACAGTAGAAGTTGAAGTATGAATGCGGCCACATTTTTCTGTTTCTGGAATTCGCTGGACTCGATGGACTCCTGATTCATGTTTAAGCTGGCCATAAATCCAAGCTCCATTGATTTCGGCAATCAATTCTTTAATTCCTCCAAGATCGTTATTGTTAACATGAAGAATTTTTACGGTAAAATTTTGCCTTTCGGCGTAGCGGGAATACATTCTAAAAAGTTCTTTGGCAAAGATTCCCGCTTCGTCTCCACCAGCGCCGGCTCTGATTTCTAAAAGAATATTTTTAGCGTCGTCTTCGTCTCTAGGGATAGTCAAATATAAAAAGCGTTGTTTTTGTTTTTTTATCTTTTGATTTAACTGGTTTCTTTCTTCTTCGATCATGGCCATCATAACCAATTTTTCTTCCTCGGATAACTCCTGTTCCATTCGCTCGTTTTCTAGGAGTGCTTTTTGAGAGGTCTCTATTGCTTCGATTAAATTTTTTATCTCCTCTAATTCTCTGTGTCTTTGGCTTAATTCCTTGATTACCTTAAAATCCCCCGTTATTTGGGGGTCGGCTAGCTTCTGGGTTACGAGAGCGTATTCTTCTAGGTATTTTTTGTGAATTTCTGACATAAGCCTGATTGTTTAGGCTTTTGATTTTAGAGCGCTTTTAATTTCTGCTGGAGATTGAGATTTTTCGGGAGAAGCGGTTTTTGTGGTTTGTTTTAAACCTTCTGATTTCTTGAATCGTTTTAAGAAGCGATCTACGCGACCGGTGGCGTCTACAATTTTCTTTTTCCCAGTGTAGAAAGGATGACAACCACTGCAAATATCTACTTTTATTTCCGGAGTAGTAGCTTGAGTTTCTACAACATTACCACAAGCACAACGAATAACTGCTTGACCGTAAGAAGGATGAATATTCTTTTTCATGTTAAATAAATAATTAAAAACACGGAGAAACCGTTTATTGAAAGTAAATTCTCATATTTAGGACCGTTAGTCAATGAAGAAATTCAGAAATCTATTTCTAGAATCCTAATGCCTTTTTAAAATCATCCTCTATTTTTTTTCTAAGCAGTGCCTTCATTCTTTCAATGGCTGGCTTGTTTTGATTTTTGGGATCGTTAGGATTTATTGGAGCGTTCGGATCAGTACCTCTTTCTGCCCGACAACTGGCGTTAGTACCGCTATTAGCTCCTATGCAGTTCCAGGAAACAGAACTGTCTTTGGAGGGAAAAATAGGATTAGTGGGATCAGCAGTGCCGGCGGAACAGAAAGAATAACTACCCCAAGAAGTTTCTGTGTAGGCAAAGATTCTATTGGCGGTACCACACTGACCATTTACTTTAGCGGTACCAGGATCGGCATCTCTCTTGGCTTGGCAACTATCATTACTACCACCACTGGTTCCTTTACAAGTCCAGCTAGTGGTCTTGCCTTGATTAGGGAAGACGGGATTGAGAGGATCGGCGGTACCAGCAGAACAGAACGAATAATTCCCCCAGATAGTTTCGGTGTAGGCAAAGGTACGGTCAGCGGTACCGCATTTGCCATTTATTTTAGTGGTATTTGGATCAGCATCTTTTTCTGCCTGACAACTGGCATTACTACCACCACTAATTCCCTTGCAAGTCCATTTTGTTTTACTGCCAGTAGCGGGGAAAATTGGACTGGTGGGATCGGCGGTACCAGCAGAACAGAACGAATAACTACCCCAACTAGTTTCGGTGTAGGCAAAGGTACGGTCAGCGGTACCGCATTTGCCATTTATTTTAGTGGTATTTGGATCAGCATCTCTTTCTGCTTTGCAACTATCATTATTACCACCATTACTTCCCTTGCAAGTCCAGGTAATTTCTCCGCTGGGAGGGGGAAAGGCAGGACTGGTGGGATCGGCGGTACCAGCAGAACAGAACGAATAATTCCCCCAGGTGGTTTCATTGTAGTCAAAAGAACGGTCGGCGGTACCACAATGGCCATTTATTTTAGGAGTGTTTGGATCAGTACCTCTCTCTGCTTGACAACTATCATTGCTACCACCATTAGATCCCTTACAAGTCCAGGAGGTTTTACTGCCAGTAGCGGGGAAAATTGGACTGGTGGGATCGGCGGTACCAGCAGAACAGAACGAATAACTACCCCAACTAGTTTCGGTGTAGGCAAAGGTACGATTAGCCGTGCCACACTGACCATTTACTTTAGTGGTACCAGGATCGGCGTCTCTCTTGGCTTGGCAACTAGCATTACTACCACCACTGGATCCTTGGCAAGTCCATTTTGTTTCACTGCCGGCGGTAGGAAAGATTGGACTGGTGGGATTGGCGGTACCAGCAGAACAGAACGAATAACTACCCCAACTAGTTTCGGTGTAGGCA
>CAZRBB010000004.1:135383-151775 GCA_964598205.1 uncultured Candidatus Saccharibacteria bacterium
CCCCAACTAGTTTCGGTGTAGGCAAAGGTACGATTAGCCGTGCCACACTGACCATCTACTTTAGTGGTGGAATTTTTAATAATCAACGAAGGATCGGTGGTGCAAGCGGCAGTAGTAGAGCCATTAAAGAATATTTCACAAGTTTCTGTACCAGCAGTGCTATAGGCTTCTGTCTGAGCACTTCCTTCAAGTTCAACGCCAGTAACATCGATTCCGTTTGTGTTAGTTAAAGTGCATTTTAATTTCACGGTATCAGTTCCCTTGGTGTAATTTTGAAACTCCCAAGAAAGATTAGATTTTTCTCCAACATTAATAGTATTAGGAGAGAAAAAAAATCTTTTACAGGCAAGAACAGCGCTAGTGGGGGTAGTTGGGGGGACGGCTGGAGAAGGGTCGTCGGTATCTGACCAGTTGGCGGGGGCATTGCCAGACGCATAGTCTACATCGTAGAAATAAACATCGTTAAAGTAATACCAAATTTCTAATGAGGGGAATTTGGTGGTTAGAAAATAATCAGAGGGAAGGCCAGCTGTTTGGACTAGTTGCCAAGAATTTTCATCAAAATAATTACCACTAGAGGGTTCTAGTTCTAGCCAGCCACCATTATAATAAACTTGGACCCAAGCATGGCCACCAATGTTTCCACTAAAATTTACTAATCCAAGAACTACTCGAACATCTTCTGGGGGCCAACCAGCTGCTCTTAGGGCAGAGACAAGGGTATAAGCATGAGATTCACAGTCACTAGATATCCAAGGTTTTATGGGATTGCTAGAAAAGCTGGGAGTATCTTCTAGGAAAACTTTTGGCAAGAGCCACTTTTCTGCAGTACCGTTTAAGACTCCATCGCTCATCCAAACCCATTCTTGGGATTTTTTTAAAATCTCAGCAGTGTTGTTTCCGGCGTTCGTGGCAACATTTTTTACGCAAGTAACGGTAGGAGTAACAAATGTTTGGTATTGGGAGGTTTGATCTCCAGTTATTCTTTGACTGGGATTCTCCTTGATTACTTGTCCTGTGACATAGGTATTAGTTGCCTTGTGGCTTCTTAATCCAGGAGTTCGGGTTAGTCTTCCTAAGTCTAATCTTCTTATTGTTTCTTCTGGAATATCTCTTTTAGCTCTTTCTTTAATTTCTGTTTTTAGGGATGCTGTTCTTTGATTTTGAGATTGAACAAGAGCGCTTTTTGCAGGGACGGCTTCTAGAGGCTTGTTGATTTTCCAGGAAACAAAAACCGCCAAGGGAAGTAAAAGAAGGATTAATTTCTTCATTCTTTTTGTTTTTGAATAAATTTTATCTTGATAGCTCATTCTATGGTTTTTAGTCTTTAAAAACAAGACTAAATTAAATTACGAATTACGAATTTTTAATTTCGATTAAATTTTAAAATTCTAATTTCTAAATTATTTCGAAATTAAAAATTAGAAATTCGTAATTCATGATTGGGTAGACTGTTTTTTAGATTATTTTTCCTGTGCTACAATCATTGGAATTGACTAGCAAATTTTTTAATCCGAATTAATAAAAAAATAAATGAAAAAAAGATTTTTTTTTGGAGTTCTCTTTCTTTCTTTGTTTATTATTGGTTGTCAGCCAAAGAACAACTCTTTGAATAATTTTACAAAAGAACCACTGCAAAACGAAAAGGTAAATTCTTCCGATCCTATTCTTAATCCTGGGGTTAGCAACAACGGCTCGCTTCCTTTGGTAGTCAATCCCAATGAGGAGCCAGAAAATGTCTCTGGGGTGGCAGATAATAATTCAAATAAAGAAGAGTTAGAAAAAATGCAAAAACAACTAGAAGCTTCCAGTAGCTCACTCAATTCTTTAGATGAAAATCAAGTATTGGAATAAAGCATTATAGGATTTACGCGTAGCCGCATATTTCTTCGTTAAAACCTGCGCCACTCGCTCACCGTAATCTAATTACGCCTCGCTCGCTTCTCCGGTTTTGCCTCGAACTATACTCAAACGCGTAAGTCCTATATCATTAATAAAAAAATCAAGATGAATTTTTTAGTGAAGAAAAAAATAACCTACAAGATGAGTTTTTTATTAGGTCTCTTGGTTGTTTTTTTTCTGGTCTTTCCTTTGCCAGGAAGAGCGATTACTAGGGAAGACTTAGAGATAAAAAGAGACGAATTAAAGTCAAATAATTTTCAGCCTACTGCTGATTTTTCCAAACAACAACAGTCAATTATTGTGATTTTAAATAGAAACATTGCTCGCGTTAATTCGGCAATTGCTAAAATAGAAAGCTCTGCTATGGATGCGACCAATAAAAAGATGGCGATTAACTCTTTAATTAAGGTTAAGAGCGATTTAGAGACTTTTAGCGAGAAAGTCAACAAGGCGACCTCTATTGAAGAATTAAAGACGCTAAATAAGGAAATTGTTAATTATTTAAAAGAGAACAAAGATGTTATAAGGCAGCAAGTTTCTGGGGCGATTGTTTACTTGGGGCAGCAGTTTTTTTCTTCGGCGGACAAAATTTTAAAACAAATAGAGCAAGTGCTTGTTGTTTTAAAAATTCAGTGCAACGGAAAGACAGGATCAGAGGTTTTAATTACCGAAATAGAAACAGGAATCAAATCGCTGGAAAGTTCTCTAAAAAGTTTAGAGCTAGCATTGTCCCAAAAAAATACAGTGCAAATTAAATCGCTTACCAAGCAAATAACAATTTTAACTCGAACAATAATTGTTTCTTTGGGAAGCCTTAAAACAACTTGTAAATTATAATATAAAAATATTAAACATGAGCCTAAAAATCTCCCCAGAAGATGTTAAAAATAAGAAAGTTATTCTGAGAGTTGATTATAATTGCCCAATGAGTGAGTCGGGTCAGGTCTTGGATGATTATCGGATTTGCGGAAGTTTGGAGACAGTAGACTTTTTGTTAAAAGCGGGTGCTTCTAGAATTGTTTTTTTGAGTCATTTAGGACGACCAGATGGAAAGTTTGGCTCGGATTTTTCTTTGGCACCAATAGTGGAGCGATTTAATCTTTTGACTCATGGGAAACCGGGATTTTCTCCGGCAGTGCTTTTGGGCTATGAAAAAAAGATTACCGATTGTGTTAATAAAGCCCTAAATGTTTCCGATCAATTGATCTTTTTAGAAAATGTTCGTTTTTGGAAGGAAGAAGAAGCAGGAGAGAAGGCGTTTGCTGCTGTTCTTGCCGAATTAGGTGATGTTTTTGTGAACGATGCTTTTGGGGCTTGTCATCGGGCGCACGCTTCTATTTCTGGAATTGCTGAATTTTTACCAAGTTTTGCTGGGAAACTTTTGGAAAAAGAACTTTCTTTTTTGGGGCGAGCTTTTGAGAATCCCACAAGACCGGCGATCGCGGTAATCGGTGGGGCTAAATTAGAAACAAAAATTCCGGTGATTAAAAAATTAAAAGAAAAGTATGATCAGATTTTATTAGGAGGGTTAATTGCGATAGAAATGGAAAATATTTTAAAAAAGGGAGAAAGTGAGTTTGATTCCGATGTTGCTTCTGGTAGAATAAAACTTCCTTTGGGATATGTTGGTCCGAATAAAGAAGACATTGACCAAGAAACAGCACTTGATTTTTCCAAGATAATTGTCCAAGCCAAGACTATTTTTTGGAACGGCCCAATGGGAAAGTTCGAAGAACCGCCCTACGACAAGGGCAGTCGTGTAGTGGCTTCGGCAATTGCTTCTTCTAGTGCTTATTCAGTAGCCGGTGGTGGAGAAACCAATGAAATGCTTTCTTTGTTCAAGATCAATAGTGGTCTTGATTTTGTTTCTACTGGTGGCGGGGTGATGCTAGAAATGGCTTCTGGAGCGGTTCTTCCAGGAGTAGAGGCTTTAAAGAAAAGAGAATAACACATATGAGTCTATAAATTTTAAAAATAATTTTAAAATTAAAAAAATGAAGCTCAAAGAAATAACGGCTTTGGAAATTTTGGATTCTCGGGGCAACCCAACCCTAAAAGTAACTGTGAAAACGGAATCGGGAGCAATTGCTTCGGCAGCTGTTCCTTCTGGGGCGTCCACTGGTGAGCACGAAGCTTGGGAATTGAGAGATGAAGATAAAGAAAGATTTGGTGGCAAAGGAGTATTAAGAGCAATTAATAGCGTGGAGAAAGAAATTGCGCCGGCACTTTTAGCCGAAGAATGGCAGGGTCAGACCTGGGCAGATCGCTTAATGATTAATTTAGACGGTACTCCTAATAAATCACGACTAGGAGCTAACGCTATTTTGGGGGTTTCTTTAGCTTTGGCACGAGCAGAAGCGGCCGAAGAAAAAAGACCTCTCTATGAACATTTAAGGATTTTGGCTGGAACAGAAAAACTGCGATTGCCAGACATTATGTGTAATGTAATTAATGGTGGGGCTCATTCGGATTCAGGTTTAGATATTCAGGAATATTTTTTGATTCCTAGTGGAATTAAAAAGACAGCAGAAAAAATAAGGGCTTTGGCGGAAATTTATCACAAACTAGCCGATGAATTAAAGGCGTTAGGAGAAAGAACCGCAGTGGGAGATGAAGGCGGTTTTGCTCCACGGCTTAAGGAAAATGCTGCTCCCTTGGTAATTATGGAAAAAACAATCAAAGATTCAGGTTATTCTTTGGGAGGAGAAATTAAATTTGGCTTGGATGTGGCGGCTTCGGAGTTTTATTCTGCCAAAAAAAATAGATACTGTTTTTCTTTGGAAAACAAAGAGCTTACTGCCAAAGAATTGATTGCTTATTATGCCGAGCTTGCTAGTCGCTATCCCTTTTTAATTATAGAAGATGGATTGGCTCAAGATGATTGGGATGGTTGGATGGAGATGACGAAGACTTTAGGCGAGAAAGTCTTTTTAATGGGCGATGATTTTACAGTTACTAATTCAGAGAGATTGAATAAGGCAATAGAGCAAGAAGCGTTGAACAGTATTTTAATTAAGCCGAATCAAATAGGAACGCTAACAGAAACAGTAGAATGCATGGCTTTGGCAAGAGAACATGGAATTAAGACTGCTGTTTCTCATAGAAGTGGGGAAACAAGTGATGATTTTATTGCGGATTTAGCTGTTGGGGCGGGGGCAGACTGGTTGAAAATTGGTTCACCAGCACGGGGAGAAAGAGTAGCTAAGTATAATCGGCTTTTAGAAATTGATCGAGAAATTAACAATGAATAAAAAAATAGTTTCTAAAAATATGCCAGCGGTGGCGGTGGTTTTAGACGGATTTGGAATAGGACCCAATTATTTTGGTAATGCGGTGTCTAATGCCAAAAAGAATAACTTTGATAATTTGGCTAAAAAATATTTTTATACAGAGCTAGTGGCTTCTGGTAAGGCAGTAGGATTGGGAGAAGGGGAAGTGTCTGGCAGTGAGACGGGCCACTCCAATATTGGTGCTGGGAGAGTAGTTCCTCAGGAAACTTATTTAATTTCCCAAAGCATTAAAGATGGTTCTTTTTTTAAAAACGAATCGCTTTTAACTGCAATGGAGCAGGCAAAAAAGTTCAATTCTCAGCTCCATCTTTTGGGCCTTCTTTCTAATAAGGTTAGTCCGCATTCTCAAAAAGAGCATTTTTTGGCGATTTTAAAAATGGCCAAAGAAGCGGGGATAAAGAAAGTTTACTTTCATTTTTTTACCGATGGACGAGATTCACTACCAAAGAGTGCGTGCGAACATTTAAAAGAATGGCTTGGGGCGGTAGAGAAGGAAAAATTGCCAGGAGTGCTAGCTTCTTTGGGTGGAAGGTTCTACGGAATGGATCGGGGAAAGAATTGGGAGCGATTAAAAAAAAGTTATTATGCTCTAACTAAGGGTGAAGGGGAAAAGTTTTTTTCGGCTGAAGAAATGCTTTTAAAATATTACGGAGAAGGTTTAACTGATGAATATCTACCTCCTTCTATTTTGACGGACCCTTTTTCTAAACCGTTGGCTACGATTAGTGATAATGATGCGGTTATTTTTTTTAATTTACGCAGTGATCGCGGTAGGCAACTAACCAAGCTTTTTGTTTTAGAAGAATCAAAAGAAACCACTCTTCCTAAGCCACGATTAAAAAATATTTGCTTTGTTACTCTAACTGACTTTGGTCCCAATATCCGAGTGTTGCCGGCTTTTAAAAGCTCTCCGATTTACGATTCACTGCCAGTAGTACTTAAGGATTTTCGGCAGTTATATATTTCGGAAACAGAAAAATTTCCTCATGTAACTTATTTTTTAAATGGGGGCTTTTCTGATCCGGTGGCTGGGGAGGAAAGGATTAAACTTCCTTCGGCAAAGGTTAAGTCTTGCAATAGCTTGCCAGAAATGTCTGCTTTGGCGATTACAGAAACTATTTTGAAATATTTAAAGGAAAAACGATACGATTTTATTTTTGTTAATTATCCAAATCCCGATATGCTAGGACATACGGGGGACTTGGCGGCAACAATTAAAGGAATAGAATATATTGATAAGTGTTTGGGGCGGATTTTTAAGGAGATTTTAAAGCAGAAAGGGAGTTTGTTTATTTTTGCTGACCATGGGAACGCCGAAGAAATGATTGATCCCGTAACCAAGGAGAGATTGACTTGTCATACAGCTAATCCGGTCCCCTTTATTGTGGCAGGAGAAGGCATAGAAGCTAAAGGGCTGAAAAGTGGCGGAAAGTTAGCGCAAGTTGTCCCTACTATTTTAGATGTTTTAGGTGTAAAAAAACCAGAGACAATGATTAATTCTCTCTTGGTAAAATAAGGACTAAAAATAAAGTTATGGAAATTGAATTAACGGCCATTGGTTCGGCGACCAGAGATATCTTTGTAGTACCAGAAAAAATTAGGGTTCTAGACAATACTCAAGAGGTTACTTGTAAAAAATTGATGGCTTTTGAATATGGAGCCAAGGTGCCAGCGGAAAAGATTAATATTTATACAGGGGGAACGGCGGTTAATATTTCGGTGGGGTTAAAAAGACAAGGGATAGAGACGGCGATTTTTTGTGCATTAGGAAAGGATAGTTCTGGTGATTCCGTTTTTAAAACATTAACCAAAGAAGGCGTGGAAACCGATGGTGTACAGATTTTTAGCAAGCATCGTACTGCCAGATCTTTAATTATTTTAGACAAAAAAACTGGTGAACGAACTATTTTTAGCGACAAGCGAATTGATCGTGATTTTAATCCAAACTGCTCTTTAATAAAATCGCCCTGCATCTACCTTTCTTCCCTAAAAGATGGTTGGCAAAAAAAAATGGCCGAAGTAGCACGGATTGTATCTTTGGATAAAAAAAGATTGTTTTTTAATCCTGGGTCTAGGCAGTTAAGGACTGGCTTGGAAATTATGGAAGGATTTTTAAAAAAAGTAGAAATTCTTTTCTTGAATTTTGATGAGGCCTTGGAATTGGTGCGAGCTCAAGAAGACATAACGCCAGAAGAAATGGCGCGGTTGATTTTTTCGGCTGGTCCCAAAATAGTGGCGATTACCAACGGAGAAGATGGAGCTTTTGTGTTTGATGGAGAAAAAATGTATCACGAGCCGATAGTGCCAGGAAATAAAATATTAGATACTACTGGAGCTGGCGATGCCTTTGCGTCTGGCTTCTTGGCGGTTTACTTGCGGGGTGGAGATTTGGAGGTTGCTATGAAAAGTGGTATTTGCAATGCGGCTTCGGTGGTGGAACACTTAGGGTCGTTAAAGGGACTACTTAAGAATTAATAATTTTGAATTTTGAATTTTGATTAAAATTTTAATTCTTAATTTTAAAGGGTTTTTTCTAAAGGGAAGCGTTGTTAAGAATCCAAGATTATTTATTGGAATCTAAAATATAAATCAAAATCATGAAAAAAATTAAAGTGCCCCTAGAAATATCAGCGCGGCATTTGCATTTAACCAAAGAAGATTCGGAAATTTTATTTGGTAAAGATTATCAACTAACTGTGCTAAAGCTTTTGTCTCAAGAGGGAATGTTTGCTGCTAAGGAAACGGTAAAAGTTGAATTCGGGGGGAAATTTTTAGAGGAAGTGCGGATTGTAGGTCCGGTTCGGGGCTATACGCAGTTAGAACTTTCGCTTTCTGATGCTCGCTTATTGGGAGTTTCTGTTCCAGTAAGGTTGAGTGGAAATATTAAAGGAACTTTGGGGTTTAAAATTATTGGTCCGGTTGGAGAATTAGAAAAAGAAGAAGGAGCTTTAGTGGCACAAAGACATGTTCACTTGAATTTTTTTGATGCCGAACAGCTGGGTTTAAAAAATGGCGAAAAAATAAAGGTAAAAGCGGGACTAGATGGAGAAAGGGAATTGATTTTTAAAGATGTTATTTTGCGGGTAGAAGAAGGGGCTAGTTTGGCTTGCCATTTGGATACCGACGAAGGCAATGCGGCGGGGCTTAAGGCTTGTGAATATGGAGAGTTGTTAGTTTAATTACGAATTTTTGATTTATAATTTTTTCAGAAATGATGTTCTTTTCGGAGTACGCTCGGCCTCGACCGGGCCTCGCTCCGCCTTGTTCCTGTTTTCTTTTGCCTAAAAAGCTTAAAGCTCTGTTGGCGGGAACAAGGAGCCTCCTTAAAGAACATCGTTTCAGAAAAGCTTATTTCGTAATTCGTAATTTGTAATTAAACTAAAGTGTCCAAAGAAAAATCCCAATTCGAAAATGTAGTTTTATCGCCAGCTGAAGGAGGGGTGACTAAGAAGAATACTGGCCCGGGATTGCCGGCGGGTTTTTCGGTGGGTCAAAACTTGGAACAGGAGCAGTCGGTTCTTCGATCAGAAACAGTGAAGAGTTTTGTGCCGAGTTATCAATCTGGCGCTGACAGAGGGGCTCAAGAAGAAAAAGAGAAAAAAGCCCGGGTGGAAAAAGAAGGGATGAATTACGATTTGTATCTTTTGATTAAAGAAAAGCTGGTGGGAGAATTTAATAAAAGAATAAAAGAAAAAAATTTACTTGGTGAAACTGATATTCAGGGAATTTATGGTATTTTAAAACGATTTCCTCTAAATGATTCAATAAAGGAAAATCCTGAACTGTATGCTCTTAATTCTAAGGATTTACAGTTTATTTCTAATAATTTAAGAGAATTTTTTCCCAAGATAGAAGAAGCAGATTATTCTTTCTTGGGTGCTTTTGTAAATTCGTTTATTCACGCCTATTTTAATTCGGTTCCCGAAGAAGAAAGAAAAGATTTAAAGCTATTTTTACCTAATACTAGGGGCCTTGATTATATTGGAACAGAGTTAAGTTTTGGGGAATTGGAAGCAGATTCGGCGGAAGATCTTTTCGGCTTTCAAGCTTGCGGCGAAGCTGTGCTAAAAGCTCAAAAAGTGGGAAATCGTGCCGGTTATTTAATGTGTGGCGAAGCCAAGATGGAAGTGGTAGAAGCGGGTTATCTTTTTGGAGAAAAGGCTTTTGGCAACGCTATCCTTAATGCCCAAAAAGTAGGGAATTTTGCCGGTCTTGGGATGTATGGCGAAGCGAAAATGGAAATAGTAGAAGCCAGTGATTATTTTGGCCATACAGCTTCCGGTAATGCCAATCTTAAAGTCAAAAAGGCAGGGAATTCAGTTGGTCGGAAAATGCAAGGAAAGGCCAAGATAGTTATTGTTGAAAGCTATGTTTCTATTAACGAAGATCGAAAAGACGATTCCCAAGTTATTTTGCCTGATGGCCGAATTTTAAGGGCGGGGGATTCTGCTTAATGGTAAATTAAATAATTCATAATTAAAAAATAAAAATGTTTGTTCTAGCCATTAATTCTGGGAGTCAAACGCTAAAGTATAAGTTATACGAACCGGTAAATTTTTCTTTAGTTAAAAATGGAGAAATAAAAGATATTGGTTTTGGTACGGTCAAGGACCATTTTGGAGCATTAGAAAAGGTGAAAGAAGATTTGGCAGAGGAAGCTGATGAAATCAAGGTAATTGGTCATCGCTATGTGAACGGAGGGACGGAATTTTTGAATCCGGAACTAATAGACGAAACCAATTTTAAGGCTTTGGAAAAGTATCATTCCTTGGCACCACTCCATAATCCGAATAATTTTTTAGGGATTCAAGCGGCCCAAAAATATTTTCCCAAAGCAAAAAATGTGGCGGTTTTTGATACGGCTTTTTACCAAGACTTGCCTCAGGTAGCCAAGTTGTACGCGTTGAACTTTGAAGTGACAAAGAAAAATCACTATCAGAGATTGGGTTTTCACGGGATTTCTCATCGTTATGCTTCTATTAAGGCGGCAGAAAAATTAGGGAAAGATTTTTCTAGATTAAAAATAATTTCTTTGCATTTAGGTGGTGGAGCGAGTATTACGGCAATTCGTTTTGGTAGAGCAATAGAAACAAGCATGGGTTTTACCCCAAGCGAGGGGCTTTCCATGATGACTCGTTCTGGAGATTTAGATCCAGGAATTATTTTAGATCTTTTTCGCCAAGGACTTTTAGTGGAAGAGGTGGATCAATTAATTAATCGGGAAAGTGGAATTTATGGGCTTTGCGGTAAAAAAAGTATGCTAGAGGTATTAGACAATCTTACGGAAGAAAAGACTAAATTAGCTTTTGATATTTTTGTTTATCGGATTAAAAAATATTTAGGGGCTTATTACGCTGTTTTAGGAGGATGCGACTTGCTTGTTTTTACAGGAACAATCGGTTCTGGCAGGGAAGAAACACGCCAGGCAATTCTAGATGATTTATTTTTTGCTCCGCAATGCACAAGCATTGCCATAGAAACGGACGAGGAGATCATTATTGGGAAAGATGCCTTTCAAAAGTACCAAGAGATTTCCCAGGAAAAGATTTCCTAATAAAAAAGTTTTTTATGAAAAAGTGGGTTCAAAAATTGGTGCCACCAAAAGGTTACTGCCGAAAGATGGCTGGCTATTCTCCCTTTTTAATAGCGCTTCTTTGGGAGCGAGGAATAAAATCGCCAAAAGAAGCGGAAGCTTTTTTTAATCCCAATTATGATTCTGGGGCTCATGATCCTTGCTTGTTAAGAGGAGTAAAGACGGCTGTTAAAAGAATTAAAGAAGCGTTAAAAAATAAAGAAAAAATTGCAATCTACGGCGACTACGATGCTGACGGGGTTACAGCGAGCTCTGTTTTATTTCAGCTATTTAAGGCGTTGGGAACAACGGCAGTGGTCTACATTCCCGATAGAGTTAAAGAAGGCTATGGCTTAAACTACGCGGCAGCGGATTATCTTTTAGGAAAGAAAGTTTCTTTGGTAATAACAGTAGATACGGGAATTAGGAATCGAGAGGAAATAGTTTATTTTCAAAAACAGGGATTAGAGGTAATTGTTACTGACCATCATTTGCCACCTAAAAAATTACCTAAAGCGGTGGCCTTGATCAACCCTCATCTTAAAAATAGCGGCTACCCTTTTAGTGAACTTTCTGGCGCGGGGGTGGCCTTTAAGTTGGCGACGGCGTTAATTCGTTCCATAGGAGAAAAAGAATTTCCGGCGGGATTCGAAAAATGGCTTTTGGATTTAGTGGCCATTGGAACAATTGCCGACTTGGTTCCTTTGGTGGGAGAAAATCGGGTGTTGGCTAAATATGGATTGTTGGTTTTAGGAAAGACAAGAAGATTAGGAATTTTGGCGATTTTAAAAAAATCAGGGCTTTTGGGTCGGGTTAAAGAATTTTCAGCCGAACAAGTGGCTTTTCTGATTGCTCCGCGAATCAATGCCGCCGGCCGAATGGATCATGCTAATTCTGCTTTTGTGTTGTTAAATGAAACTGATCAAAAAGAAGCGGTGATTCTGGCCGAAAAATTAGAGAAGCAAAATTCTAATCGGCAAAAAATTACCGCAAAAATTTTAAAAAAGTTAGAAAAGGAAGATTTAAGTCGGGAGAAGATTATTATTAAAGGGGATAAGGATTGGCCATTTGGTTTGGTGGGTTTGGTGGCTGGTCGATTATGTGATAAATATTGCCGTCCGGTGCTGGCCTTTACAGAAGAAGCCGATAAAATCAGGGGTTCGGCGCGGAGTATTTCCAAGTTCAATATTATTAAAGCCTTAGACAAAGTTTCTGATTTGCTTTTGGAATATGGTGGCCACAAGCAGGCGGCAGGGTTTACGCTAAAGAAAAAAGATGCTTCCAAATTCAAGCGGCGACTTTTAGAAATTGCCGAACAAGAATTAAAGGAAAAGGATTTTGTTTCGCAATTGCGGATTGATTACGAAGTTTCTTTTGGGGAGATTAATCTTTCCCTAGTTAAGGAAATTAAAAAGATGGAACCTTTTGGTGCTGGGAATCCGGAACCGATCTTTTTATTAAAAGGGGCAAAAATTTGTTCGGTGAGAATGGTGGGAAACGGAAGCAAACATTTAAAGGCTTGTGTTTGCCAGGACAAAAAAGAAGCGGGGGCTCTGAAATATTTGGATTGTATTGGTTTTAATTTTACCGATCCGGTAGAGGAGATTAAAAGAGGAGCGGTAGTAGACTTAGTTTTTAATTTGGGAATCAATTCTTTTAATGGTAGAGAATCGCTGGAATTAAAGTTAATTGATTTAGTGGTGGTAAGTTGAATTACGGATTGTTGTTTTTTGGTCAAACTGATTTCCTTTTCGGAGTACGCTCGGCCTCGACCGGGCCTCGCTCCACCTTGCTCCTGTTCTGCTTTGTCTAAAAATCTTGAAGTTTAATAGGCGGGAACAAGGAGCCTCCTCAAAGAACATCAGTTTGACCAAAAACCAACCGTTTAGGTGAAAAGGGTGTGTGGTGGCGGCTTGAATTACGAATTTTGAATTTCGATTAAAATCAGAATTTAAAATTTAAAATTTAAAATTATTTCGAAATTTAAAACTAGAAATTTAAAATTTAATAAAGTAGACTAAAATAAATTAAAAACAACATGGATCAAAAAGACTTAATTACTATTTATTCCGACGGTGGATCGCGGGGGAATCCAGGGCCAGCAGGGATTGGGGCAGTAATCAAAATAGGAACAAGAACAATTAGACTAGCAGAATTAATTGGAGTTGCTACCAATAATATAGCGGAGTATTCGGCGATTATTCGGGCATTAGAAGAAGCGTTGCGAGTTGCTGGGGAATCGGCATCGACTCTAGAAGTTCATTGCTACTTGGATTCGGAGCTAGTGGTGAAGCAGGTTCGTCGAGAATACAAAGTGAAAGATCCTGGTTTAGCCAAGCTTTTTGTTAGACTTTGGAACTTGACCTTAGGTTTTGGCACGGTAAAATTTTTTCACATTAAAAGAGAGTTGAATAAAGAAGCAGATAAATTGGTCAATCAGGCTCTAGACCATGCTTTTAAAAGGTGATTTATGCAAGCGATTATTTTGGCGGCGGGGGAAGGAACTCGCCTAAAACCATTAACAGACAATATTCCCAAACCGCTTTTGCCGATTAGTGGAGAGCGGACGCTTTTAGATGCTGTTTTGGAAAGCTTGCCACCAGCAGTAGAGGAAGTGTTGATCATTGTTGGTTACCTAGAAGAAAAGATTCGCGCGCGCTACGGTTCGGAATTTTTGGGTAAAAAAATAACTTATGTTTTTCAAAAGGAAAGAAATGGTACTGCCGGAGCAGTTTTTCTTTGTCGGGATAAAATAAAAGGGGAGTTCTTGGTGCTTTCTGGTGATGATTTTTATGCGTCTAAAAATATTGCCGAATTGGCAGGGCGGTCATTGGCGGTTTTAGTGGACAAAAGAGAGGGCCAGGCTACTGGCGGAGCAGTAACGGTTAATGCGGCGGGCAATCTTTTAGAAATTAAGGAGTATCCGTCACTAAAAGAAGAAAATTATTTACTCTGTGCCGGAGCTTATAAGTTGGATCAAAGAATTTTTAATTATGCTCCGGTTTTGATTTCTGAGGGGTTGCAGGAGCTTGGTCTTCCCCAAACAATTAGTCTTTTGGCGGCCGATTATCCGGTAGAGGTGGTGCGAGCCAGCGTCTTTTTTCAGGCCAATACCCTAGAAGGTTTAGAAGAAATTAGAAATTTTTTAAAGCAATGAGAACAATGAATGCTTTGGATTTGTATGATGACGGCTCTAATTTAGAAGGAGTAGCCAGTTCGGCAGCCGAATTTTTAAAAGAAGGAAAAGTTCTTGCTTATCCTACCGATACTATTTACGGTCTTGGTGCAGATGCTTCTTTCCAAAAAGCTTGTTTACGAATAAGAGAAATTAAGGGAAGGAAAGAAAAAAAACCATTTTCGGTGATTGTGAGGGATTTGGCGATGGCAGAAAAATATGTTTTTTTTGATGATTTTAGTCGGGCGGTTTTTAGAAAATTTTTGCCCGGAAAATTTACTTTTATTTTAAAGAGTCGTAAAAAACTTCCCCTGGCAGTAGAAGGTAGTAAGGGGACGCTAGCATTACGGATTCCGGATCACTTTTTTACTAAAAAGCTTTCTGGTTTTTTTTCTCGACCAATTATTACTACCAGCGTTAATCTTTCCGGTGAGTTGCCTTTAAACTGGGGAACGGAAATTGTGGACTATTTTGAGAATCATCCACCAGCTCCCGATTTAATTGTTGATGCGGGGCGAATTGGTTCAGAAGAAAGTCCGCCAAAACCTTCGGCAGTGATTGATCTCTCCTGCGATAATCCGCGAATTATGAGGCCTGGTTTTTTGGAAGGAAAGAAAATGTTAGAATTGTTAAGCGAATTAGAGGCATTGAAAAATAAAAAATGAAAATAGCAAAAACTAAGATTGTTAGTAAAAAAAGAAAATTTTTCTTGATGTTGTTTGTTGTTGGTTGGCTTTTATTTTTTAGGAAATCTGGCGCGGCTTCTTTTTTTTCTGACGCTCCCGACCTAACAAGCGTGGTGAAAAATTTAATGTTCCTAATGTTAAAAATTCTGGGTGGCTTAGTGGTTGTTGCTTTTGCGGTAGCGGGAACTATGTTTTTAACTAGTCATGGAGAAGAAGAAAAAATAGAAACAGCTAAGAGATACTTTAAGTATATTATTATTGGAACGGCCTTGGGTCTTTTGGGTTTGGCGGTGATTATGCAACTGGATACTCTTTTTAGTTAGTCGTTAACTAAAAATTACGCTTGGTCTAATTTTTAATTACGAATTTTGAATTTCGATTAAAATTAGAAGTTCAATTTTAAATTATAATTTTGAAATTTAATCAAAATTAAAAATTCTAGCTTTAAAATTTATAGTTGATTACTAATTGCAGAGATGTGGTATTAGGGATAATATAAAAATAATAAAATTTAAAAAAGAAAATGCCAAAAGAAGAAGAAAAAAAACAACAAGCAGATCAAGCGCCGAAGGATTTAATGGGAATGCTAGATTATTATTTGGTAAAAAAAGCTCCATTTGCGTTACCGGCTAATGCCAAAGAATGGATTGTAAAATTTGGTCCATGGATCGATGTTATATTGCTTATCATCTTTTTACCCGTTATTTTATTTGCCCTTGGAATGAGTGCGGTGTTTATGCCTTTTGCAATGATGAGCGGGGCAGCCGGATTTGGCTTGGCTTCAATTATAATGGTTGCTCAGCTAGGCTTAATGATAGCGGCTCTTCCAGGGCTTTTTGCTCGTAAAATTTCTGGTTGGAATCTTTCATTTTATTCGGTAGTGGCTAATTTGGTTTATGGATTATTTACTGGAGCTATCTTAAGTGGTTTACTAGGGGCTCTTGTTTCTCTCTATATTCTTTTCCAGATTAAGGCTTTGTACAAAAAATAGCTCTTCGGAATTTTTAATTTTAAAACGGAACGGACTGGTTTTTTAGTTTTCGGTTTTTAATTTCAAAATAATTTATAAATTATAGTTTATGATTTTAATCGAAATTCATAACTCATAATTATAAATTAGATCCTGGTCGTTTATTTGACATTAAAATATCCATTGTCTATATTTAGACAGCTATGCCTAATGGCAATAGCATTTTTAAGTTAGCTTCTTTTTTCGGCTCTTTAACAATTCCTGTTTTATATGGTTATCCAACTATTTTTTTAGAGAGTTTGATCCTGGCTCAGGACGAACGCTGGCAGCGTGGATAAGGCATGCAAGTCGAATGTTGCTCTTCGGAGTAAACATGGCAAACGGGTTAGTAACACGTGAGAATCTACCCTAAAGTTTGGAATAACCCGGAGAAATCCGGGATAATGCCAAATGTGTTCTTAGGAAGAAAGCCTTCGGGCGCTTTAGGAGGAGCTCGCGTACTATCAGCTTGTTGGTGGGGTAATGGCCTACCAAGGCGATGACGGTTAGGGGGCGTGAGAGCGTGATCCCCAACATTGGCACTGAAATACTGGCCAAACACCTACGGGTGGCTGCAGTCAAGAACCTTCCACAATGGGGGAAACCCTGATGGAGCGACGCTGCGTGCGGGATGAAGGCCTTCGGGTCGTAAACCGCTTTTGTAAGGGAAGAATTCCGCTTCGGCGGAATGACGGTACCTTTTCGAATAAGAGGTTGCTAACTCTGTGCCAGCAGCAGCGGTAATACAGAGACCTCAA
>CAZRBB010000005.1:0-109882 GCA_964598205.1 uncultured Candidatus Saccharibacteria bacterium
GTGCTGGTGCTGGTGCTGGTGCTGGTGCTGGTGCTGGTGCTGGTGCTGGTGCTGGTGCTGGCTTATCTCCTGGTGCTACTGGCATCACATTTACATTAGGATTAGTCATGGAATTTGGTTTTTCTTCCTGAGTTACTTCCTTCTTAAAGCAAGTTTTTCCTACCTGATGTTGCCAATCTGTTTTTTGGTACGCATCATAATATGGACCACCCGCATTGTCTTCCTTTGGATCGCTTACGGTTTTAAATTCAGTACAGAGCTGATAAGCAGTAACTCCCATTTTCTTGTAGGTAACTTCCTGTCTCTCCATGTTGCCTCGAAGATAATTTTCATCTTTTAGGTCTTCAATGGTTTCTGGAATTTTTCCATACTGATTAAAATAATTTTGAATTGAATAAGAGACAGAAGACATTGCGCTAATTTTCTCACTATCTATTCTTTTTTTCCTTGTCTCCCCTGGTGATTCAATTACCAAAAAAGAAAGAAGAAAAACAATCAACGAAACCGCCATTAAAATTCGCAAGAATAATTTATTCTTGGAAGAAAAAACCTCATTATTCCTTAATCCTTCAGACCGGATGTTCCAAAAATGATACCCCAAAACCCCTCCAGCAATAATTAGAATTGTTAATACCTTTAAACCAAAACGAACGGTCAGGTCGCCATTCAAAAAGCCAAAAAGAAGTGCAATTAAATCACCAATAATGGTAGCGGCCGCTAAAAATAAAACAATATAAGTTACCCATTTTCTGGTTTTAGAATTTTCCTCCATTTTCCCCAAAAAAAGATGCTTAGACACCAAGAAAGAAAGCCAAAAATAAAGTGGACCGGCAATTACCAAAGAAGCAAAACCAAATTTAGCCGTCTCTTTAGAAAAATAATCGCTATAATTATTTAAAACATCGGGAATATTTTTGTTAATGATTTGAAAAATAATCGCCCCTTCTCCACAAGCCAAAAATGCCAAAGTCAAAAACAAAATCAAATAAATAAAAAAATAAAAAGCAGACGATTCGGTCCTAGGAGCATCCAGGGCAGCGGTTGGTGTTGGTGCAGGCGCAGTCGCCGGAGGAACAGTATCAACTCTTGTAACATCAATTAATGGATTTGGATGGGAAGAGCGCTGCTTTGTAAAAATATCGTACTCGTCCATCTTTGTTTTTAAAAAATTATTGGGTTAATTATAGCACAAAAGGCTAATTTTGAATTTTGAATTTTGATTCAAGACCGAATTTTTTAATTTAGAAACGAGCCCGTTTTTAAATTCTAAATTCTAATTTTATTCGTAATTCAAAATTCGTTAATTCGTAATTACTTTACCGGCATATCCGAATCAATCGGATCAGCCGATGCCGCCGCTTCTTTCTCTGCCACACCCGCCGCTTCGGAAAGCTTCATTCTCTCTTTAATTTCCTGCTCTATCAGAATCCGATCCCGACCGTAACGCAATCTAGAAAGTTCTTTTATTTTTGCTGTTAAGCCGTAACCCTCTTTTTTAGGAGGAATAGTAGCCAAAGAAAATGGCTTACTAACCAATCCGTTAGCCATAATCCTGGCAAAAGCTTTAAAGTTGTCTACATTAATTAAATCTTGCCGGGAAAAAACCGGTAAGTATTGTTTTTCTAAAAACTCCGCATCTTCCGGTCCCACCCGAAAACTCACCAACGAACCGGCATTGCCAAAAACCGCATCCCGAATATTTTCTTCTAGCTGGGCAATGAACTGGTGCGCAATAATCAAAGAAAGCCGATATTTCCTAGCCTCAGAAAGAATGCTCACAATAGAATCGGTGGTAAAATTTTGAAACTCATCAATGTATAGATAGAAATCTTTGCGTTCCGGCTCTGGCGTATCTACGCGACTCATTGCTGCCATTAAGATCTTTCCCACAATCACCATGCCCAACAAGTTGGCATTCATTTCTCCAATTCTTCCCTTGCTTAAGTTAACCAACATAATTTTCTTTTCATCCATCGCCGCTCTAAAATTTAGCGAAGTTTTTTGCTGAGCAATAATCGGCCGCATAATGTCGTTGGTAATAAAAGGAGTTAACTTGCTGGTAATGTAAGGCACCATATTGACCAGAGCAGCCTCTCCGCCGGCCTTCTCCGCCTCCTTGACCCAGAAGTCCACCACCACCTGATTATCGCAATGCTCCAGCTTGAACCGCCGAAAATCCGGATCAGAAAGTACTTTAGAAATTTCTAAAAGAGTAGAACCAGATTCTGGGTGTGCCATTACCAAAAGCATGGCGTTACGCATGTACTGTTCAAACATTGGACCACCGGTCTGTTTTAAATCGTACAGCTTGTCAAAAATATTGATCATTTCATTGATCACAAATGTTTTGTCTTCTGGCCGGTTATATTCCAAAAGATTCAAGCCCAGTGGCCGTTCTACATCTGATGGATCAAAAAGAACCACATCTTCCAAGCGAGAAGCGGGAATAAAATCCAGTACTTTTTCTATTAGCTCTCCGTGGGGATCAATTATGCAAAGCCCTTCGCCTTCTTCTAAGTCTTGAATAATTAGATTTTCTAAAAAGCTAGATTTACCAGTACCCGTTTGCCCAACACTGTAAAAATGCCGACGCCGATCTTCTCTCCCTAAATGAATGAATGTCTCCGCTCCTCGATAGTTATTGATTCCCAGCAAAAGCCCTTCTTGCGGTAAATCCGGTGGTGCCGAAGCCGTCTTGGCTCCCAAGGTGGCAATTTTTGGCGCCTGAGTAAAACAAGTGGGAAAGTGAAACATGCTAGATATCTCTTCGGTACCAAGAATCATCCGACTCCCAGAAACAAAATGGCGAAAAGAAAAATTAAAAATCGTCTCAGAAAAACGCCTTGGCTTTTTAAAAACCAAGCTATTCATTTCTATCGTATTGAATTGGCTAAAAGCCCCAATCAAATTGTACATAATTTCTTCTGCCCTGGGCTCTGTTTCTGCCGAAGCAATTAAGCGCAAATTAACTTCAAAAACATTTTTTGCCGCTTTTTCTTCTACCAATTTTAAAATCTCTTCTTCTCCGGGAGTCAGCTCTCGCAAAGTTTCTTTAATGCTTCCGTATTTATTAAGTTCTTTTTTGTGCTGACTTTTAAAAAATTGATTCAAGAAGCGAAAAAATTCGCCACCCCGAGCTTCAAAAAATGATTCTCCTTGTTTCATTCTACGAACAATTAAATTCGCTCGCCCTTTCCAGCCAGAATAAATCGGTCTGATTATTAACTGCAAAGCAGCCCCTTCGTCTTCTTTTTTTAAATTAGAAAGAGCGTTCGCAATTGGGTTTAGCGGATCCTTGTTTAGAGTCTTGTAAGTTTTTAGTGGTAAGTAATTTGTTTTAGCCTGAGTCGCATAGGCCGTTCTCACTGCTCCAGCTGGCGTAAAGACATTAAAATCATGAGGCACTTGCTCTACTAATGCATTGGGAAAAATTCCGTAGATTTGTTTTTCTGCCGTAGTTGAATATCGACGAGGAACGGCAAAATAAAAAGAAATTTTTTCACTGTTAAAAGGATTGGCAATTTCCAAAGAAATCTGTGGCGCTCCCAAAAATTTTTCTCTCCAAAAAGAATCTCTTTGGTGACTAAAGCCATCTAAAAGCTGTTCCATTGAACCAATAATTTCTTTTTCTTCCTTTTTGTCTTCTCCGCCTTCCTGATTTTCTTCCTTAGGAAGAATCACCGAAAACAAAGCCAAATCAACCGTCCGCTCCATTCCTCCTTTAAACCTTAAATGCGAAACCAAAAAATGCCAAAGAGCAAAAAGCACCAAAACCGTCCCTAAAAAAAACGCAAAGGGAAGAAGCAAATTTTCTAACATTTTATTTTTTTAAGGAATTTTCGTAAGAAACTAAAAGATCATGGAAATAATCCAAAAAATGAGGTTCTTGGGCAAATATTTTTTGCGCTTTTTTTACTACCTCTAGCCGACCTTCTCCGTTTTGCAAGAGCCTTATTAAAACTTCCGCCTGATGAATTTTCTTTTGGTAAACAGGATTGCTTAGAAAAGTTTTTACCGTTAATCCCTGAGCTTCTGTTTGTGCTTCTCCGGCAGAATTTTCTTTTGGCAAGGGAGACTCCAGCACTCTTTTAGCAAGAACATCTAACGGTTTACTAAAGGTTGTCTCTGGCTTTTGATCCTGTTCCCAACTCGGCTTTTCTGTTTCCTTTAAGGAAGAGCTTGACCCATAGAAATTAATTTCCGACAACTGTTCCTTGGGTGGATTTTCCAAATAAGCCTCCCGCTTAGAATCTTTTTGATCCATGAATTTGTTTATTTTTTTCTTGAAAATTAGCCGAATTATTGTTCTTATTTTTCTGAACCGATGTGCTTTGAGGAGGCTCTTTGATCCCGCCACTAAAACCTAAAGCTTTTTAGGCAAAGCACGACAGGAGCAAAGTGGAGCGAGGCCCGGTCGAGGCCGAGCGTACTGGGAAAAGTACATCAGTTCAGAAAAATAACATATTCGTAATTCGTAATTTTCCCTAGAACCTACCGTCTTCTCTTCTTAAAAATTCTCAGCTTTAACAATTCTCTCTTGAGTCTAGCTTCAGCGTCTGCAAAGGCCCGTTCCGAAATCAGTTCTTTTTCGCTCAACGCCTTTTCGGCTTCCTCTTTGGCTCGCTCTATTGCTCCTAAGTCTAGATCTTCTGTTCTTTCAGCAAAATCGGCAAAAACTCGCAGTAAATTGTTTTCCATTTCCAAAAATCCGCCAGCCACCGCCAAAAAATATTCCCGACCATCTTTTTTAATCTTTATTTCTCCGTCTTCTACAATACCAATCAACGATTCGTGACCTGGAAGAACGGTAATTTCTCCCACAGCTGTAGGCAAAGAAACCGCCTCCGCACTATCGGAAAAAACAATTTTTTCCGGAGTAACAATTTGAAACTGAAAAATTTTCTCTTTACTCATATCTCTATTTTACTCTATTTTTACGCTGAAGAACAAGTAGTTTATTTTTAAATTTTGAAATCTGAATTTCGAAATAATTTATAAATTCTAATTTAGAATTTTACTCGAAATTCAAAATTCAAAATTCGTAATTGAATTACAGGCTTCCCTTCATGTAAAAATCCTGCTCGCTCTTGTCGTCGTGCTTGCCTTCCAAGATTTCCTTAAAGCTTCGTACCGTGTCTTCCTTTTTAACATAAATACCAGGAGTACCCGTAAATTGTTCAGCCACATGGAAAGGTTGAGAAAGAAACTTTTGAATTTTCCGTGCCCGATTCACCGTTATTTTATCTTCGTTAGACAATTCTTCCATTCCTAAAATAGCAATAATATCTTGCAGGTCTTTATAGCGTTGTAAAATCCGTTGGGTTTCTCGCGCCACATCGTAATGCTCTTTCCCCACTATCTCTGGACTTAGAATTGTAGAAGTAGAATCCAGCGGATCTACTGCCGGATAAATTCCCAATTCAGATAATGACCGAGAAAGAGAGACAGTAGAATCCAAGTGAGAAAAAGTGGTGGCGGGTGCCGGATCGGTCATGTCGTCTGCTGGAACATAAACCGCCTGAATAGAAGTAATTGATCCTTTTTTGGTAGAAGTAATCCGCTCCTGCAACTTACCCATTTCTTCAGCCAATGTTGGCTGATAACCAACTGCCGAAGGAATCCGCCCCAAAAGAGCCGAAACTTCCGAACCAGCTTGAGTAAATCTAAAAATGTTGTCTATAAAAAACAAAACATCTTTTCCGGCTTCATCTCGAAAATGTTCCGCCATTGTTAATCCAGTCAAACCTACTCTGGCCCGCGCTCCAGGCGGTTCGTTCATTTGTCCAAAAACTAAAGTCGTTTTTGGAAGCACACCAGAATCTTTCATTTCGTGATACAAGTCGTTTCCTTCTCGAGTTCTTTCTCCTACTCCAGCAAATACCGAAAATCCACCGTGATTAGAAGCAATGTTGTGAATCAATTCTTGAATAATAACCGTCTTCCCTACTCCCGCTCCTCCAAAAAGACCAATCTTGCCACCTTTCATAAAAGGACAAATCAAGTCAATCACTTTAATACCCGTTTCAAAAACTTCTACTTCCGTAGCTTGATCAGAAAATCCGGGTGCTTCGCGATGAATCGGTAATTTAGGAGGATTCTCCAATTCCGGCTTGCCATCAATGGGATTTCCCAAAACATCGAACATTCGCCCCAGCGTTTTTTCTCCTACCGGAACACTGATTGGCCCACCAGTGTCTTCTACTGGCATGCCCCGAACCAAGCCATCGGTTGGACCAAGAGCAATGGTTCGCACCCGCTCTCGCCCCAAATGCTGTTGCACTTCTAAAACCAATTTTTGTCCAGAAAAAGAAACTTCTAGAGCATTGAGAATTCCTGGCAATTCTTCTCCAAAAGAAACATCCACCACTGGCCCCGTAACTTGAGAAATTTTACCTGTCATTGTAATTCTTAAGTTTTAAATTAATTTAACTCTCCAAAACCACCATGCCACCGCTGATTTCGGCCAACTCGGCCGTAATTGCTGCTTGTCTGGCTTGGTTGTATTGAAGAGAAAAATTATAAATCATGTCTCCCGCCGTGTCGCTAGCATTCTTCATGGTCAACATTCTAGAAGAAAATTCCGCCGCTTGGAATTCCAAAAAAGCCTGGTAGATTTGACTCTCCACCACCTTGGGTAGGATCGCTTTTAAAATCTTTTCCTTACTCGGTTCAAAAAGATAGCTTCGTTCATGCACTTCTTTTTTTAATTCTTCCATTTCTTCTTTTTCGGAAATTCCCCGACCCAACTCTTCTAGTTGGCGTTCCAAATCTTTTCTAGAAACCGGCAGTACCTGTCTTAGTCTTGGCTTATTGACCGCAGTAGAAATAAAGTCGGTATAAGCTAGGATCACTTTGTCGTAGCGTTTTTCCTTGTAGCCATCAATGGCGATCTTGGCTACTGGTCGCAAATCATAAAAGCCCGATTGGTCGTTAAAATCAGTAAAAGAAGCCACCAAATTTCTTCCCCGACGCACCATTTCTTCTCTCCCCTTTTTCCCTATCACCACCACCTCTGTTACTACTTCGGAAGGATTGATCTTAGGCATAATCTTTCTCCCCCAAGTCCGATTAATCATCATGTTGTAAGGGTTGTCTAAATTTTCGGCCACCTTTCTTAAAAGTTGAGAATTCAACCCTCCACAAAGACCTTTATTGGAAGTAATAAGAATCAAACAGATTCGCTTTACATTACGAATTGCCAGAAGCGGATGCGTCTTGGCCGCCGCTTCCGAAATCTTAGTCAAAATTTCCCAAGCAGTTTGCGTGTATTCTCTGGTACAAAGCGCCCGTCCAATCACCTTCTTCATTTTAGAAGCAGCCACCATTTCCATTGCCTTGGTGATTTTCTTGGTGTTCTTAATAGATTTTAGCCGGACCCTTAATTGTTTGGTGTTGGCCATAAATAAATTTAACCGCGAAACAATTTATTCTTTCTTGGAAGAATCAATCTTTTTTTCAAAGAAATGTTCCTTGCTCTCTTTTTCTACTTGATCCTTTTTGTCTACCTTTAATTTCTTAAAATCATTCAGCGCTGCTTTAATTTTTTCCTTTAATTCATCGGCTAGAATTCCCGTAGTTTCTATCTCTTCTAATTCTTTAGATAAATTTTCCACCGCATACTTTAACCATTCTTTTTCGTACTTCTGAATCGCTTCTATTTTTATGTCATCAAAAAAACCTTCGTTAACTGCCAAAATGGAAAAAACCTGCTGCGCCACCGGCATTGGCTGGTATTGGTCTTGTTTAATAATTTCTGTTAATCGTTTTCCCCGTTCTATTTGAGCTTTAGTCTTGGGATCTAAATCAGAAGAAAATTCGGCAAAAGCCGCCATTTCTCTGAATTGCGCCAAGTCCAAACGCATTTTTCCGGCTACCGCTTTAATCGCCTTAATCTGCGCCGCCGAACCTACCCGAGAAACCGAAAGACCAACATTCACCGCTGGTTTAATTCCCTGATAAAACAAATCGGATTCCAAATAAATTTGACCGTCGGTAATAGAAATAACATTCGTTGGAATATAAGCAGAAACATCGCCAGCTTGAGTTTCAATGATTGGCAAAGCCGTTATAGAACCGCCACCCGCTTCTGGACTTAGGCGCGCTGCCCGCTCCAAAAGCCGAGAATGAAGATAGAAAATATCTCCAGGATACGCTTCTCGTCCTGGTGGACGGCGAAGCAATAAGGAAACCTGCCGATAACTCCAAGCGTGCTTGCTTAGATCATCGTAAACCACTAAAACATCTTTTCCTTGATCCATAAAAAATTCAGCCATGGCACAACCAGCGTAAGGAGCAATAAAAGAAAGCGATGCTGGATCAGAAGATCCCGCCAAAACCACAATGGTGTGCTCCATTGCTTCTCTTTTTTCTAATTCGTGAACAATCCGTGCCACCTTAGACTTTTTTTGACCAATCGCCACATAAATACAAAGACAATCTTTTCCTTTTTGATTAATAATGGCATCTATGGCCAATGCCGTTTTCCCCGTTTGCCGATCACCAATAATTAATTCCCGTTGACCGCGACCAATCGGAATTGTTAAATCGATTGCCTTAATGCCGGTTTGTAAGGGAACAGTTACCGATTTTCTAGCCATTACTCCCGGCGCTATCTTTTCTATTGGATAAAATTGATCACTCTTTAATTCGCCTTTGCCATCTAACGCAAAACCCAGTGGATTAACCACTCTCCCCACCAATTCATTGCTTACCGGCACCGAAAGAATTCGTCCAGTAGTCTTTACCGGATCTCCTTCTTTGATTCCAGAAGCGTCTCCTAAAATCACCGCTCCTACGCTATCTTCCTTTAAATTCATTGCCACTCCAAAAACATTGTTGCCAAAATCCAAAAGCTCAGAACTCATTGCTGCTCCTAAACCAGAAACCAAGGCAATCCCGTCTCCGGTTTCAATTACCCGACCCACACCAACCGTTTCGGTTTGGGGATCAAAGCCTTCAATTTCCTTTTTTAAAAGCTCAATTATTTCGTCTTTTTTTTGAACCATCTTAAGTTTTAAAAACTAAATTGTTAATTTTTAAGCATCAACACTGGAGCGCCAACGACTAAGCGCACCCCGAAAAGATCCGTCAATCAACCGATCAGGAAAACTTATCTTAAAACCTCCAATCAGATCTTTATTTTCCTTGGCTTTAATCAAAATTTCTTTATCTGGATAAACCGCTTTTAATGTTTTTTCAACTTCCGCCAAAGGAGATCCGGAAGCATATTCCAAAAAAGCTTTTACAGTAAAATCAGGATCGGTTTCGTATTTTTTCTTAATGATTTCTAAAACCAAAGACCAATCCCCTAAACGATGGTGCTTTTTTAAAAGTCGCCATAAATTTTGACTAAGCCGAGAAAGTTCTTCCTTTTCCCCAGAAGAAGCAATCGCCGCTTCGTAAAAGGCCGAGGCGTATTTTTCAAGAGCCAAGGCCATTGTTTTTGGTGTTACCTTTTCTTAGTAGATCTTCTAATTCACCAATCGCCGCTGCTTCTCCTTCGGAAGAAATGCTTTGTTTAAGTATTTTCCCGGCAAGCATTACCGAAAGATCCGCAATCTCTTTCTTAGCCGAAAGAACTAGGGCTTCCTTTTCTTGAGCAATTTCTTTTCGCGCTTTTTCTTTTAATTCTTCTAGTTGCCGTAATAACTGTTCCTTGGTTTTTAATCGTTCTTCTTCCGCTTCTTTCTGAAAAATTTCTCTAGAAGCAGCTGCTTCTTTCTTGGCTTTTAGAATTCTTTTTTCCATTTCTAAATCAGCCTGAGCCGTTTTTTCGGCCAACTCCTCTGCTCCTTTTAGACTTTCCGCTATTTTTTTTCGGCGCTTTTCTAAAACCGAAAGTAAAGGATGATAAAGAAACTTATAAAGCACTATTAAAAGAAGAAAAAAATTAACAATCTGCGCTAAAATAATTTTTCCATCTATTCCTAATTTTTCAATTAATTCCATAATTGAAGCTCAAAATTTGAAACTTGCTTTTTGTGTTGCGGGACCAAATAAAATACCTAATCCCACCTTAAAAATAAACTAGGCTACGAATTTAATAATCAAAGCCACTACTAAAGAATAAATTGCAATTGCTTCTGCAAAGGCAATCGCCACGACCATTGCTCCTTGAATCTTAGAAGCAGCTTCTGGATTGCGACCAATTGCTCGCATTGCTTTTCCGGCTAAAACTCCGATTGCAATTGAAGGACTGATTCCTCCAACAGCAATTGCCAAGGCGCTAGCCAAGTCTTTTAACTGCATTCCGGCTTCTACTGCTTGTTTGGTTTCTTCCATATAATTTTTTAAAACTTATTATTTATTAAATTAAGTTATTTATCTTAATAAAACAACTTTCCTAATTATGAATTTCTAATTTTGAATTTCGATTAAAATTTGAATTCTAAATTTTAAATTATTTCGAAACTCAAAATTAGAAATTCAAAATTAATCAATGGTGCGCTTCTGTAGCCATTTTTATAAAGAACAAAGAAAGCATGGTGAAAACCAAAGCCTGAACCACTCCCACAAAAAGCTCCATTCCGTAAAAAGGCAAAGGGACTAAGAACGGAGCAATACTGGTAATTACCACTAAAAGAACTTCTCCAGCAAAGACATTGCCAAAAAGCCGAAAACTAAAAGAAACAATTTTTGCCGCTTCACTAACTATTTCTAAAATTCCCATAAAAAAATCAATCGGACTTTTAAAATTAATAAATTTTTTTAAATAGTCACGACCTAGAGTCGCCACTCCAAAAAACTGAACTAGCACCACAGAAATCAGCGCCCAGCTTAAAGTAGCATTTAGGTCAGAATTAACACTTCTAAAAAGTGGAATAAATTTTTCGTGGCCAGCCTCTCCTTCCCTAAAACCAATACTCCCAATTCCTGGTAAAAGACCGAACCAGTTAGAAAACATAATAAAGATAAAAAAAGTAGCCAAAAGGGAAAAATATTTTTGGGTTTTTTTTCGATCTTCCCAAATGGAATCAAAAAAATTAAAAAGACCCTCTATAATGGCCTCAAAAAAATTCTGCATTTTCCCAGGAATCATTTTAGTACCGCGACCACCAAAATAAGCCAGTACAGATAGAATAATCACCACCAACCAACTAGTTAGCAGGGCATTATTTACCCCAAAAGATCCTATTTTAAAAATTGGTTCAGCCGCTAGGGAAACATGCATCTTTTGTTCATTTAGAATTTAGGCGTTTAAGTGCGCAAATTCTTAACTTAATTAAATAAACCAGTCAATTGACTGCTTTTATTATTTATTTAATTTTTTCCAAATACTGTTTAAACTTTCTAACCAGTCCCACACTAGAAATAACGCTGGCCAAAAACATAGAGCTCAAAAGAAAAAGTGGAGACTTGCCAGTTTTTTGATCTAGCCACATTCCTCCCCAAACCGCACCCAAAAGAGGAATCACAATTACATAACCCATTGTCCAAGCAATTTCTAAAGCCTTAAATAACGCACCAGAATCTTTTTTAAAAACCTCTTTTTTGCTTGGTTCTTTATTTTCCATAGCAGAATATCTTCATCATAGCGAGGAAATAATGAATGTCAACCTCTCTTTTCTTTCCACCAGATCAAAAGTGGACTGGCTACAAAAATGGAAGAATAGCTACCTAAGGTAATTCCCACAATCAAGGCTAGCGCAAAATAAAAAGTACTAGCACCTCCCCAAATCAAAATCGCAAAAAGAGTTATTAATGTGGCAAAAGAAGTGTTAAGAGAACGCGTTAATGTCTCATTGATGCTTCTATCTACTAAATCCCGAAAATTATCTTCCTTTCCTGCTAAAACATTTTCCCTAATCCGATCAAAAATAATTATAGTGTCATTGACTGAATATCCCAAAATAGTTAAAAGTGCTGCAATAAAAAATGAATTAACTTCCACTCCCCCAAATCTCCCAAGTACCGAAAAAACTCCAACAGTGATTAAAATATCGTGCGCCAAAGCAATAATCGCCACCGTTCCATAACGAAAAGATTCATATTTATTAAAACTTCCAGAAATTCCCCGAAAAGCCCAAGCCACATAAATTAAAATAGAAATCAACACCAAGATAATTGCTGACTGGGTTTTTTGCCTTAATTCTTTTCCAACTTTAGCCCCGATCGACTGAAAATCAACCTCCTCTACTGATTCACCGGAAGTTGATTTAATTTCTTCTTGAGTATTTTCTTCTTTTGATTTTTCGGCCACTTTTTGGCGTAATTGACTTAAGACCAGTTGATGTTCTGGCTCTGTGAGTGATCTCATTTTAATCAATACTTCCCTTTTTCCCACCGGCTGAGTCGTAATTTCTCCTAAATTACCCAAAGCAGTAGGAGAAGATTTTTCCGAGTTAAGATTTTTTAATAATGGATCATTAGACAAAACTGCTTTTTCTTTTTGGGTTGCTCCCTGTGTTACTGCTCCTCCCCCACCAAGCGCTTGCTTAATTTCTACAGCCGAAAGCTCTGCTTGATTAAATTTTACTCGCAAAAGCGAACCACCGGTAAAATCAATTCCGGGTTTTAACCCCCAAAACATTAAAGAAATCAAAGAAAGAACCATTAAAGATCCAGAAATAGAAAGCCAAATTTTCCCTCTTGCAACAATCTTCATCTTTGAATTTAGAATCAAAAATTATTTCTTCTCTAACTATCTTTACACTTTCTAACAGCTATGGTTTGTTTTTCCAAGGAGAGCATATCGGAAAAATTGCTCGGTTCCGGAATTTATAATTTTTTCCAAATAAATTCCGGAAATTTTTCCGATATTCTAGCAAGATTTTTCGCCGGAAAAAATCGAGCGTCTCCTTAAAAACAAACCATAGCTGTTAAAAAGTTATTTGCTTGTTATTTTTTCTCATCGTCCGTAATTCGTGATTTCCTTACTAGTCCCCAAGCTAATTTTTTCCCCATGAACTGCTCCAAAAATCCTAAAATAGTTTGGGAAACAAAAATTGCCGAAAACATGGAAAAAATAATACCCACTCCTAAAGTAATGGCGAATCCCTTAACCGATCCCGTACCCATCCCCGCTAAAATAACACAGGTTATAAGAGTAGAAAAATTGCCATCCCGAATAGACGGCCAAGCTCTTTTTTCGGCATTTTTTAGCGCCGTCTTCATGTTTCTACCTTCCCTTAACTCTTCTTTCATCCGCTCAAAAATTAGAACATTGGCATCCACTGCCATTCCCAAAGACAAAACAAATCCCGCAATTCCAGCTAAAGTTAAAGTTACTCCTAAAATTTTAAAAACCGCTACTAAAGTTACCGCATAGAACGCCAATGCCAAAACCGCTATTAATCCTGGTAAAAGATAAAAAGCAATCATAAATCCAGAAACCAAAGCCAAACCAAAAGCACCAGCAGTAAGACTTTGCTGTAACGAAACCTTTCCTAGACTTGCACCCACCAATTCCTGGCTCAAAAGTTCAATCGGTACCGGCAACGCTCCGGAATTTAATCGCTTGGCCAAATCCTTAGCTTCTGCTAAATCCCTAGAACCAGTGATTACTGCTTGACCATCGGCAATCACCGTTCGCACCACTGGCACAGTAACCGGCTGTCCGTCTAATAAAATAGCTACTCTCTTTTCCTGATTTCTTTCGGTGATTTCTCTAAAAAGATTTTTGCCTTCTTCGTCGAATCGCAAAGAAACTTGGGGTTCTTGCGTATTCTGATCAAAAACTACTTGCGCATCTTTTAGGTTTTTACCAGAAAGTCCCGTTGGTTTAAAAGGAAACCCTGTAGTTTCTTCTTTCTTTTCTTCGTCCACCAAAAGAAATAGAATATGACTCGTCCTTACTTCTTTCCCATCACCCTCACCCCTTTCATTGGTCTTTTTAAGAATATGATAACCAAAAGGACTCTTTACTAATTCCCGCCAAACCGAACCTTTTATAAAACGAGAATTAAAAAAAATCGTTTCTAATTCGGGAACAAAAGCTTGTTCACCATTCTTCTTGTAAAAATCCAAATCACCGCCCGCCTCTTTGCTCCCAGGATCTTCTGAATATTTCTTAGCTAATTTGGAAAAATCTTCTCCACTTAAAGCTCTTTTTAAAACCGCTTCAGCTTCAACTTTTTTTGCTTGATTCTGCTCCTTTCTTAGTGTCTTTTCGGAATCGGTTAGGGCATAATCTTTGTCTGTTTTTTCTTCCCAAAATTCCAAAATGGGAGTCTCCCCAATCATTTTCACAGCCAAAGAGATATCTTTAGCGCCAGCCAAATCCACTGTAATTCGCTGCTCCCCGCCCGATTGTGAAGTAGTTACTTCTGGTTCAGAAATACCATAAGCATTGACTCTTCTTTCAATTACATCTCTAGCTCCGCTTAAGCTTTCTGCCACCCGATCCGAAGGAATCCGGCTCATGTCCGCCTTGTAAACCAAGTGCGCCCCTCCTTCTAAGTCTAGCCCTAGATCAATTTTTAAATCTCTTAAATACTTTCCAATATTTTTACCAAAAATAGAAAAATCCGGCATTACAGGACTAGCTATCGCCGCAAAAGCAATAAACATTAAGCTAATCAAAAAAAGTCTGGAATTTATCTTTTTCATAGAACAGAATAATAAAGCTATCTTTTATTTGTGGCAAGCTTTTGCCTCTTAATTTCGCTTTATTGTTTTTTTCCGCAACACTTCTTATATTTCTTTCCCGATCCGCAGGGACAAGGACTGTTGCGACTTACTTTTGGAGTAAAATTAGCTCCAACATTAACACTAGCCGCTTCTGCGGTATCCTTTCCGGGAACGCCCTTTAATTCTAGTTTAGAAGGAGGAGGTAGAATATTTTTTTCTTCTTCCTCTTTTCCCTTAACCATTATTTCTGTTTTAAAAAGCGCTTCTACGGAAGAAAAAAGAACACTACTAAAAAAGTTTTGGAACATTTCAAAACCATCTTTTTTGTATTCCACCAAAGGATCTCTCTGACCATATCCGCGAAGTCCAATTCCTTCTCGTAAATGTTGCATATTATCCAAATGCTCCATCCATAAAAGATCAGAATTTTTTAGAATAATCACCCGCTCCAAACTGCGAAAAACACTGGCGCCAAACTTCTCTTCTTTCTCTTTGTAAAGAGAAAGAACATAGTCATTAATTGTCTTTTTGATTTCTTTAATTTTTTCTTCACCACTAAAATGCGAATCATTAAAAATCTTCTCTAACTTTTCTTCTAAATCTTCTTTGGCATTAAAAACAGCCCGACAGTTTTCTTTGATTTCCCCTAAATTCCAGGAGCGTTCTTCTTCTCCTAGGGTATGCGCCTTAACAACTCTCCCTACTACTTCTTTGATCATACCTAAAACATCTTCCTTCTGTAATAATCCTAAAAGATTTTCCCTTCGTTTTTGGTAAACTACTTCCCGTTGGCGGTTAATTACATCGTCGTATTCCAAAACATGCTTTCTAATATCAAAGTTAAAACCTTCAATTTTTTTCTGCGCTGATTCTATGGAACGATTTACAATTTTATTTTGAATCGGCTGGTCTTCTGGTAGCCCCAAAGCATCCATCATTTGCTTTATCTTTTCTGAACCAAACCGTTTCATTAATTCATCTTCCAAGGAAACATAGAATTGCGAACTCCCAGGATCTCCTTGCCGACCAGCACGACCACGAAGCTGATCGTCTATTCGCCGTGCTTCGTGTCGCTCCGTTCCAATAATATGTAGTCCTCCCAAAGAAGCTACGCCCTCTTCTAGCTTAATATCTGTTCCTCGACCGGCCATATTAGTAGCCAAAGTGATTGCTCCCTTTTCTCCCGCTTTGGCAATAATTAACGCTTCTTTTTCGTGATTCTTAGCGTTTAGGATTTCGTAATCCAACCCTTCTCGCAAAAGATACTCAGCCAGTTCTTCTGATTTTTCTACCGAAATAGTTCCCACCAAAACTGGTTGACCTTTTTTATTTCTTTTTTTGATTTCCTTAGCAATTGCTTCCATTTTCCCATGCTCGCTTTTGTATATTTTGTCTGAAAAATCTTGTCTTACCATTGGCCGATTGGTGGGAATAGAAAGAACGTCTAGTTTATAGACCTTAAAAAGTTCTTCAGCAGAAGTCATTGCCGTTCCGGTCATTCCCGCTAATTTTTTATAAAGCCGAAAATAATTCTGAAAAGTGATTGTGGCCAGTGTTCGACTTTCTTTTTGGATCGCCACTCCTTCTTTTGCTTCTAGTGCTTGATGCAACCCCTCAGAAAAACGCCGTCCAGGCATTAAGCGACCAGTAAAATCGTCTACAATAATCACTTCTCCTTCTTGCACCACATATTGCTTGTCTCTTTTAAAAATAGCGTGCGCTTTTAATGCTTGATTCAAATGGTGTACAAACCGCATATTCTCCGCAGCGTACATATTACTAATACCCAATTTCTTTTCGATTTTCTCCATACCGCTTTCCGAAAGAGAAACCGCCTGCATTTTTTCGTCTAAATTGTAGTCCTTTTCCGGGATTAAAATCGGCACTACCTTGGCAAACTTAAGATAAAGTTTGTTAGATTCTTCGTCTGCGGCAGAAATAATTAAAGGCGTTCGCGCCTCGTCTATTAAAATACTGTCTACTTCGTCTACAATGGCAAAATTCAAATAATCTTTTTTAAAAAAGCCTTCTTTTTTTTCATCCTTTTTTTGTCGCTTCTCTTCTTCTTCTTTTAAAAGTCCCAAGTCTCTCACTTGAACCATTTGCGCCAAATCTAAAACCATATTGTCTCGCAGGTAATCAAAGCCAAATTCATTATTAGTCCCATAAGTAATATCGGCCGCATAAGCTTCTCCGCGAGGCACTGCTCTTAAATTATCGTACTCAATACTCACCTCTTCTTGATCCGATTTAACTAAGGAGGAATATAAGTAAGCAGTATCGTGCTGAACACAACCTACCGAAAGCCCTAAAAAAGAATAAACGGCTCCCATCCAATTAGTATCCCGCCTAGCCAAGTAATCGTTCACCGTAATTATGTGCACTCCCCTTCCTTCTAGGGCGTTTAGGTAAACAGCAAAAACAGCGGCTAAAGTCTTTCCTTCACCGGTTTTCATTTCTGTGATTTTCCCCTGATGCAATCCTATTCCTCCCATAATTTGTGCATCGAATGCCCGCTGACCAATTGCCCGCTTGGCTCCTTCTCGGCAAACAGCAAAAGCCCCTGGAAGAATTTCGTCTAGCGTCTTTCCTTTTCTTATTTGCTCCTTTAATTCAAAAGTTTTAGAACGCAGTTCGTTGTCGGAAAGCTTTATTAAATCAGCTTCTAGTCCATTTATCCTTTCAACCAAAACTTTTATTTTCTTTATTTCTTGATTGTTGGAATCAACAAAAATATTCTGGATTTTTTTTAAAAAATTCATAATTTTATTAAAAACGAGCCCCCTTATCTATGGAGAAGAGTTTTTTTAGGCTCAAAGTTCCCCTCTTAAAAAGAGTTCTTTTCTTTTTTTGTTCTTTATTAATTTGCGATTTTAGTTGCTCAACCACTAAATCCCCGGCTACTTCTACAACTTCCGCCTTCTCTCTGGCCAAATAATGCTGACCAGATCCCCTAATCTGCATTTCCACTAGAAAAAAACCCTGCTTGTCTTTCTCTACCTCTATTTCTAAAATTTCTTCCTTATTCTTAAAAAATTTTTCTAACTTCTGAATTTTTTCTTCTAAATAAGTCTTGTTTTTATCCGAAAGCACAACTCCCTTTTGGCGATACTTGATTTGCATGGCGGTTTCTTAATATTTATTTCTATAGTTCTTAGGACTTACGCATTTGGTATAGCAGACCCTAATTTATTCTACTTGTTTTTCTTGGTAAAGCAATTCATCCAATTTTGAATTTCGAATCAACAGTTTTGATTCATAGCTTTTCTGAACCAATGTTCTTCTCCCAGTTCGTTCGTCCTCGACCAGGACTCGCTCCGCCTTGTTCCTGTTTTACTTTACCTAAAAAGCTTAAGACTTTAGAGACTAGAAGAATAACTGTTTCAAGCAGAATTGAGTTGTTTCTGCTTGAAACAGTTATTCTTCTAGTCTCTTTCTGTTGTGGGAACAAGGAGCCTCCTCTAAGAACATTGTTTCAGAAAAGCTTGATTCATAATTCTTTATTCAAAATTATTTCGAAATTCAAAATTAGTCATTCGTAATTAAATAATGTATACTTGCTTGGTTTTTATTAAGAAAAATCATGAAAAAAATCGTTATTCAAGGAGCCAGAGAAAATAACTTAAAAAATATCAGTTTAGAGTTGCCTCGAGGCAAGTTTATTGCTTTTACGGGTGTTTCCGGTTCCGGCAAATCCACTCTAGCCTTAGACACCATTTTTGCCGAAGGTCAAAGAAGATACCTAGAAAGTCTTTCTAGTTACGCTCGGCAATTTTTAGGGCAAATGGACAAGCCAGATGTAGATTTAATAGACGGCCTTTCTCCCGCCATTTCTATTAGCCAAAAAACTGCCGGTGGCAATCCTCGCTCTACCGTTGGTACCGTAACCGAAATCTACGATTATCTGCGACTTCTTTTTGCCAAAGCAGGAACACCCCATTGCCTTTTTTGCGGAAAAGAAATCAAAAAAATCTCTAGCGACGAAATGCTCTGTGAAATCCTAGATCAATTCCCAGAAAAAGAAACCTTAGAAATTTACGCCCCAATCGTCCGTGGTCGCAAAGGAGAATACCAAGGACTCTTAGAAAATCTTTACCGAGAAGGTTACGAAGAAGCACTTGTTAATGGTCGCGTCTTTAAACTTTCCGCTCATCGATTTGCCAACCTGGACCGTCATAGCCGTCATCGCATAGAAGTTTTGGTAGACAGACTAGAACTTGAACCCGGTAACTTAGAACGGCTAAACGAAAATGTTGAGCAAGCACTAAAGCTAGCAGGAGGAACTGTTACTATTAAAAACAAAGAAAAAACAGCAACCTTTAATCGCAATCAAATCTGCCCCGATTGTAACTACAGTTCGCCAGAAATTGAACCCCGCTCTTTCTCCTTCAACAGTCCATACGGCGCCTGCCCCGACTGTGACGGATTAGGAAGAAAACTAGAACTTTCCGAAAAATTAATTATTCCCGATTACACAAAAACTATTGGCCAAGGCGGTCTTTTGCCTTGGAGCTACCGAACAGGTAATTGGATTGCTTCTATTATTAACGCCGTGACCCAAGAATTAAAAATTTCTACTCACGATCGCTTAAAAGACATTCCCGCTCACAAGATGGAACGCCTATTAAAAGGCGACGAAGAACCAATCTTAATCAAAGTTCGCCTTCATAGTCACCATCAACGAATTTGGCGCTTTCGTTTTTCTGGATTGCTAAATTATTTAGAAAAACGACACCTAGAAACCGATTCCGAAAAAGTAAGAAAAGAAATAGAAAAATACATGATTCGCCGAGTTTGCCCCGCCTGCCAAGGAGCCCGACTTAAAAAAGAAAGTCTCTTGGTTAAAATTGGTGGAAAAAACATTAGCCAAGTAACTGAATTTTCCATTCAAGAAGCCGTTAAGTTTTTTAGTGATTTAAAATTAACCAAAACTCAAGCAGCTATTGCCAAGAGTATTAATAAAGAAATTCAAAACCGACTTTCTTTCTTAGAAAATGTTGGCTTGTCTTACCTTTCACTAAGCCGCGCTTCTAATACCCTTTCCGGCGGCGAATCTCAACGCATCCGCTTAGCCAGTCAAATCGGTGCTGGACTAACCGGCGTACTTTATATCTTAGACGAGCCGTCTATTGGTCTTCATGCCAAAGACAATCAAAAATTACTCACAACTCTTCACCATTTACGCGATCTAGAAAATACCGTCATTGTAATTGAACACGACGAAGAAACTATTCTAAGTGCCGACTGGCTCACAGATATTGGTCCAGAAGCCGGAAAAAAAGGTGGCAATATCGTGGTTAACGCCCCTCTAAAAAAAGCACTAAAAAATTCTGATTCGCTTACCGTCCGCTATTTGACCGGTGAAGAAAAAATTGCCGTTCCCGCCACTCGTCGTCGAAAAGGAAAAAATATTTTAAAAGTAGTAGAAGCCGAAGAACATAACTTAAGAAAGATTAGTCCAGAAATCCCGCTTGGTTCGTTTACGGTTGTTACTGGAGTTTCTGGTTCCGGCAAGTCTACCTTGGTCAACGAAATTATTTACAAAACACTTGCCCGCCATTTTTACCGATCCTTAGAACAGCCGGGGCGATGCAAAGAAATCAAAGGATTGCACCATTTAAAAAAAGTAATCAATGTTGATCAATCTCCTATTGGTCGCACTCCCCGATCCAACCCGGCCACTTACACCAAGGTCTTTACCCCTATTCGGGAACTTTTTGCCCAAACCAAAGATGCCCGCCAAAAAGGTTTTGGACCAGGAAGGTTTAGTTTTAATGTTAACGGCGGTCGTTGTGAAAATTGCAAAGGAGAAGGGTTTCTTAAAGTATCTATGCAGTTTTTGCCAGATGTTTACCTACCCTGCGATATTTGCCAGGGACAACGCTTTAAAAAGGAAACTCTAAAAATCCATTACCGAGGAAAAAACATTGCCGAAGTTCTAGGAATGACTGTAACCGAAGCTTTTGAATTTTTTCACGACATCCCTCAAATTGCCGATATTCTAAAAGTAATCGACGAAGTTGGTCTGGGATATATTCAATTAGGACAAGCAGCCACCACTCTTTCTGGAGGCGAAGCCCAGCGAGTTAAGCTAGCTTCGGAGCTGGCTAAAAGAAGTGTTGGTCAAACACTCTACATTTTAGACGAACCGACTACGGGTCTTCACTTTGAAGATATTAAAAAATTACTTTCAGTTTTACAAAAACTAACCGATCAAAACAACACCGTCTTGGTTATTGAGCATAACTTAGATGTAATTAAATCTGCCGATTGGATTATTGATCTTGGTCCCGAAGGAGGCAAGCAAGGCGGAAAGATCATTGCCCAAGGATCGCCAGAAGAAATCATTAAGTATCCCGAAAGTGCTACCGGCCAATTCTTAAAAGAAAAATTAGTTTAAAATCTAAATCTAAAACCCCAAAGTCAATATTCTCTTTTAGACAATAGCTCCCAAGAGACTCGCTTGGGCAGACAAGGCTCTGAGTCTGCCTACGCGAGTCTCTTGGGAGCTATTGAAGCTTAAAATAATATTTGAGGACTAAGGATATATCTGTTCAGAAGACTAAGAGCCTTGTCTTCTGAACAGATATATCCTTAGTCCTCTTTCCATAATAAAAGCATCTCAAAAGAATATTGGTTTTTGGGGTTTTAGATTATTGCGCTTTTTTGCTATAATTTACCCGCAAGAATTAATCGTCGATTAAAATAAAAACACAGTTAATGTTTCATTTTTTCTCTTTTTATCTTTCTTCTGTTTCCGAGACTGCTTCTTCTTGGATTGTCTCTTTTTTGTTCTTTTGGCTTGTAGAAGCTCCTCGCCGTTTTTGGGAAAAAGCAATTGCCATGTCCTTGGTTTTTGAAAAGTCTTGGGCCACCTATATTACTTTTAGAAATTTATTCGCCCCTCTTTATCAAGATTACTCAATAATCGGTCGAATAATTGGTCCATTTTTTAGATTAGGACGCATTGTCATTGGCATCTTGATCCATTTATTGCTCCTTTTATTTTGGCTTTTTTCGTTCCTTATTTTTTGCTTGGTGCTTTGGGGATCGCCGATTTTCTTTTTGATCAATCTTTTTATCTGGAATCAATAAATGAGTATTGAAAAAACAAAAAATAAAACAAAAGAGTTTTCTTGTTCTTCTTGCCAAGGAACCGGTCGTGCTGGTCAAACCGAAGGAACTTGCCCCAATTGTAATGGCAAAGGTTTTTACCAAAAAATCCGCGGATTGGTTCTTTTTTGGGGAAAAAAACAAAAAGGAATCCCTAGTGTAATTCAAAAATCATTAGAAAAAACTGCCGAAACAATAGAAATTATTATTTTTGTTTTAGGAACACTGTTTATTTTCTTGGGAGCAATTAATCTTTGGGACAATCTGAAAGCTCACGACAGTATTCTCTTTGATTTGAATCTATTTTTTGACATTTTTTTTGCAGGCTACGCCACCGCCCCTCTCTGGTTGGGAATATTTCTTCTTTTGGTTCTTTATTTTCATCGGTTCGTTTTTAGAAAGCCCAATCCTATTAACGCCAAAAATCCTTTTTACCGTTATCTTTTAGCTGAAAACCCATTCTCCCAAGACAAAAAACAAACACCAAAAGCACTAGATATTTCCACTTCCGCTTCTAAAAATATTATTAAAATCCTCGCCGATTCATTAAATCTAGCTTTTAGGCGTCAACAAAAACCAGAACTTACTCATTTGCTTTTTGCCCTTATTCAAAAAAAAGAAATCCAGTCCGTCTTTTATAAATTAGAAATTCCACCATTAGAATTCATTGAAGAGGCCTTAAAAAAATCTGCCGGATTCACACCGGAAAATTTTTTTCTACTTCCTAAAGAATATAAAAAAATTCTTTTAAGATCTTTCTGGGAAGCAGTAAGAAACGAAGACGAGACCATTCTCCCGGAACATCTTTTGGCGGCACTAGTCGATGAAAAAGACTTCAAATTGGTCTTAAACCGCTTTGGGGTCACTGTAGAAGATTTTCGTAATGTTATTTTTTGGATCAAGTATCAAAAAAAGAGAACCGAAGGATTCCTAGAAGAAGACTCTTTTCGTCGACCACCGCATAGAATAATGAACAAAAGCTGGAGTGCCGTAATGACCAAAACCTTAGACGCTTTTTCCACGGATATCACCGACTACGCCCGAGCAGGATTGCTTTTCCCAATTGCCAACCGAGTAGAAGAAATTAGATCCTTAATTCAAATTCTAGAAAGAAGGAGTCGCAACAATGCCCTTCTAATTGGAGAAGAAGGCAGCGGCAGAGAAACATTGGTCAGAGGCTTGGCCCAGAAAGTAGTTCGAGGAAAAATATCTGGATCACTTTTTGACAAACGAATCGTCAAGCTAAACTTGGCCAGCCTTGGTAGCGGTTTAGGATCTGATGGTGGTCTTCTTAAAAATAGGATCGAAGTTATTATGAGAGAAATAATCCACACCCAGAATGTTATCCTTTATATTCCAGAAATTCACGAACTAGCCAAGGTAACTAGTTTTTCTTCTTTCGATATTCTTAGCTACCTAGCGCCGCTTTTCTCTCAAAGCATTATCCAAGTGATTGGTTCTACTTCCCAAGAATACTATCACGACTACTTAGAACCACGAGGAGAATTTGCTCAAATGTTCGACATTATTAAAATACCAGAACTCTCCTTGGACGCATCTCTTAAAGCAGTTTCTCTACGCGTACCACTCTTGGAAAGACAAGAAGGAGTTTCTATTTCTTACCGTGCCGCCGAAGAAGCCGTGAAAAAATCTGCTAGATACATTACCGACCGACTCCTTCCTCAAAAAGCCATAGACATTTTAGCCGAGGCGGTAGTTAGAAGTAAAAACATTAAAGGACAAGGCTTTGTTACAGAACAAGAAGTCCAAGAAGTTTTTTCCGAAAAGACCGGTATTCCACTAACCGCCATGAAAGAAAACGAAGCCGATGAACTTTTGCTTTTAGAAGAAAAAATAAGAAAACAAGTAATCGGTCAAGAAAGAGCAGTCTCCGATGTTTCGGCCGCTATTCGCCGTGCCCGCGTAAGGATCGGAGAAATAGAACGACCCATTGCCGTCTTTTTATTTGTTGGACCAACAGGTGTTGGTAAAACGGAATTAGCCAAAGCACTTGCCGAAATTTATTTCGGCGCCAAAGAAAAAATGATTCGCCTAGACATGAGCGAATTCGCCACTCCCTACGACATTGAAAGACTACTGGGCAATACTGGCGGTTCCGTCTCTGGACTCTTAACCGAACAAGTTCGCAAAAGCCCCTTCTCCTTAGTCCTTTTAGATGAATTTGAAAAAGCTTCTTCTAATATTTGGGACCTCTTTTTACAAATCTTCGATGACGGCCGAATCACAGACGGTATGGGAAGAGTGGTCAACTTTACCAACACCATTATTATTGCCACTTCCAATGTTGGCAGTCGGCAAATTCTAGAAAACTTAGCTCAAGGAGGATCGCAAGAATCTATTCAAGAATTAGTTCAAAAAGAACTCCTCACCGTTTTCCGACCAGAATTTATTAATCGCTTTGACGATGTAGTAACTTTTAATCCGCTTTCCAAAGACAATATTAAAGAAGTTTCTCTTTTGGAAATTAAAAACTTAAACCAGCGACTTGGCGAAGAACAAGGATTAACCGTTGTCTTGGCCGAAGATGCACTAGACCATTTAGCAGAAATCGGCTATAGTCCCAAGTTCGGTGCCCGCTTCTTAAAACGCTTAATGAGAGAGAAAATAGAAGACGCTCTGGTAGTAGGAATCCTAAAGAATCAATACCCGCGGGGCAGCGTCGTTACAATTACGAAAGAACAGCTAGTAAAGTAGCTTCACTTAATTATTTTTAGACAATTTCAAAAATTATCTCTACATTCTTTCCCGAACTAATGTTCTTAGAGGAGGCTCCTTGTTCCCGCTAACAGAAAGAGATTAGAGGAATAACTGTTTCAAACAGAAACAACTCAATTCTGTTTGAAACAGTTATTCCTCTAATCTCTAAAACCTTAAGCTTTTTAGGCAGAGTAAAACAGGAACAAGGTGGAGCGAGGCCCGGTCGAGGACGAGCGTACTCCGAGAAGGACATTGGTTCGGGAAAGAATGCTTAATTCAAAAAATTCCTTAATTAATACGCTTAAGCTTTTTCAAAATTAATCATTTGAATTTTAATCAAAATTAGTAATTCAAAATTTAATGAAGGTCCTTTCCCTAGAAACTTCCTGCGACGAAACTTCTTTTGCCTTAGGAGAAATCAATAAAAGAAGCGGGCAATTGCTCACCTCTACCACTTTGTCGCAAACCGAAACCCATCGCCCTTTTGGCGGTGTTGTTCCCAATCTTACCGCCAGAGAACATCTTAAAAATTTTAAACCACTACTCAACAAAACTCTTAAAAAAGCTGGAATTGAACTTTCCCAGATTGATCTTTTTTCCGTCGCTGCCGGACCAGGGCTAATTCCAGCACTCTTAGTTGGGGTAAGTATTGCCAAGGCTTTTTCTTTTTTCTACCAAAAACCACTCTTAGGGTTAAACCACTTAGAAGCCCATCTTTATTCCGGTTGTTTAGAAAAATCAGGCCGAATTAATCCGGAACTAAAATTTCCCGCTATTGCTCTAATTGTTTCCGGTGGCCACACTCAACTTGTTCTTTTGACCGATTTTTTTAATTATCAAATATTAGGAGAAACCATTGACGATGCCTGTGGCGAAGCCTTTGACAAAGCCGCCAGAATTTTAAAGCTAGGTTACCCAGGTGGCGCAGCAGTCGCCATAGCCGCCGAAAAAGGAGACCCTCATCGCTTTAACTTTCCCCGACCCATGATTCAAAACCCCAATCTTAATTTTAGTTTTTCTGGCTTAAAAACCGCCCTTCTGTATCAAGCCCAAAAGGAATTTTCTCTGAAAAAACACAATCCCCAAACTGTTTACGATCTGGCAGCTTCTTTTTCCGCCGCCGCCCTAGAAGTTTTGATTAAAAAAACCGAACGCGCTAGTCAAAAATTCAAACCAAAAACCTTAATCTTAGGAGGAGGCGTTTCTGCTAATAAAAACCTAAGAAAAGACTTTCAAGAATTGGGGAGCAAACTTGGTTGTAACCTAAAAATCCCCCTTCTTTCGTTTGCCCAAGACAATGCCGCCATGCAATTGCCACTTGTCTTCTTTCTAAATCAAAAAGATAAAATCAAAAAACTAGAAACAGACTTTTCAAAGATAGAAGCGAAAGCTAATATGGAGTTGGTTAGCTTAGTCTAAGTTTAAAGAATTATGAAAAGATTTGTTATTTTGGATTGGGACGACACTCTAATGGACACCCATTCCTTTAAAGCCGAGCTTAATAAAATCTTAGCTAGTCTAAACATCTCTCCTAAAAAAGTAGAGCAGTTAGTTAATCAAAAATTTATAAAAGAACGACTCCCCTCTTTTATTTATTCTCCAGAATTTGTTGGAAACACCCTCCTAAAAGCCGGTCTTGTTGATTCAGAAAAAAAACGCCTGCTATTAGGAAAAATAAACACTAGTCTAAAAGAATCTTTTAGATTCCTGCCAGAATCTTCTATTAAATTTATTTTAGAATTAAAAAATGAGTTTAAAATAGAACCAATTATCCTTTCTTTTGGAGATCAAAAATTTCAGGAAAATAAAATTAAAAATAGTAAGCTTTTAGAAAAGATAGGACCACTAGAAACCCATATTATCCAAGAAAATAAAGCCAACTATCTTGCCAAAAAAATTATTCCCCAAAAAGGTAATCAAAAAATTCTTTATTTTATCAACGACAAAAAAGCAGAAAATAAAGAGGTGGAAGAAAAAACCAATATTAAGACAATTTTAAAACTTCCCTTTTACAAAGAAGGAAAAACTAAAAAACTAAAAACAGCAACGAGATTAGAAGGCCAGGGATATACTTGGAAAGAAATTTTAGCTAAACTTAAACAATCTCTTTCTTAAACCATTAATTATTTTTATGTGTGGCATTATTGGTTATGTCGGAAAAAAACCAGCAACACCCCTTTTAATTGCCGGCCTTCGGCGCTTGGAATATCGTGGCTACGATTCAGCAGGAATTGCACTTCTTTCGCAAGGAAAAATCACTCGCATTCGCTCTGTGGGTAATATCCAAAAATTAGAAGAAAAGATTGGAAAAAAAATCCTCACAGGCACCACTGGCATTGCTCATACCCGCTGGGCTACCCATGGAGGAGTTACTCAGGCCAATGCTCATCCTCATTTTGGTCCTAAAGAACACATTGCCTTAGTGCATAATGGCATTATAGAAAACTATCAAGAATTAAAAGCCAAATATCTTAAAGATCATCAGCTCTCTTCTGAAACCGACACTGAAGTCTTGGCTCACTTGATCGAGCTTTTTTGTGAAAAATTACCACTTAAAAAAGCAGTAGAAAAAACTCTAAAAAAAGTTCGCGGCACTTATGGTCTAGTAGTTTTTTCCAAAGATGAACCAAATAAGATTATTACTGCCCGCCGTGGTAGCCCGATTGCTATTGGCGTTGGCGATGATGAATATTTTGTAGCTTCAGACGCCTCGCCGATTCTCCCTTATACCAGGAAAATAATTTACCTAGACGACGGCGAAATGGCAGAGATTACTCCTCAAAGTTGCGATCTGTTTAAAATTGGAGTCGGCTCTATTACTAAAGAAGCCGAACAAATAGAATGGAACACCGAAGAAACCCAGAAAGGTGGTTTCCCTACTTTTATGTTAAAAGAAATTTTTGAACAACCGGCCGTCTTTTTAGATGCTATTCGTGGCCGGATTAGAGACAAAGAAGCCTCTGCTAGAATGGGAGGTTTTAACATGACAGACGAACAATCAAGAAAAATAAAAAAAATTGTTCTTATTTCTTGTGGCACTGCTAATTACGCCGCCATGATTGGTAAATACTTAATAGAAAAAATTGCTCATATTCCCACAGAAGTTGAGATTGGTTCTGAATTCCGTTATCGCAATCCAATAATCAACAAAAGCACTTTAGTTTTTGCTATTTCTCAATCCGGAGAAACTCTAGACACCTTAGCCTCCCTTAAAGAAGCAAAACGAAAAGGCGCCCAGGTCCGAGGAATTGTCAATGTAGTCGGCTCTACCATTGCTAGAGAGGCAGGAGCCGGAACTTACATTCATGCCGGACCAGAAATGGCAGTCGCTTCTACTAAGGCCTTTGTTAATATGATCGCCATCCTTGTTCTTTACGCCCTTTACTTTGGTCGCCTTAAAAAAACCTCCTTCGAAACCGGCGAACATATTCTAAAAGCCCTAAAAGAAATCCCAGAAAAAATGAACCGCATCCTTGCTCAGGCAGAAACTATTAAAAAAATAGCTAAAAAATATAAGCGGTTTGGAAATTTTCTTTTCTTGGGACGAGGCTTAAATTATCCCATTGCCCTAGAAGGCTCTCATAAATTAAAAGAAATTTCCTACATTCATTCTGAAGCTTACCCTGCCGGAGAAATGAAGCACGGCGTTAATGCTCTTCTTTCTAAAGACTTTCCGGTTCTTGGCATTGCCACACAAAACGGCCTCTACGAAAAAATGATTTCCAATTTAGAAGAAGTTCGTGCCCGTCGCTCTCCTCTAATTGCTTTGGCTTCCGAAGGCGATCAAGAGATTGGAAAAATTGCCAACGATGTAATTTTTGTTCCCAAGACATTAGAAATCTTAGAACCTCTTTTAAACACCGTCCCCTTACAACTTTTCGCCTATTACCTAGCCACTGAATTAAAAAGAGATGTTGACCGTCCGCGCAACTTGGCCAAAAGCGTTACCGTGGAATAAATTACAAATTTTGATTTCCGAATTTCGATTAAAATTAGAAAATCAAAATTCAAAACAATTTATAAATTATAATTTCAAGCTTTAGTCAAAATTCAAAACAATTTATAAATTATAATTTCAAGCTTTAATCAAAATTCAAAATTCGTAATTCAAAATTAAGGTTAAGCCCCCTTATGAACAACAATCCCAATCAAAAATCTACCCCCAAAAACCTAGTATTAATCGGCGGTACCGGCGCCGCAGTGATTGGTAAAGTCGCCAAAAAAAATCCTAATTGGCTCGTTTCTCTTTTGGTTTCTTTGGTAGACGATGGCGGTTCTACTGGTCGCCTGTCTAAAACCCTAAACATCCCTCCGGTTGGCGATATCCGTAAAGCCTTAGCTGCCCTTTCTACTTGGTCCCCCAAAGCCATTACCCATTTTGAAGCTCGCTTTCTAGACGGAGAATTGAAGTGCCACCCCTGGGGTAATCTATTTCTGGCAGGACTCCTGCTCCAAAACAAAGATATCAATCAAACATTAAAAAAAGCCCAAAAAATTCTAAAAACCAAAGGCCAAGTAATCACCACCACCAAAGAACCGACCAAGCTCAATACTCGTTTTAAAAACGGAAAAGTAATTAAAGGAGAAAATAATTTAGATGAAAATAAAATCACCAGTTTTGGGCCACCGGTAGAATATTTCTTAACTACCCCCACACCCAAAGCCAACCCCAAAGCAACTCAAGCACTTAAAAAAGCCGACTGGATTGTCTTGGGGCCGGGAGATTTAGGAGCCAACACCATTGCCCCTATTCTAACCCCAGGCATTGCTAGTGCCATTCGCCAATCAAAAGCCAAAATAGTTTACATAGCTAATCTAATGACAAAACTCGGAGAGACCGATCAATTAACCCTGTCCGACTGCTTGCGCCTAATAGAAAAAACCCTCCAAAGAAAAATTGATTACCTTCTTTTGAACCAAGCCCCTCTTCCCCAAAAAGCGCTCTCTCGCTACCATAAACAAGGAGAAGTTCCTTTTCCTTTAGATTTTTCTCTGCTTAAAAAAGAAAGCTATCAAGTTTTTTTGGCCGATCTTCTAAATCCCCAACCGCAAGAAAAATCCACCGCCGACAAGCTGCGTCGTAGTTTATTAAGGCATTCTGGAGAAAAAACTGTTCGCCTTCTAGATAAAATAATTAAAGAATTAAAATAATAAACCCCATGGAAAAAATTAATTTCGCTGACTTTTTTGGGGAAATTCCCCAGGAACTAAAACCACTTCTAGAAGAATCAAAAAATATCTGGGACATTTTTAAAAACCTGAATTCTTTTTTGGAATCTTTAGTCAAAGAGCAAAACGATACCGATAACCCCTCTTATTTTGGAAAAATCGGTGACGCCTATTTAGCAGAAAATGTTTTTATTGGCGAAGGAACTGTTGTTGAACACGGCGCCATGATCAAGGGTCCAACCTTTATTGGTCAAAATTGTCAAGTAAGGAGCGGCGCTTATATCCGCGGCGGCGTTTTTACCGGAGACAATGTGATTCTTGGCCACGCCACCGAAATTAAAAATTCTATTTTACTTGAAGGCACCAATGCTGGCCATTTCAACTACTTGGGAGACAGCTTTTTAGGGAAAGAGGTCAATTTAGGTGCTGGCACAATTTTGGCCAACCTCCGCTTTGACAAGCAACCAATTGTTGTGGGAGATTTTAACACTGGCCTAAAAAAGCTTGGTGCCATCTTAGGAGATTATTCTCAAACAGGCTGCAACACCGTTCTTAACCCAGGAACTTTCTTTAAACCCAATACTTTTTATAGTGGCATGACCCTAAAAGGAGGAATCTATGACAAGGAAGCTATTAAAGAGATTATTCGGGCAAATAAATAATCGTCACTTATCCTAGAATTATTTTTCGTTTAATAATTAGAATTCCATGGAACCTCGTTTTAATTTTCAAAAAGAAGAACCAAAAATTTACTCTCACTGGGAAAAATCCGGCGCCTTTTCTCCAAAAAAAAACAAAAACCAAAACCGTTTTTCAATTGTTATGCCACCACCTAATGTTACCGGAACGCTCCACGCTGGCCATGGGCTTTTTCTGGCACTTCAAGACTTAATGACCCGTTACGCCAGACTTTTAGGTAAAGAGACTCTCTATCTCCCAGGCACCGACCACGCCGCCATTGCTACTCACGCCAAAGTAGAAAAAGAACTGTTTAAAAAATCCGGCCAAACTAGGCACGATTTGGGCCGAGAAAAATTCCTAAAAGAAATAGAAAAATTCGTTGAAGAATCCAAAAGCACCATTCATTCCCAAATCAGAAAAATGGGTACTTCTTGCGACTGGGACAAGGAAGCTTACACCATGGATGCTATCCGCAATAAGACCGTCCGGCTGATGTTTGTAAAAATGTACCACGACGGCCTAATTTACCAAGGAGAAAGAATTGTTAACTGGTGCCCCCGCTGCCACTCTACCCTAGCAGACGACGAAGTGGAGCATCGCGAAGAAAAAGGAAAACTTTATTGGATTAAATACGGTCCATTTATCCTAGCTACCAGTCGACCAGAAACCAAGCTAGGCGACACCGCGGTAGCTGTTCACCCCAAAGACAAGCGCTATTCCAAGCTCGTTGATAAGGAGTTCATGATTAAAGGCGTTCTAGGAGAATTTAAAATAAAAGTGGTCGCCGACTTAGCCGTAGATCCCCAATTCGGATCGGGTGCCATTAAAGTTACCCCTTCCCACAGTTTTACAGACAACGAAATTGCTCAAAGACATAACCTCCCCTACCGGCAAATTATCAATGAAGACGGGCGCATGATGCCTAACTGTGGTAAATACCAAGGACTCACCACCAAGGAAGCCAGAGAAGCAATTGTTCATGATATGGAAAAAATAGGAATCATGGATCACATTGAAGAAAATTATCTACATAATTTATCCGTTTGTTACCGTTGTGGCGAAACCATTGAACCGATTCCTTCCAAACAATGGTTTGTGGCCGTTAGTAAAAAAAGTTCAGCAGTCGGCACCAAGAACAAACCTCTTTCCTTAAAAGAAAAAGCCCTAAAAGTTGTTAAAAACGGAGAAATCAAAATCGTCCCTGATCGTTTTAATAAAATCTATTTTCACTGGATCAAGAATTTGCATGACTGGTGCATTTCTAGACAAATCTGGTTCGGTCACCGCATTCCCGCTTGGTACTGCCAAAAAGAACACGGTGGTTGTGGAGAAATAATCGTCGATTCCAAAACTCCCACCCATTGCCCAAAATGCCAAAACACTAAGCTGATTCAAGACCCAGACACACTAGACACTTGGTTTTCTTCTGGTGCTTGGTCTTTCTCTACTTTTTACCAAAAAGAAAAAGAAGTAAAGCTTACCCCCAATGGACTTTTTGCTTCTACTCCACTTCTTTCCCGCTTCCACCCAACTTCAATTCTAGAAACCGGTTACGACATTCTACCTCTTTGGGTTTCTCGAATGATCCTAATGACCACCTATGCCAGAAACGAAGTCCCCTTTAAAACCGTTTACTTCCACGGCTTAGTCAAAGACAAGCTTGGCAGAAAAATGAGTAAGTCCTTAGGTAATGGTGTTGACCCGGTAGAAATGATCCAAAAGTACGGCGCCGACGCCGTTCGCTTAGCCTTGGTCTTAAATAACGCTCCCGGAAACGACTTAAAAATTTACGAAGAAAAAATCAACGGCTATTCCAAATTCATTACCAAAATTTGGAACATTAGCCGCTTTATTTTAAAACAGGAGCCAACCTTTGTTTCCAAAAAATTGATTCTAAAAACGCCCATCGACCATTATCTATTTTCTCGCTTCTCTGAACTAAAAAAATCCGTTAAAAAAGATTTAGACTCCTTTTGCTTTGCTTCTGCCGGCGAAAAATTAAAAGATTTTACCAAAAACGAATTTGCCGATTGGTACCTAGAAGCTTCCAAAGTAGAACCAGAAAAAAAGGAACTGTTAGGAGTAATTCTAAAAGAACTTTTAGTCCTTTGGCATCCCTTTATTCCTTTTGTTACCGAAGCTATTTGGAGTGAACTTCCTAGCGCTAAAAGAAGAGGCTTCTTGATGGCTGGCAATTTCCCTAAAGCTGACTCCCTTCCTATTGGCCAATCTAAAACAGCTCAAAGATTTAAAAAAGTAATGGAAATTACTCAAAAAATAAGAAGTTTAAGAAACTTACTCAACCTTTTGGAAAAAGAAAAACCAGCTTTATTTTTAAAATGTTCAGATAAAGAATTAAAGAAAGTTATTCTAATCACTGAACCACTTTTGCAAAAGCTCGCCGGCATTGATCAGTTCATCACCAAGAAAAAAGAAAAAGAAGAAGGTTTGCCGTTAACTTTTGGAAAAGGAACTATCACCATTTATCCTTCTAATAGCGCCGATTGGAAAGAACCATTAAGGCGCCTTAAAGAAGAAGCTCAACAATTAAAAAACCGCATCAACGGTCAAAAAAAGAAATTAAAAAACCAAGCCTTTTTAGAAAAAGCCCCAGCCATAATTGTTCAAAAAGAAAAAGACAAATTACTTTTTTGGGAAGAAAAATCAAAAGAGATTAGTGCTTTTTTAGGATAAATAGAAAAAATAAATAGACTTCTACATAGAAAAAGAGGATTAGGCGTACAATTAAGTAAATACGCCATAATCCTCTTTTAGCCGAACAAAAAACGGAAGATCAGATAAAGATCAGATTGCGAAAAACTTATTCCGTTCTTCGTCCGGAACCTTTGTTCCGCAGATAGCACAAAAGTTGGCTAGCTGCGTAATTTTATGCCCATTCGGGCATTGCACACTTACATCTAATATTTGCTGCTTCCCGCACTCAGGGCAAAAATTTGCCTCGGGATCCCAAGTGGCATGCCGGCGGGATTCGAAATCGTTCTTATTTTCTCTTCGGATAATAAATATCCAAAGAAACACCCCCACCAAAAAAGTCATAATCACAAAAAACATTAAGATGTAATCGAACATATACTTTCCTCCCTTAAAAAAATTAATGTGCATTTTTCCGCTCTCCTGCCAGAAGACTTTTCTTCTGCCGAGCCATCCTTTATGCCATAAAAAACAGCAAATGTAAACAAAATTAAAATAAAGACTTGATTGTTAAAAATCATTTTTATATAATGGGAGAAAGCCGAAAATAATTAGTAGCTTATTTTTTCCTCATGGCCAAAACAAAACGCTCTTTCCTTCAGCGACTAATCGGTAAAGAAAGCGCCGAAGAAACTCAAGAAGTTAATTACCAAAACTTAGAAGAAAGCCAATCTTTTGAACCCCAGCCACTCCAAGAAAACATGGAAGTTCCCATAAACCAAGAAGCTGCTAGTTATCCGGCCATGGCTCAAGAGGAGGCTCCAGAACAAGGTCACAATTCCTGGGTTGCCGATCAAGAAGGCCAATTAACAATCGATGTTTACCAAACAGAAACCGAAATTGTAATTAAATCAACCATTGCCGGAGTTAAACCAGAAGACCTAGATGTCCAAATCAATAACGACATGGTCACTATTAAGGGAGAAAGAAGGCAAGAAGAATTAGTTTCCGAAGAGAATTATTATTATCAGGAATGTTATTGGGGATCTTTTTCCCGATCTATAATTTTACCGGTAGATATTCAAGCCAATAAAGCCGAAGCCGCCATGAAGAATGGCATCCTAACCATTCGTCTACCAAAAACGGATTCTGCTCAATCCCGTAAAATTCAAGTAAGAGGATTTTAAGGTCGCTAAATTGTTTAAAAAAATTAAAGCCATCTTTTTAAAAATCAACAAAAAAAAGGTCTTTTTGTTTTTGTTCATTACTCTTTGGTTTGCAGTTTTTGCCGGAATTTTCTTAACTCTTGGATATTTAAAAAAATATCAAGGGAAAATTTATCCCCATGCTTCTTTCTACGGAGCCGATCTTGGAGGCAAAACCCAAGAAGAATCCTTGGTTTTGATTCGAAAAAAGTCTGCTGATTTAGAAAACAAAGAATTACTGCTAGTTAAGGAAGGAAACACTATTAGCGCCTCTCTTTCCGAATTGGGCGTTAATTTAGAAACCGAAACCGTTTCCCAAAATGCATTTTCAATAGGAAGAAAAGGGAATTTGCTTTCTAAGTTAAAAGAAATTATTCAGTCTCGTTTTTTAAGCTTACCAGTTGAAATTTCTTTTTCCTTGGACAAGGGAAAATTTGAACGGTTTACTTTAGAAAACTTAAATCAAGACGAACTCTTAGCTCGCCCAGCAGAAATCGTTTACTTAGAAAATAAATTTGTTGTTAATCCACCGCAAGACGGATTCGGCATAGATAAACTAAATCTCTTGGAAAAGATTGCTTTATATCTCTCCCAATCAGAAGGAAAAAATTCATTAGCAGTTTCTGTCCTAAGCAATAAAACCCCCTCTGTTACCAAAGAAGAAGCCATTCCTGCAGCAGAAAAAGCTAATTTGTTAATTGCTAAAACCTATCGACTCTCTGCCGGAGAAAAAACCTGGGAAATGAGCCAGGAATTTTTAGTAAAAATGCTGGACTTTAAAACTCCCACAGAAGAAAAAAATCAAGAGAAAAAAGAAATCCTTACCCCAAAAACTTTTGCTAATTCTGCCACCTACCACTTTTTTAGTAAGCAAAATAAAAAACAAGCCCCAGAAACAATAGAAGTTTTTCTAAAAGAAAAAGAAGTCTTAGATTATCTTTCCACCATTGCTCCCGGCATTGAACAAGCATCGGTTAGCGCTATCCTAGGATTCACAGACAACCAATTAAAAGTTGTAAGCCCAGGCCAAAACGAAATAAAATTAAACATTCCCGAAAGCGCTAAATACTTAACAGTTAAGATTCTTGCTGGAGAAGAAAATATTTCTTTTCCTGTTGTTTCCATGCCAGCCACCGTCTCAGAAAGCAACCTCAATACCCTAGGCTTAAAGACTCTGCTTGCTCAGGGAGAATCAAATTTTGTTGGCTCGCCCCAAAACAGAAAACACAACATTGCCACTGGCGCCGCCCGTTTTAACGGTGTTCTTATTAAACCAGGAGAAGAATTTTCTTTCATAGAAAGATTGGGGCCAGTAGATAAAAGCACCGGCTACCTGCCAGAACTCGTAATCAAAGAAAATAAAACCATTCCTGAATATGGTGGCGGTATGTGCCAAGTTTCTACAACCGCTTTCCGTGGTGCAGTTAATGCCGGCTTAGCAATCACTGAACGCCGGAATCACGCTTACCCTGTTCAATATTACGCTCCCCAAGGAACAGACGCGACTGTTTACATTCCCAACCCCGATTTAAAATTTAAAAACAACACTCCTGCCCATATTTATATTCAAACTCGTATTGAAGGCACTAAATTATTTTTTGAATACTACGGCACCAATGATGGCCGCATAGTTAAAACCGAAGGTCCTATTACTTACGATCGCACCGGTGATGGCGGTATGCGCGCCAAATGGATTCAGAAAGTATATAATCCAGACGGGAGTCTTCTTTTTGAAGACACTTTTTTGTCCAAGTACGATTCCCCAAACAAATATCCCCACCCTGGTCAGGAACCCCAGCCAGTAGAAAAAAAGAAAAAGAAAAAACATTAAAACGCGTAAGTCCTAGCTAAATATAAAAATTACCCCTAAAAACAAAAAATCATGAAAAAACTAAACCAGCTCGCTCCTTGGATTGCCACGGCTATTCTCTCTTTTACCTTTATTGTCTCTCTAGGAAGCATGAGTGAAGATTCCGCTGTTCGCGACGAAATGCCTCATATTGTTGCTGGCTACACTTACCTAAAATACGCCGACTATCGCATTAACCCCGAACATCCACCGCTAATCAAACAATTAGCAGCCATCCCTCTTTTTTTTCTCCATGTCAAATTCCCAGAAGATAATCCTGCCTGGAAGGATCGTGTTAACGATCAATGGTCATTAGGTGATACTTTTCTTTACAAATCCGGAAACAATGCCGACCAAATGTTATTCTGGGGCCGATTACCAATAGTCTTTTTAATGCTTCTTACAGGCTGGATTATTTTTGTTTGGACCAAAGAAATTTTTAAGAGTCCACTCGCTGGATTAATTGCTCTTCTTCTTTTTGCTCTTTCCCCAAACATTATTGCTCATGGTCGCTTTATTACCACCGATATGGGCGTAGCCGCTTTTTCTGTTTTTGCCCTTTATTCTTGGTGGAAGTTTCTAGTTAAACCTTCTAAAATAAAGTTCACCATTGCTGTTTTATTACAAACCTGTCTCCACTTAGCTAAATTTTCTAGTCCACTTTTTTTACCGATCATTGGCTTAATGACTTTAGGTGCCGCTTTTTTTGGCGGAGAAAAAGGTGAAAGCATTAAAAAAAGATTTTGGTTTTATTTGGGAGCAACTGTTGCCGCCACAGCCCTAGCTTTTATCTTGGTTGGCATTTGGTATCAAATATTCACCAGAGAGATGCCCCTTGCTGTTCAGCAACAACTAGTTTCCGAATCTATCTTTGACAACAACTTTAAAAACGCTGGCCTAGCAACCAAGCTTGGGAGAATGACCAACTTCCCAATTCTCCGACCATACGTTCAATACCTATTGGGTTTCTTTATGGTAGCTGCTCATGCTTCTTATGGTCACTCCACCTATTTTATGGGAGAGGTCGGCCAAAACTGGAAAGAATATTACTTCATCACTTATTTACTAAAAGAACCAATTGCTTCTCAGATTTTGGTTTATATTTCTTTTACCGTTGCTCTTATTTCTTTCTTCCGCTTTCTTTTTTCTTCCCAAAAAGGCAAAAAAGTCCGTGCCTTTTTAAAAAATTATTTCGTCCTCCTAGCTTTTGTTATTTTAATTTCCCTTTTCCTTTATATGGGAGCAATAGCCAGGCTCCAGTTAGGTATTCGCTATGTTGTTCCTATCTTCCCTTATCTTTATATGATTGCCGGAGGAATTCTGGGTGCTTGGTTTACCCGCCTTTCTAAAAACCATGTCACTTCTATCTTTGGAAAAGGATTAGCCATAGTCCTTTTTGGTTGGCTCTTCTTGGCCAACATTCTTACTTATCCTAGCTACCTCTCTTACTTTAATGAATCAGTTGGCGGGAATAAGAATGGCTGGCTTTACTTGGTTGATTCCAATGTTGACTGGGGGCAAGATTTAAAACGCCTTAAAACATACGCCGATCAAAACGGCATTAAAGATTTAAAGATAGATTATTTTGGAGGTGGCAATTTAGATTACTATTTTGGCCAAGGAAACTACACTCCTTGGGGATTCGAAAAAGGTCCCGCCAAAGGGTGGTTCGCTATTTCCGCCAGCGCCATTCAATGGAATTCCCAAAACGCGGAAATTAATAAAAGTTACCATTGGCTAACCGATCACTATGAACCAAAAGCCAAAATTGGTTCTTCAATCTTTGTTTACAAAATAGAATAAAGAGCAGTCAATACTTACTACCCTTTCTGTTTCTAGATTTTCATTTTCTAAGATTTTTTAATTTTTCCCTTGCTAAAATCAGCGATCATTTTTTTTAATTGAACCATTTTCTCTTGAGTCGCTTCTTCCCCGGCCAAAATTAAATCTTTCCCCTTTAAGAATCGATGCCAGCGAGTACCGTTAGTTTTTGGCTTAATCACCAAATCTGCGTTTTTAATGTTCCCCAAAGTTAAATGATGGCGCAAAATATTTAGCGAATTTTCCGCTACCTGATAAAAATTAGGTTTCATTTCTTTATTTGGCGCGTAACGATCTAAATCAACGGCAATCACCAAATCTGCTCCCATCTTTTTGGCAGTCTCTACGGGAATTGGCGACGAAAGCCCACCATCAATCAATAAACGATTTTCAATCTCTACTGGTTTAAAGACTAAGGGAATAGAAATGCTAGCCCGAATGGCCGGCGCTAACTCTCCTTTTTTTAGAATAACTGCTTCGCCAGTCCTTAAATCCGTTACCGCAATTGCTAAAGGAATTGCACAGTCTTCTATTCTTATCCCATCAACACATCCCTCTATAAACTTTCTAACCTTTCTTCCACTAATTAGCCCTTGTCTAAAATGCGGATCAACTAGGGAAAATAAAAGACGCCAATTGGTATCATTGGCAATTTTCTCTATTTCCAAAACAGTTAAGCCAGAGGCATAAAAACCGCCAACCATTGCTCCAATACTAGAGCCAGCAATGTAATCAATATTAATCCCCTCTTCCTCTAGGGCTTTAATTACTCCAATCAGAGACAATCCTCGCGCACCACCACTCCCAAGCGCCAGGCCAATCTTGGGCTTTTTGGTTTTACATTTCCGCATCTTTTAGAATTTTATTGGTCAACTTTCGTCTCAAAATAACATCCCTTCTTATTTGGCACAACACTTAAATAGCTATCACAAAAAACACTAGCTTGTTCCGGAACCAATAGAGTCGGCTGATATTTTTTTATATCATAGGGAAATAAATAGAATTCTGTTTTTTCCCCACTAAAAACAACCCCTACTCCAAGACCTTTGTTTGTTTCTTTGCCAACTTGATCAAAAATAAAATTACCCAAAGAATAAAAGATAGCTTTATTTTTATATATTTCCATCGGTTGGATAACATGAGGATGATGGCCAATTATTACATCTACCCCACTATCAACTAAGGAATGAGCAACACCCTCCTGAATTTCCGATTGGTTTTCATGATACTCGTATCCCCAATGAATATTTACCACCACAAAATCATTGTGCTCCTTTAGTTCCCTAATCAACTCATAATCTTGCGTTAAGTCACCAGAATGAACCGTGGTATCAATTCCAATAAAAACAATTTTCCTACCATTGATTTCTTTCTCAATATATTTTCTATTAGCATAAAAGCTACCAAAAAAATCAATCCCCTCTTTTAGCAAATAATCTTCCGTATCTTTTAATCCTTCAGCCTTGCAGTCTCCTGTATGATTATTAGCCAAATTAACTATATTGATTCCATTCTTAGCAATCAGACCAGTGACCGTTGGATCAAACTTAAAACTATACGCTTTCTCCAAACAATTACTTTTCTCGGTAATTGGCCCTTCCAAATTCGCCGAAATAAAATCAACCCCTTTTAAAAAATTACCCTCCGGTCCTTTAATTTTTTCAAAAGGATTTACTCCATTTTCCATAGACTTTTCTACATCTCGAGAAAACATCATGTCTCCAAAATTAAGAACAGAAACTTTCCTATCTTTTCTTTGACCACCTCTAATAAAATGAGCAAAAAAATAACTTGTAACATCTCCAAAATTCTCCTTGCCCATAAAATCTGCCGAATTAGTATTTTTGTAAATTATCTTTTTCGCCTCTCTTAATTCTAAATATTTAAGTAGTGCATAAATTGAAGATGGACTGTCTATCTCACTGTTAAAAATTCCCTCATAATTAAAATCTTTAATCGCTGAAATGCTTTTTTTGTCATGAAAATTAGCCGCTGTTTTGTTTAGGTGATGAGAAAAATCAACACTAGCAATAACCACCGCATCTTCTGGTAGAATTTGATCCAGATTTTTTGCCAACAATTCCGCTTTTTCTTTGGTTGTGCTTCGTTTTACAATAATGGGAATTATTTTTGCATCAGGTAAAAAGTATTTAACAAAACTAACCAAAGACGAAATAGAGTGCTCACTAGAAAAAGGGTCTTCCTCATTAAAAACCGTTCCCGTGTTCAATAATTCATTAATATATTTCTCTTCTGACTCCACCACGCCCCAAGGAGTTTTGTAAGGATATTTTGATAATAAAATATCTCTCTTCCCAACATTAAAATGATTTGGCCCAATAATAACAATCGTTTTAGGCGATTGCTTTTTAAAAGCACTAAAAAACTGAGCAATTTCTTTAGCCACTAACAAATGGTGAGATACTATTCCGCCGTAAATTTTCTCTTCACTAACATTTGCCGGAACTATTTTGTCTAGATCCCCGTAAAATTGCTTATCCACATAAAAAGAAGAATGGAACCGAGTCGCCCCATCTGAAAACTCTATAGGGTTTTTCTTTATTTTTCTAACTATTGAATAACAAAAAAAGACCCCTGCCAAAAAAAACACGATCATTACCAAAAACAGCAGGAGTCTCTTTTTCATTTTTATTTAAGCAGAGTTCCTCCCCATTCTACAGCCGTAAAACCATTTCGCCTTGGAATTTTTGCTGGGAGAATTTGTTCGGAAATATTAGCATAATCATCTAGCTCTTCTGCGGTCATCATCACTCTAATAAACACATCTGGCTTTATAGGATTAAATTCTACCGGAGCTAAACTATCAAACTGTTCTCGACTCAAAAAAGATATCTTATAAAAAGGTTTTTCGTTAAGTCTAGCTAGCCAATATTCTTTAAAATCACTTGCTTCTTTTTCGTTAAGTCCCAATATTTGCAATTTTTCACTTAGAAACAAATTTAAATCTTCCCGCTTTACTACCCAACCTTTGTCTTGTTTTGGATAATTTGCACCAATCCCCTCCCACAGTAAATAATCATATTCTTTACCACCTTCTAGATTTTTTATTTTTCCATTAGGCAAAACATTTACCGTCCATCCATTATTATATGCTGGATCAGTATGCGTAAAGCCACCATTCGGACTAACTTTTACGCTTAGATTAATTTCATTCTGAGGATAAAGATAAATAACCGGCTTACACATTTCGGCCGCTGGGCTAAACTTACTATTTTTAAATTCTATCCATTTCCCTAAAGGATTTTTCCAATAAAGATAGGGATTTGATTTAATAAATTCTTCATAAGTATATTTGCTTCCTCCTTGCTGTTGATTATCGTTGCCACCGTAATAGGCTAGAGTTTGTTCGTTGTTATATAGATCTTTTAGATATTGATCGTTCGGATCCTTAATTCCCAAAATGTCCTCTCCATTAACTGTTTTTCCAACTACTTGTAGCCTTTCTTCTGGCTTAAGATCATTTGGATCCATCTCCAATAAATTCGTACAGACACCTCCGCAAGTATGGTTAATATAGTCGTACTCATCTTGATTCTTTTTGCCATCGTTAAAAGTCACATTGATCACTCTATCTTCATTGTTCACGAACGGAATAACAAGATTGTAAGCAATCGCCGTATGATTAGGAAGTTCCGCCACAATACAACCTTCCCCTTCTGTTAAATAAAAATCTCCAATTTCTTTGTTGGTAAATAATTTATTTTTTATTTTTACTTCAGAGAATAAATAAGTCGGAGAATAATATTTTTTTAATTGATAGCTAGTTTCCGGTAAAGGTATTTCTTCTGGGAGGTCATCTATCCCCACAATCGTTGCCTCAGTCCCTGCCTCTTGCAAACCCTCGTTGATATACAGCTTATTTTCGGTAATCCCATCGGATCCCTTTTCGATTATAAAATATGTCATTTCTGAACCCCCCATAGACGGCGTCACTTCAAGATAAAAATCCTTCCCTTTATATAGCGGATCGTCGTTGGCTATTTTCCCCACCAAAAAACACCGAGCAACTCCATTACAATTTTCTTTTACCTCAATAGTTTTTTTCTCCCAATCCACCAAAATCTTTTTCAACTTTATTGTAGGAATCTCTGCAATTTCTTGCGAATTACTAGCATTCCCTTGAATATTACTACTTAAATCTTGCTGATTTTGTTGTTTAAACTGATTCTGTTGTCTTTGCAAGCTTTGAATTTGTTGTTGGTATCTTTTTTCTAGTTGATTAGTTTTTTCTTTGTAAAAATAAGCAACATAACCAAAAAACAGCATTATTATAACCACCAAGGAACCAACAATTATCCAGAAATTGACCCTTTTTTTACTATTATCCACAAAATTTACCTCACCACCCCCTAATTTTTTTTCCATTTATTTTTAAAAAATTATTTACACTGCCACATGCTCATTCGACATTATTTTTCACATACTTCCTGCTTAAAACATAAAACAGAATTACCCCTATTTCACTTCTCCTTTCAACAAAAAATCAATTAGCTTCATATGCTTGATGCCCTGATATTCATTGACTACTGGATCCATTGAAATAACTATTTTCTCAAAATTATCCTTAATTTTCAATAAATTTCCAAATTCTCGTTCTCTGGTTTTTGTATCCCCGATTGTCAGCGCCACTTGAATATATTTAATTTTTGTATTTTTAATTGCCACAAAATCGATTTCCCTGCCTTCCAATGTTCCTGTATATATTTCATACCCATCGCTTTTCAATTGCATAAAGACAATATTTTCCATCACTTGATTAGTCATCGCCTCATTGAAGCCAGCGAGGGCGTTTCTTATTCCAATATCATTCACATAATATTTGGCATTTTGCTTAAATACTTTCTTGCCCACTAGGTCATACCTTTTCACCTCATGGAGAAAATAGCCCGCGCGCAAAGCATATAAATAGTCCAAAATAATACTCGGCGTCACTTTAATGCCTTCATTTTTTAAATATTTGCAAATTGAATTGGCAGAAAATTCATAACCAATATTACCACATAAAAACATAACCAATTTTTCCAGCAATGCGATATTGCGTATTTCAAATTTTTTTATCACATCCTTCAACAAGATGGAATTGAAAATATTTTTAGCATATGTAAAAACCACCTCGTCATTTAGTGGCATATTGTGAATAAAAGGTAAGCCTCCATAGCGGAAATATTTCTCAAGACTTTCATGATTCGTTCTCAATCCAGAAAACTTCAAAAATTCCTTGAAGTCCAACGGTGCAATAAAATTTTCGATATATCTTCCTCCCAAATAAGTACTCAGCTCGGAAGAAATGATTTCAGAATTGCTACCTGTAATATAGATATCGAATTTTTTATTTAGCGCGTAACTCCGAATGGCTTTTTCAAATCCGCTTATTTCCTGAACCTCATCAATCAGTAAATAAATCTTTTTATTTTTATTCGCCTTTTGCAATTTAGTTTCAATAAAAATATGCAACTCTTTATAGGAAATAATCTTATCGAACTGCAAATCCTCCTTGTTTAGATAGATAATATTTTTTTTTAAAACGCCCTGCAATTCCAACTCACCGATAATGCTTTTTAAAATATAGCTCTTACCGGTTCGTCTCTGTCCCGTTATCACTTTAATGACAGCTTGATTTTTAAAAAGATATATTTTTTCAAGATATTTTTCTCTGCGGATAACCTCATTTAACATGTTATTCCTACCTTAATGTTTATGTTTATAGTATAAGCTAAACTTTTTTAAATGTCAAGAAAGTTTAGCTTATAAGCTAAACTCGTTAATCATCCCTCCCCAAAACATCCACCGTCGCTTGCATTACTTAAATCAATAATTTTTTGATATTGATTTGCATCACCATAAACTTTCTTGGCAATACTCCAAAGAGTGTCGCCGGATTCTAGAACATAAGAGCAAATATTGGGTTTACTTGTATTGCTCGCCTCCAGACCTGATGTTTGATTGTCTAAATTATTTGCTGGCGTATTTTTATTAACATTAGCTATATTTAATAGTTTTCTGCGATATTCAAAATAGTTTTTTCTTCGACATAATTTCCTGCTTTGTCATAAGCTCTAACTATAATAATATCCGCCTGATCTAAGATGCTTTCCGGAATAAAATAGAAACTCTTGATTTGTTTTTTCCAGGCTCTGACAACATGACCTTGATTATTTAAAATTTTAATTTTGTAATAATCCACTCCTGTGTCATCAGTCGCTTCAAAATTTATTTTGTCGTTTTTTTGGATAGTGATGGTTTGGAAATGTGCCTGAAGGATATCTCCGCGATGTTCTCCATATCTTCCCTATATGGCCCGGGCATTCACCAGTTATTGTGATTCGTGAATTTTCATCATCACCTAAATATGCCTTGAGACCCGTAAAATAAAAAATAGATCCAGACCCTACATCGCCATGTTCGTCACATATGTGCAATGTGTCACCAGACTGTATTCCGCCCGTTCCCGCCCAAACAGGGCCAATCGTCGCAATATGAACGCCAGATCCTTGGTTTGTAAATTTAACCTGATTCACCAGTGCCTGATCTGTGTATAATTTGTAGACATAGGTACTTACCCATTTTGCATAATACACAGTCCCTGCCTGCAAAATTCCAGAAGCGCCGCCAACTGTTATAGAAGGTAACGCCCCAGTTGTTTTGAATGTGACAGGCTGTCCATTAACAGCAAAATTGCCAGGACCTGCTGTAATAGTATTGGAAAGACGATTTTACTATTCTAGATTATTGTGGGCAGTACAGGGTTCGAACCTGTGGCCTTACGAGTGTGAATCGTACGCTCTAAACCAACTGAGCTAACCGCCCGAATAATTACGAATTATGAATTTTGAATTTCGATTAAAATTAGAAATCTGAATTTAGAAATGATTTTTAAATTCTAATTTATAGTTTATTTCAAAATTCAAAATTCATAATTCGTAATTCTTAATCATCCTTAGTATCCTTGTTTTTAATCTGAACCTGCTCTAAATTTATTTCCTGTCTTTCTTCTTGATTTGAATCTTGTCCTTGTCCTTGTCCTTGACTCTGTTCTTGTGTCTGATTCTTATTCTTCTTTAATTCCTCACAATCGTCAAAGTATTTATAGTAGACCCGCTTAGGAATTCGCAAGTCTAAATATTCTAAACAAACTCTGTTTTCTGGTCCAATTTCCTTAGCTAAAATTACTTTTAAGGTCTCTGACAATTGCAATAGAGGCATTTTAACATCTACCAAAAGCAGCCATCCTTCCTCCATTTTCAATTTTAACTCCGAAGCAAAAATTAAAGGAGAAAAAATATCGTTAATTTTTAATCGATTATTTTCTTCTAAATATTTTTTAACATTGCTAGCAAAATCCACATAAACAGCCGTATTAATTCCCCGGCCAGCTTCTGTAACACTTCCCGACTCGTCTCTTACTAAAACAAATCGTCCACCATATCGTGACAAATCTGTTAGAGGGAAAACATCGATCGCCGTTCCCTCTTTGTCTAAGGCAGTACATCTTTCGTTCCCACAAAAAACAACCGTCACCGATTTTATCGTAGCAGTCACCCTTAACTTATCTGGAAACTTTCTTTCTACCTGAGCTTCATTTACATTTTTAAATTTATCTAGAATATCTTTTTTAATCGCCACCGCTGGCACCCAAAATAAATGATCCTTACGCAAAAAAACAAACCGCTTTCCTAAAAGTTGCTTGTCTACCTCTACCTTAATAGCTGCCACATCCACTCCCTCATCTCCTTTTACAATCACCTCCTTCACCATTAAAAAAGGTGAAATAAAAATCAAATAAAAAATAAGCGAAAGAACAAAGGCAATAGAAAAATGATAAAAAAACACTGCCAAAACCAAGCGATACTTTGGCAAATTTGTTTTTTGAGTCACTAAATCAATCTTTGGTTTTCTCTTGAAAAAAGATTTTTTCCTAACAGAAGGAGTCGGTCGCCTGCGTGTTCTTTTTTTTGGTAAGAAAGCCATATCAATTAACCACTATTTCTTGGTTATTTTTTCCATTCCTCCTGGCAAATACTTTCTTAAAACTTCTGGAATAATCACCGAACCGTCTTTTTGTTGATAGTTTTCTAAAATGGCGATCAATGGCCGGACCGAAGGCAGCGCCGTATTGTTTAAAAGAAAAGCATATTTCTTTTCTCCATCCTTGGTAACATACTTAATATTCATGCGTCTTGCCTGCCAATCAGTAAAGTTAGTTGCCGATCCGGTTTCTCCCCAACGATTCAAACCCGGCATCCAAGCTTCCAAATCAAAAGCCCGATATTTACCAGGAGACATATCACCAGTACAAATTTGCAATCTACGATAAGGTAGTCCCAAGTCGCGATGAATCTCTTCAGAGATCGCCACCATCTCTTCTTGAATGGCGGTAGACTTTTCCACATCCGCCGAACAAACCACCACCTGCTCTACCTTCATAAATTCATGCACCCGATAAAGCCCCCTTGTGTCTTTTCCATAACTTCCAATTTCACTCCTATAACAAGGACTAAATCCGCAAACTCTAATTGGTAGATTTTCTTCCTTTAGGACTTCGTCAGAAAAATAAGCCAAAAGACTTGGCTCGGCCGTTCCCACTAAAAACTTTTTTTCTTTGCTCTTCTCTCCATCCGCTTCTTTATCTGAAGTTGCCACCTGATAAATCTCGTCTACTTCTCCGTCATATTCTGTCCCCTTAAAATAACCGCTGCCAAAAAGCGGAAAGCCCTTAACCAATGTCGGCGGAATCATCGGTGTATAACCCTTCTCTGCCATTTTATGAAAAGCAAACATCATTAAAGCCATAGCCAAAAGCGCCCCTTCATTTTTTAAGTAATAACCACGGTAACCACCTACCTTGGCGCCTTTTTCAAAATCAGCTAAATCCAAATCCAAAGCAATTTTTATATGCGTCTTTACCGGAAAATCAAAAACAGGAATTTTCCCAAAACAAGAAATCTGCTGGTTTTCGTCACAGTTTTTCCCTACGGGAGTATCCGCCGAAGGAATAGCCGGAACCCTAACCATTAATTCTTGATAAATCTTTTCAATCTCTTTCTCCTTCTTTTCTAAAGTTACCAATTTTTCTTTAATTTCCCGACCTTCTTTAATTTCTTTTTCTTCTGGCTTTCCTTTTTTACCGGCTTCTGCCAATTCGTTTCTTTTTTTTCGCAAACTATCAATCTCCCCTAAAATTTTTCGACGGTTATCGTCAGCCACCAAAAGTTCGTCTAAATTTAGGGTGACATTTTTATTTTCAATCGCCTTCCGCAATGCCTCTTGGTTTTCTCTAATAAATTTAATGTCTAACATCTCTATTTGATTACAAATTAATTTTCAATTGCGATTTTTGATTAAATTTCTCTATATTCATAGCAATAACTTAGAACCGATTAAAGTTGCCAGCTGTTCATTTTAAAACGCACCACCTCTTTAATAAACTTAAAAGTAGCATTCTTAATTCTAGGCAACCGTGCCGGCTCTTTGATTAAACGGAAAAGCCATTCTAACCCTCGTTCCCTCATCCATCGTGGTGCTCTTTTTTTAGTATGTGCCAAAAAATCCAAAACCCCGCCAATTCCCACCGCCACCTTAACGCTTGGCATTCGATCCATGTTTTTAAAAATCCACTCTTCTTGCTTAGGACTACCAAGACCGACCAAGAGAATATCTGGCTGCGCCTTATTCACTGCTTCAAATAGTTTTTCCTTGCTTCCCTTCTTTACAAAACCGCCACGACTGCCAACCACCAAACCTTTAGGGTATTTCCTCTCTAGTTCCAACTGGGCTCTTTGAGCTACTCCTTTTCCCCCACCCAAAAGATAAACCGAAAAGTTTCCTTCTTTAGTTAAATCCATTAACAAATTAACCAAGGAAGAACCGGTAACCCGCTCCGGAATTACCGATTTTATGAATTTTGGGAAAAGCGCCACCGCCGAAAGACTATAAAAAGCCTGAAACAAAGCGATCATTTTATAACGATAGATCCGCCATTTCCGTGAACGGGAAAAATTATCGTTAATCTTTAAGCTTAAATACTTAGCCGCCCAAAGCACACCAATTCCATCGGCCAAATTCAAATCAGAAAAATTAAGAATTCGCAGAAACCGGTCATTAGTCTGTGCCTCTATTACAAATTCAGCATTAACTGTTGCTAAAAAATGTTGTTTTTTGTCTCGTAGGAAACCGTTTAGAATTCTTGCTAATTCGCTCTTTCTAAAAGAATCCACACCCACGCCCAAAATACCAATCCGATCACTACCAAGCTCACTACCAAACTCATTTTTTAAAATCGATTTTTGCCCTGTTTTCATGGCTTCATTTTAGCTTAAACCAAGGCGAAATTCAAACCGAGCATTATTTTTGGTGGACATAAAAAACAAAAAAAGCTAGATTAAAAGCCAAATTGCCGAGTTCGTCTAGGGGTTAGGACGCCAGGTTCTCATCCTGGTAACACGGGTTCGAGTCCCGTACTCGGTACACTGTAAAATCCAACCAAATTGAGACTCAAAAAAGCCCCTAATTTCTCGCCAAAACAATCGCGAAGAATCAGGGGCTTAGTTTTTATTAAAAAAGTCTCACCTCCGACTCTTGGCCACTAAAATTTCCAAATACGAATCAGTCGTAAAGTCTTCCGTAGAAAGACCAAGTTTTTTTAATAAGTTATCTAGCTTTTCTTTTTCCATTTCTTTTTCTTCATCTAAAAATATCTCCACAAAATAGCCTAGCTCTTGTTCTGCCAGTTCCCCTTTCCGACCAAACACTCGATCGGTAGAAAATTTTATTCCATCCAATTCAAAGACTCGCCTTTCCTTGGTAACCGTTGCCGCTCTAAACCCATAAACATCCACAAATCGTTCTGCCGAACGCCTGCTCAGTTTAAACTTAAACGCCGCTCGCTTTTTAAAGTCCGAATCAATGGGTGGCCCTTCGTAGATAAAAAGAAAATTCTCTTTCTCCTTCCTAATTCGCAGCGTCTCCCCTGTTTCTCCAAAGTTTCCCCGAAAAGGATAGTAATAAGCGTCTGCTTGTTTTAATAATTCAATTTCTCTTCCTCCGGCTTCTTTTATTTTCTTTGGATCTAGTTTTCGTTTAAATTTAAACTGCACTCGATACAAACCAAACTTTTCTGCTTCTTTTTTGGGATCATAATCATTTTTTACCACCCAATCGGCACTCAATCGCCCTGGCTCCACAAATTCTTGGTGCATTGGCTCCACAATTTCCGTAAAATAGCGAATAATGTTTTCCGGACTACGACCAGTCTCACTTATGTAATGAAAAAGTCGCCGCACAATCCGACCGTGCTTTTGAGCGTCTATAAAAATCTTTAAATCATAATTGGCAATAAATTCAGCCGAAAGCGCAAATAATCCCTCTACTAAAATCACTCGAGTCGGCGCAAACAATTCCTCACCCACTCTTTTATTAAATCTTTTGTCGTAAATCGGCTTCTTGACTGACCGCCCTTTTTTAATTTCCTCCAAGTGACGAATAAAAAGATTCAAGTCCAATGCTTTTGGACAGTCCCAATTCACCAAACCATTTTCCTTTTTTAAATCTTTTAAGTCCAAATAATAACTATCCATGGAAAGAACTGCCGCTTTTTTTCCCAACCGATTTTTTATTTCCGCACAAAAAACATTAGTCTTGCCAGAAGAAGAGCCACCCGCCACCCCAATAACAAAAGGACTTTTAAGCGATTTTTTACTTACCGCCCTAATTACGCTTTTGATTCCTTCTTTTAAGTTAAATTCTTGAGACATGGGAGATTAATTTCTAATTACTAGTTTTGAATTTCGAAATAAATTTTAATAGTTAATTTTAAAACAGTTCGATTTTACTAAATGAAACTTTTCCGAAGCTTGTTTTAAAATTTAAATTTCTAATTTATTTCGAAATTCAAAATTCAAAATTCAAAATTATCCAATTCCCTCTCTAGAATCCTAGCCTGCCTTGCTCAAAACGGCAAATTAACCTAACTTTAAGGCTAAAAAGAACCTTACCAACCACCAACCAAAACCCGAGGGAGGGCTATCATGATCAAGCTAGTTGTAATGGATCTAGACGGAACCTGCTTGGTTCCAGATCCAATCATTGGTTTAGGCGGCAAGGAGGAACATTTTCCCAAATCATTAATAAAATGTTCCAAAAAGATTAACATACCGTTCACTCTGGCCACCGGAAGAACTTTTTCCGGATTAAGTGTTCTCTTGAGCAGAGAAAACCCGCTCCATTCCAGGACGCCAATCATTACAGATAACGGTTCCAGAATGGCAAAGCACTGCGGTGAACTCCATTGGGAGAAAAAACTTTCCGAAGCAGAAATTGCAGCCACCTTGGAATCTTTCGATTCTCAAAGAAAAGGCAGTGATGCAATCCTGTTTTTCCCCCACAAGGCCGAAGGAGTTTTCTTCTCAAGAAGTAAAAAAACACTGAAAATCTGCAGACATTATGTTAAGCAATATTTAAAAGATTTTAAGGAGTTTTCTGCTTCCGCTCTTACCCAGGAGCCAGCTCAAATCATCATCCGAGGCACCGAAAGATCGTTCCGTTTCCCGGAACACCTTAACCATTCGGGCAACGGCGGGAACAATGGCAAGCACACCTGCCATTGGCAAAACATCCAGCCGACCGGCATTAACAAGGCGGAAAGCATTAAGCGACTACTGGAACTGACCGGTATTCTCCCCGAAGAAATGATTTTTGCCGGAGACGACACCAATGACCGAGTAGTTTTTCGGGATCCGGTCCTGGCTCCAGCCAAAAAAATCGTAGTCGGTTCCAAGCTAAGGGAGGAGTCAGCAGATATCCGCATTGACTCACCGCACCAGCTGGCCGAAGCGATTTACAAAATCGTCTAGAACCAGAACCTAAATCCAAAGACATTCCCAATTCGCTAAAAATCAATCAACCAACCCAACCTCAACCAAGAAGCGCTCTGTTCTAATTATTATCTTAGAAAAAAGCGCTTCTTTAATTTTCCCCCATTTCCCCTAATTCCTCTCCATATTCTCCTAAGAATCAAAGCCCTAATCTACTATCCTCGCTTGGATTGCAAAAAAAACCTACAATTAAGCGTATTAATTCATGGTGCTATTTTTGAAGATAAGCCTTCGTATAGCCAGACTGCCAAGAATAAAGAAATGTGCCAAACTCGTAAGTCCTTATTAATAGAATAAATGTTGTTCGGAATGACACTAACAGTGATTAATGGCCAAAAAATCAAACAATAAACTAAAATCAGACGCCGAACTTCTTTTAATGGCTCAAAAAGACCCTGAACTTTTTGGCTCCTTAATAGAACGCTATGCTGACCCCCTAAAACGCTTCCTAAGAAGAACTTTCTTTCTTCTGCCAGAAGACCTAGAAGATATTACCCAAGAAGTTTTTGTTAAAGTTTACCAAAAAAGTAACGCTTACAATCCTTCCTTAAAATTTTCTAGCTGGATCTACCAAATCGCCAGAAACCATGCCTTAGACTTTTTAAGAAAAAACAAAAAACGCCGCGGCGATTTTTATTTAGAAGAAAAAGATTTAACAAAAATTATCCGCTCCAGTTCTGACTCAGAAAAAGAAATTTTTATTAAAGACTGCTTTTTAAAGGTAAAAAAAATAATTAGTAACCTGGATTCTAAATATCAGGAAATACTTATCCTCCGTTTCTTAGAAGAAAAAAACTACGAAGAAATTGCCGATATCTTAAAGAAGCCCCCAGGAACAATTGCCTCTTTGGTTGCTCGTGGCAAAAAAATACTCCAAAAAGAATTAAAAGCCCAAAACATTAACTGCCTTAATTAAGCTCATGAACAAAGAAAAAACCGCTTCCGCGGTGATCAAGAAAATCAAAGAAGAAAAAATTGCTCCCGAACCTAAGTGGAAAATAAAAACCAGGGACGGAGCAGTTTGGTTTTTGTTTTTTCTTTTTATTTTTTGGGGTGGCTTAATTTCTTCACTTCTTTTTTCCTCTGTTTCGGAAATAGAAAATGATCTCTTTTGGAACTACCATTTATTATTAGAAAATAGTATTCCCCTCTTATGGCTTCTCTTGGCCTCTTTATTCCTAACCCTTGCCCTTATTATTTTTCAAAAAACGGCTAGGGGATACCGCTACCATTGGGAGCTAGTGCTTTTAATCTTAATCTTGGCCGCCGGAGCGCTAGCTCTAGGATTAAAATTAACCAAACCCGGAAGGAATATTGAAGGAATCTTAAACTGCCCTTATCACAAGTTCCAAGAAGGAACTAAAAAAAAGCAGTGGTCAAAACCAGAAACCGGTTTCTTAGGAGGGAAGATACAAACCATTCAACCAGAAGCTTTTATTTTAGAAGATTTTAAAGGAAATACATGGTTAGTTCCTTGCTGTTTAAATGTTCGAATCAAAGGAGGCCTAAAACTAAAAGAAAATCTGTTAATCAAAATAATCGGCCAAAGAACCAATAATAAAGATGAATCAGAAATCTTTGAAGCAGAAGAAATCAGACCATGGCAAAGGAATGGAACTCTCTTGCAATATTTTTAAGAAAGAAGCGTATTAATAGACAGAGGAGCCTAGGAACCTCAAAAAATTTAAGCAATAATCAAAGCAAATGAATCAAAGAAATAAATTAATCTTAGGAAGTATTATTGGTTTGGGAGTCGTTGCTTCCGCTTCCGCCTTCGCCCTTTCTTCTTTTAATAACGCCCAGGCAGAAACCAACGGTCCTGGCACTAGAATGGGACCCAACTATTCACCAGAAAGACACGCCCAAATGGAAGAAGCGTTTAATAACAATAACTATGCTCAGTGGAAAGAACTGCAAGGAAATCGTGGTCAAGTAAGCCAAGTAGTCAACGAACAAAATTTTGCTCGGTTCGCCGAAGCCCATCGCTTAATGATTCAAGGTAAAACCGAAGAGGCCACTAAAATAAGAGCCGAATTGGGACTCAAGAATCAAGCAGGCGGAAGAATAAGAGATGGAGGTTGCAACTGCGCTAACCAAAAATAAATTTTTTAGATATATCCTTTTTGTTTGGCACTCCCGGGTTTAAGCTCGGGAGTGTTTTTTTATTCCTTTTTTTTCCAACCGATTAATAAAAAACCAAAGAACCGCTCCTGTAATAATCATTAAAAAGCAAAGCAACTGCCCCAAACTCAATTTACCCAAAAGAAAACCCAAATGCTCGTCTGGCTCTCGCCAAAACTCAATCACAAAACGAATCGTTCCATAACTAAAAAGATAAAGAGGCAATAAATAAGCTTTCGCCTTCTTCTTATTTCTTAAATTCCAAAGCAAAATAAAAATAAAAATACCTTCACCCAAGGCTTCGTAAAGTTGTGACGGATGCCGCAAAAAACTTTCTCCATCTAAAAAATAGGCATTGGGAAAATACATCCCCCAAGGTTTTTGAGTAACCCTCCCCCACAATTCACCATTAAAAAAATTGCCCATCCGCCCCCAAAAATAACCTAATGGCACGGCCGGTAAAATAAAATTAAGAGCCGAAAAAAAAGGTAAACCACTTTTTTTAGAATAAAACCAAAAAGCCAATAGACTTCCAATTAAACCGCCATGGTAACTCATTCCGTAAATCCCCCGATACCTAAATCCACCTTCCTCCCAAACAAATGGACTAAAAACGCCCAGCGGATGAGAAAAAAAACCAGATAAATCGTAGAAAAAAACATACCCTAGTCGTGCCCCTAAAATCAATCCCCCAAAAACCCAAAAAAGACTTTCTATTAATTTTTCACGATCCAAAGAAGAAGTATCTTTCCAAAAACGATACAGCACTAAAAGATAAACTGTAAAAAATCCCAAAAGATAGCCCATAAAATACCAACGCACCGTAAAAAATCCCCAGCTAAAAATCTCAGGATTAATTTTATACGGCAAGAATTGCCAAAAAGAAATCAGATTTTCCATTATGACATTAACCATTCCTCTTCCTGTCTAATCAATAAAGACGGAGCTTTGCTGGGATCTTCTAGAATTTCTTTTACAATTTTTTCCATCCGCATTCCCTGAGATCCCTTCACTAACGCTACCACCTTTTTATCTAAGAGAAGTTTTAGGGCCTCAATCAATTCTTGCTGAGTTAAAAAATGTTCGGCTATTTTTTTATCAGAAGCACCAATTTTCTTCTTAACCATTCTATGAATTTCTAACGCCGCTTCTCCTATGGTAAAAATAACATCCGCCGAACCAGCCGCCGCCAGCCCTACCTCCCTATGAGCCAAAACTTCTTTTTCTCCCAACTCAAGCATGTCTCCCAAAACAGCAATCCGCAAAACAGCCGGCGCTTCTTTTAGGATTTCTAAAGCATTGACCATTGATTTTGGCGCAGAAGCATTGTAAGTATCGTCTAAAACAATGCTCCCGTTCATTCCCTTTAAAATATTTAATCTCCCCCTAGGCGAGCGATATTTAGAAAGTGCTTCTCCAATCTCCAAAAGATTCATTCCTAAAGCCGTTCCCACTGCCGCTCCAGCCAAGACGGCGTAAATCTGGCTCCTTCCTAATGCTCCCCAAAGCCTAACCGGAATCACCCTCTCTTTATACATCAATTTAAAGCTCATTCCCCATTCCTCGGGATGCGTAAAACGACCAAAATTTAGAATAAGATTAGAAGCCCTAATTAAATTTTTTTCTCCCAAACCAAAAGTTAAGACAGCGGCCTTGGTTTTTCCTAGATTATTTATTAATCCCAAATCATCACCACAAACCACCGCCCAACCGTCAACTGGCAGATTTTTAATGATTTCTGTTTTTTCGCTTAGTGTTGCTTCTAGGTTTTTAAAATATTTTAAATGACTAAAGGTAGCGTTGGTAATTACTGCTATTTTTGGTGGCGCTATTGCTACTAATTTTTTAATATCTCCTGGTTTTCCCGCTCCCATTTCTAAAATCAAAAACGGTTTTATTTTCTCTTTTCCAGAAGCAATATTCCTTAATTTTTTCAAAGCCCCTAACCAAAAAGCAGTATCTGTTTTTTTCCCCTCGGCAAATCCAGCAATCGCCAAAGGCAATCCTAGTTCGCTATTCAAACTTCCCCGAGAACGAGAAACAGAAAAACGGCTTTTTAGGACAGTGTAAATTGCCTCTTTGGCGCTAGTTTTCCCCAAACTACCAGTTACCCCAACAATCAAAGGATTATTCTTTTCCACCGCTTTTTTAGCTAACCTCCCCGCTGACATTTCTACAATTTTTTTAAATACTTTTTTCATATTTTTTTATTATTCCTTCTCTTTACCTTTTACTCTTTATAAGCTCGCAATCTTACAAAGAGAATCCTTCTTGTCCCGCCGCTGCTTCTTCCCTAGCCTTCTTTAAATCTTCTTCGTTGAATTGCATTAAGCGATCGTAATATTGTTGCTCTTCTGGCTTAATCTCTTTGGTTGGGAAAATATGATAAAAATCGAGCAGAAAATTATTTAATTTTCCCGTAATCGGCGCCGCTGAGTCAGAAGAAAAATTAACTTTTCTTGCTCTATCCAATCGTACCAATGTTACAAACCGTGGATCTTCCGCCGGTCCAAAGCCCATGTAACTATGAATAGTATCATTCCCATATCCAGGACCGTCTAGATTAGGCATCTGTGCCGTCCCTGTTTTTCCGCCCACTTCATAACCGGGAATATTCGCTTTTTTACTCCAACCATTCTTCACCACAGAAACCAACATCTCTCTCATTTTCTTAGAAGTCTCTGGGCTAATCACTCTCCTTTTTGCTTCTGGAAAAACTTTTTCAATTTTTCCGCCAGGATAAATAAAGCGTTCCACTATTTGCGGTTTCATTAATTCTCCTCCATTCACCACTGCCGAAAAAGCCGTAACCAACTGCAAAGAAGTCACCGAAACGCCCTGACCAAAAGCAGAAGTGGCAAAATTAATATCCCGTAAAAATTTAAGATTAGCCAAATCTCCACTAGCTTCTCCCGTAAGCTCAATCCCTGTTGTTTCTCCAAAACCATATTTCTTTAAATAATCTAAGAATTTTTCCTTAGGAACAGATTGCATTGCCCAAATCGCTCCAGTATTTAAAGAAAGTTCCAAGGCTCGAGTAAGCGTTGTTTCTCCGTTAGCCACCATGTTTGCATTGTGAATATTAAACCCTCCCACCGAATAAACTCCTTTATCAAAATAAGTAGAATCCGGCTTTAATCCTCCTGCTTCTAGTGCAATAGAAAAGGTAAAAGGTTTAAAAATAGACCCCGGCTCAAACTGATAAGCAATACTATTATTCTTAAAAAGAGCACTGTCTTCTACTAACCCAAAATCATTATTGTTAAATGTTGGCTGATTAGCCATGGCAATAATCGCTCCCGTTTTGGGATCCATCACTAAAATTGAACCAGAAGTGGCTTCATATTTAGCGAGCGATTCTTTTAAAAGTTTTTCTACAAAATACTGGACTGTTTGATCAATCGTTAAAACAATCTCTGCTCCATCCTTGGGTTGTTCTAGGACTCTTTCTTTAATAGGAATCCACCGGCCAGCAGTATCTTTTTCGGCTTTCATAAATCCCGACTCTCCTTCTAAAATATTGTTAAAATAGTTTTCAATCCCATAACGCCCCTCCCGTTTCTCTCCATTATTACCAACAAAACCCAGCACCTGAGAAAGAAATTCCCCCTCAGAATAATAGCGCCAATCTTCACCTAAAAGCCCTACCCCCTTCATCTTTTTTTCTAAAAGCTGCCGAGATTCTTCTTTTGTTAACTTTTTTTTGATTACCTCATAAGGATCATTCTTCTTTAAAACTTTTTGTCTAATCCCCTCTTCATCCAAACTTAAAATCGTAGCCAGCGTTTTTACCGTTCCTTCAATATCTTCTATTTCTTTAGGCACAATAAAAACTAAATCGCGTTTTTCATTAGTAGCTACCGGAATAAAATTATCCGTTCCATCTTTTAGGTAAACTTGCCCACGAGAAGGAGCTAATTGTTCAGAAAATTGATACTGTTTCTGAGCTCTAGCACTTAGTATTTTTTGACTAAAAATCTGTAAAAAAAACAACCGTCCTCCAATAGTCAGTGTAGTAGTAAAAAAAAAGAAAATAACTACCCAGCATCGCCAATCATTTTTTGGAGAAGCATTCCTCCCTCGCGATTTCTTTTCGTAAGAAACAGAAATCACCCCCGGCCGGCAATGTTTCATTTTTAAGACCAGTCTTTTCTTTTTTTTGAATATCCTCATTAAATAAAATCATTTGGTCTAAAATGTTGCTGCCTTTTTAATAACAGATTTTCCTCTAGTCTTGTAATGATCAACTCCTGACGACTCATCCCAGTCATAAGAATAATGAAGAATTTTTTCTTCTATTTCGTAGTAACTGATTTTTGCAGGGTCCACTTCCCACATATTTATCTTTTCTAAATTTTCTTTTATTTGATTAGTGGAACGCAACTTAGCCGCCTCCAATTCCAAGCTCGCCCTTTCCTTTTTTAGTTCAGACAATTTATTATCATATTTTTCTATCTCGTAACCATAGGTCGCTGTCCGGTTAGCCTGAACCAAATAAAACAATGAAAGAAGGCAAATAATTAAAACAGTTGCCAAACCAACGGCCGTTGTTCCACATTTAAAAGGAAGACTAAGCCGTGAACAGCGAGCATTCCCCGGTTTAATTTTCTTTTTAAAAATATCAATTTTTTCTACCATTTTTATTTTTAGATCTTCTCTACTACTCTTAATTTGGCGCTCCGTGATCGAGGATTTTCTTTTCTTTCTTCCTCGCTCGGAGTTATTGGTTTTTTATTTAGCCTTTTTAAAACTGGCCGATGACCGCAAGTGCATTGCCAAGCATCTTCTTCGCAAATACACCCTTGACTTTCCTTTCTAAAAAAATTCTTAACCAATCGATCTTCTAGGGAATGAAAGGAAATTATTCCTAATCGACCACCTTTTTTTAAACATCCCACCGCTTCCGGTAAAAATTCTTCCAAATTAGAAAGCTCCTTATTAACCGCAATCCTTAGTGCCATAAAAATCTTGGTCGCTGGATTAATTTTAAAATTTCGACTTTTCCCCTTGTAATGCTTTTCTATTAACTCTTTTAGCTCCTGCGATTTTTCCCAGAGCTTTCTTTTCCTCCGCTCAACAATTAATTTAGCTATCGGTTCTGCCTCCCTTTCCTCTCCATATTCCCTAAAAATCCGCACCAGTTCATTTTCTTTTTCTTCATTTAAAATTTCCGCAGCCGTCTTCTCTATTGAACTGTCTAATCGCAAATCCAGTTTTTCATCTTTTTGAAAACTTAAGCCCGGAGTTCTTTCTAATTGATCAGAAGAAAATCCCAAATCCGCCAAAATCATTGATACTGATTCAATCTTTAATTTTTGAATGATCTTTTTAATATTTTTAAAATTCCCTAAAACTACCTTAAAATTTTTCCCAACTACCAATCTTTGACCAGCATTCTCCTGATCAAAGTCAATTCCCGCTACCATTCCCTCGGAACCAACTCTTTTTAAGATCTCCTTAGCATGACCGCCACCGCCCAAAGTACAATCCACAAAGATTTCCCCTTTCGCTGGATCAAGCAATTTCAAAACCTCCTCTAAAAGAACCGGGGAATGCTTTGTTTCTGGCATTCTTAGTAAGCTCCCAGTTCTCCTAATTTTTCTGCTACCTTTTCGGTATCTTTCTCCGCTTTTTCTTTGTAGGCTTTCCATTGTTTTTCTTCCCAAATTTCCAATCTATTAAAAAGTCCGTTGATCACCGCATTTTTTCCTAAAACAGCATAGTCCTTTAAATATTCAGGAATTAGAATTCTTCCCAATCCATCTAGTTTCACTTCCGAAGCTCCAGCTAACATTAAACGCACAAAACTACGAGTTCCTCCTTCTCCAATCGGCATCTTCCCTAACTTAAAAGCAATTTCTTCCCATGCTTTCTTGGAGTACAAAAACAAACAACGATCCAATCCCCTAGTAATAACGGCTGATCTACCCAGTTCATCTCTAAATTTAACCGGCACCGCCAACCTGTTCTTAGCATCTAAGTTATGACTGTACTCTCCAATAAACATTCTGGAATATTAACACTTTTACCCACTTTTAAACACTTAAAAACATTTTAACCCACAATAAAAAGAGAGTCAACTAAGAACAATCAGAACCGTTTTTCCCAAAAAGCGCCTTATTTTTTAATTTTTGACTTTTTTCCTAAAGAAAGAGAAAGAGCTTTTATTTGTTTATCTTTTTGATTCAATTGATCTTCAAAAAAGATAAGGTTTCTAGTCACCTCTTCTTTCATTCCTTGCTTTTCTTTTTCTAAAATTTTAGTCTTTAGTGAAAGTTTTTTATTATTTTTTTGAAGCATTGCTAAATCTTCTTGTAGCGCAGAAACAGCCAAGCTATGAGCCATAATAGCCGCTTTTAATTCTTTTTCCCGTCCCGAAAGTGCCTCTTCTAAAAAACTCATTTCTTTCTTCCAAGAACTTTTTTGACTATTTAAATTTCCTTCTTTTTCTAAAAAACTTTTCCTCTCTCTTGCCACTTCACTCTTTAGCTCATCATTTTTTTTCCTCGCTACTAACAGCTCTTTTTCTAATACTATCTTTGCAATTTCCCCTTCTTTCTTTTGATTTTCCTCTTTTTTCCGCAACTCTTTTTTAAAAAAAAGTAATTGCTCCGCCTTTGCGGAACTTTCTTTTAAAGTTTCTAACCGATTAATATTTTCTCCTATTAGTTGATCCTTCTTCTTTAATTCTTCTTCTAAAACATTAAGACTTTCCTTGACCAAACTTTCTAACTTTTCCTTTTCTTCCCTTACTTTTTGAATCTCTGTAGAGAGTTTTTTTTGATTCGCCTTCTTTTTTTTATTCTTAATCTCTGTCTTTATCTTTTTCTCTTGGGGAAAAATTTTAGTTTCCACGGCAAAGCCCCAATCAATAAGAACCGTCCCCTTCTCTTTATCTTTTTGACTCTTGCAAAAATGAGTCTCCCCTTTTTGGTATTTACCCAAATCTTTTGTAAATTTAATCAACATTGGTTTTCTTTATTTTTGCTAATTTTAAAAAACACCAAAATTTTAAGTTAGATAATTTTACCTTCTCCTTCTCCTTTTCTTCTTCTACTTCCTTTTGATCTTCTTCCTGATTCAATGTTAATGTTTCCGTTTCCAATCCCTTTGAGTTTTCTGTTCCCGGCTCCACTAAAAAATCCATCAAACTACTTTCTGTTTCTTCTCTAATGTTTTCTACTGGCACTTCCTTGGAAACTACCTTCTCAATCTTAAAAGATTCTTCTTCTGCTTCTTTTAAAAATTCGCTTACAGTTTTTTCGGCTTGATAAAGCTCTTCATTTAAAAAACTAAGCTGTTCCCTCTTTTTATCTAGCTGATTTCTTAACACCAAAAACTTTTTTTCAAAGAAGAAAATTTCATCCTTCCCTTCGGTTAAACCAGCCAAAAGCCGATCCTGTTCTTTTTTAAAACGGACTAGTTCTTCTTTTTTAAACTTATATTTTCCATTTTTTTCTTCTGGATTCAAAAAAACCGGTCGCAATATTTTTTTATCAATAAAAGCCAAAAGATCTTCTTCTTTAATGTCCAAGAACTCCAAAGCCTCTTTTATCTTTACTAATGCCAATTTTGATTCCATTTTTTAAATTCTAGATTTGCTTAAAGGACCTAGTTTTGTAGCACAGCCCTTTCTTATTGGCAAGAGGAAGGCTATAATTATTCAAAGGTCGAATCACTGTTTATCTAAAAACAAAATATTTACTAAGCTTAAAATCTAAATAAATCAACCTTTATGGAAAAAATAATAAAAATAATTCCCGAAAAATTAAAAGAAGGCGATGAAATAAGAGTAATCGCTCCGTCTCAGTCTTTGGCTATTATTTCCGAAGAAATCAAAACAATAGCTTTAGAGCGTTTTTTTGAAATCAACATTCAAATAACTTTTGGAGAAAACGCAGAAGAAAAAGACGAAACCAATTCCAGTCGAATTGATTCCCGCATTAAAGACTTGCACCAAGCTTTTAGCGACCCCAAGGTTAAAGGAATATTAACGGTCTTGGGTGGTTTTAATAGCAATCAGCTCCTAGATTATTTGGATTGGGAACTAATCAAGAAAAATCCCAAAATCTTTTGCGGTTTTGCCGACATCACCGCCCTAAATAATGCCATCTTTCAAAAAACGGGTCTGGTCAACTATTCTGGTCCCGACTTCTCTACTTTTGGTCAAAGACTTTATTTTGAATACACGCTAGAATATTTTAAAAAATGCTTGTTTCTGAATTACCCTTTTTATTGTGGCGCCTCCAAGGAATGGAGCGACGATTCCTGGTTTTTGGATCAAAACAACCGAAGTCTAACCACTAATAGTGGCCTATCTTTAATCAAAGAAGGAGAAGCAGAGGGAACAATTGTTGGAGGTAACCTAAGTACTTTTAGGCTACTTCAGGGAACACAATATTTTCCAAGCTTGGAGGGTACCATTCTTTTTATAGAAGAAGACGGCGAAATTCCACTAGAAAAACTAGATAGGGATCTACAATCACTGATCCATCTTCCTGATTTTAAGGGGGTAAAGGGAATGATTTTTGGCCGATTCCAAAGAGGAAGTAGTTTAGATGAATACAAAATCAAACAGTTAGTTGATTCCAAAAAGGAACTTGCTAATTTACCCATGATTGCTGGAGTAGACTTTGGCCATACCGATCCTAAAATCACTTTTCCTATTGGCGGCAAAGCCAGAATCAAAGCCTACGAAGCAATGGAGCATTTAGAGCTAGAGATATTAGAACACTAATAAGCCATGCCCACACTACAACTCTATTCTAATTGGTGGTGGATTCGTTTTCTTTTAACACAAAAGTGCAACCAAAAATGCCCCGACTGTTCTCTTTGTGAGCTTAAAAAAAACAAGGATGATTTTATAGATCCCAAAAAAATTATTGATGCTTTTAGAGTCTTTTCTCTTTGGGGTTATCGGAATGTCACTCTTTACGGAGGAGAACCACTGCTTCATCCTTCTTTCCTTAATATTTACAACAAAGCTCAGCACTTTTTCCCAAATATCCAAGTATTTACCAACGGAACAATTACCTTCCCAATAAAAATTGTTCCTAGAAAAACAGATTTTTTTATTTTCAATTTTGACTTTAATAAAAATAAAACCTTTATTAAAAATGTTTTCTTTTTAAGGAAAAATATTCATCCTCACTTGAATTTTAGCATTATTGTTCAGAAAGAAACCGATATTAATCAATTAAAAGCTGATTTGAATTTTTTTGTTAAAAACAATCTTCAGGATTTTTCTGTTCGTATTTCCATGAACTGTTTTGCAGATATCCTAAAAGAAAAGAAAATTCTTAATCAGAAAATAGTCAGTTTAATAGGCGTTCTGCAAGAATTGGGTATCCCTTGTGGAATGGCACAAAAAATCCCTCTCTGTTTTTTTCTTTTTCCACTAAAAAAAATCATTAAGTCAACAGTGAATCCCTTTTGTGGGAAAGAATGTGGTGGTCTTATAGACCCGAATTTTAATATTTTATCTTGTGGAGCGCTATATCGTTACGAGATTAACCCTAGAGATATTAAACCAAAAAATATGTTTTATAAAAACAAAATTATTTCTCGCAAAAAACATCAAGAAGTGCTTAAACAAATTCTTAAAATTAAATTAAAAAGAAAATCTCCTGATCCAAAATGCCAAGCTTGCGAATACTACAAAAGAAGAGATTGTGACAGTACCGGCTGTTTTCCTTATACTAAACCATAGACAAATCATTTCTGTTTTTCTTTATTCACTTTTTTCTCTTTTTTATTTTTAAATTTATCAACAATTATTTTCTTTACCATTATTAACCAAGGAAAAAATAAAGTCACCCCCAAAAGCGTCCAAAAAACTCTCCTATTAAACTGGTCACGGAGACAGACCACTCCTTCAATTTTTTTACAATCATAAATCTCTTTCATTGTCTTTTTTGATTCTCCCTTACTATTGTAAGAACTTACTTCTAATTCTAAATAATCAAGGTCTTTTGGAGCTTTAATCTTATTCCTCCATCCCTTTATCACTCCGTCTATTTTCCCCACATAAACAGCTCTTCCAATTTCTCCTCCTTCTTTGTCTTTTAATAAAAGTTCTATTCTTGAAACATTATTTTCATTGGCTAGTGATTGTTTTTTTTGAATATCCTGAAAAAATTCATATAAACTTAAATCAAAAAAACCCGTAAAAAGATCCACCGTTTCTCCTTTTCTTATTGGAAATTTATTAATACCAGTACCAATTAAACATGGCACATCTCCTTTATACTCAAGAAAGATCGGAAAATAAACAATATATTTCCTCCCTTCGCCTTCAATTAAAACCTGGAGAGAGGAGCCACCAAAAGTATTGTCCGCTCCATAAAATCCCTTCTCCTTAAAAGTTTTTTGAGCCCTCTCAATATAATCGTCCAAATTGAACTCATGAGAAACTTCTTCTGTTGACCTTGGTTTTACTGCAAAAGAACGCCTTTCGGCAATTTCGTTCAAATCCTTATCCAAGCCCGCAAATCTTCCGCCAAAAAAATTAATCAAATCATAACGAACATTAAAATTCTTTGCTTCTTGTGAATTATTAAACATTTTAAAACGAACTGTTACCTGAGAATAGCTAATAATATTCTGGATATTTTTGATAAAAAATCTATTCTCTTTATTTATCATTTCAAAATCAAAACCCCCATCCTTGGAAACCAAGCCAAAACTTTTATCACCCTTTAATACGGAAAAAATAAAAGAACCTCTAGAAAGTTTTGGGAGCCACTGACGAGGATTAGCATAAAGCATGGAACCCTCAAGTCTCCGCGAAACACTACTATCAACAGCTCCTACATCTAAGGAATAATTTCCTGGGGGAATATTTTCTGGAATAGTGTATAAAAAAGAAATCTTCTTTTCCCTTCCCCCTGTCAAATCAAAAGAATTGGGAGTTATTAGAAATAAATCATTCAACAATTCAGTAGGATAATAATTTGCACCTAGTGTCTTTAATGATCCATGAATTTTTATATTAACTAACGGATAGCTTTCTGGATTTTTTAATAAAATATTCAAAATAATCTTCTCCCCACCTTTTAGCTCTTTATTGTTTTTATCACCATTCTCTTTTACTGCAGAAACTAGCTCAAGAACAGATTGCTGATTGGATTTTTGATACCCCGCTCTATTTACCAATTCTCCAAGATAAAAAGGTTCACCAATAGACCCTTCCCTTACATAATTCCCTCCCAAACCAAAAGAAGGATCTTTTAGCAAAAAAGCATCAGGGGCCAGTCGTTCATTTTTTATAATTTCGTTCTTGTGATTACGAAAATACAGAACGAGAAAAACGATTAGTATCCCAATTGAAAGAACAGTAAGTACTTTCTGCCAAGCAAGTATTTTTTTTACTTTTTTGTCTTTATTCATAAGACCGCTTAATAAAAAGTATCTAAGGGACATTCTTGTTGACTAGTCACGAAGACAAGCCACTCCTTCAATCTTTTTGCAATCGTAAATCTCTTCCGTTGTTTTATCTAATTTCCCTTGATTGTTATAAATGCTCGCCGTTAACTCTAAATAATCAAGGTCTTTTGGAGCTTTAATCTTATTCCTCCATCCCTTTGTTGATCCGTCTATTTTCCCCACATAAACAGCTCTTCCAATTTCTCCTCCTTCTTTGTCTTTTAATAAAAGTTCTATTCTTGAAACATTATTTTCATTGGCTAATACTTGCTTCTCTTTGCTATTTTGAAAGGATTGAGACAATCTTAAATCAAGAAAGCCTGTAAAAAGATCTACCGTTTCTCCTTTTCTTATTGGAAATTTACTAATATTGGGAACAGTCAAGCAAGCCGCATACCCCTTAAATTCACGAAACAGGGGAAAGTAAACAATATATTTTCTTCCTTCGCCCTCAATTAAAATCTGGAGAGAAGAGAATCCAAAAATATTATCCGCCCAAGAAAAATCCTTATCATTAAAAGATTTTTGAGCCCTTTCAATATAATCGTCCAAATTGAACTCGTGAAAAACTTCTTCTGTTGACCCTGGTTTTACTGTAAAAGAACGCCTTTCGGCAATTTTGTCCAAGTCTTTATTAAAATCCATAAACAATCCACCGGCAAGATTAATTAAATCATAACGAACACTAAAATTCTTTGCTTCTTGTGAATCATTAAACATTTTGAAACGAACCCCTACTTGAGGATAACTAACAATATTCCAAGAACTTTTTAATGAAAATTTGTTCTCTTTGTTTATTATTTCAAAATCAAGATCCCCATCCTTAGAAACCAAGCCAAAACTTTTATCACCATCTAGCACGGAAAAAATCAAAGAACCTTTAGGCGGCTTCTTCCACCCCCAATTACGATAAAAAGTGAAACCGGCCAAATAACGATGATTATTCCCCTCAGTGGCTCCCAATTCTAAGGAATAATTTCCTGGAGGAATATTTTCTGGAATAGTGTATAAAAAAGAAATCTTTTTTTCCTTTCCCCCTGCTAAATCAAAAGAATTGGAAGTTATTAGAAAAAAATCATTCAAAAAACTGGTTGGAAGATTTTTATCGCCCACTATCCCTCTTAGAACCCCAGCAATTTTTATATTAACTAACGGATAGTTTTCTGGATTTCTAAATAAAATATTTAGAACAATCTTCTCCCCACCTTTTAGCTCTTTATTGTTTTTATCACCATTCTCTTTTACTGCAGAAACTAGCTCAAGAACAGATTGCTGATTGGATTTTTGATACCCCGCTCTATTTACCAATTCTCCAAGATAAAAAGGTTCACCAATAGACCCTTCCCTTACATAATTCCCTCCCAAACCAAAAGAAGAATCTTTTAGCAAAGATGATTCAGGAGAAACAAAAGACTCTTTTTCAAAAATCAATCTTTTGCGACTGCGAAAAAAAAGAACGAGAGAAGCAACTAATACCAAAACCAAAAAAACAACAAATATCTTTCGCCAAAAAAAAACATTTTTTAATTTTACTTCTTTCTCTTTATTTTTTATTATATCCACAAAAATCTAATAATCTATTGCTAAAGAAGCTCTAAAAAAATTATTTATGTTTTTCTTTATCCCTTTGGTCCACCGTTCTGGTAGGTACTCGCTAAAAATCCTTCGGCAAAGAAATTAGTCTCTCCGTCTATCTTCCAAAGATTAAAGGTTCGTATTTTCTTTTTTAGTTCCTTAATTTTTACTATCTTAATCCACTCTTTCTTTAGACTAAAAAGCTCGTCTCCTTCTTTTAATTCAAAAGGATTTTTAACATGAGTAGCAATCTTACATTTTTTAAAATTCTTTTTACTCAAAACACCCCAACCAATTTTATCTTTCTTTTTTGAATACAATGGGTGCTCTGCAGACACTACTAATCTTTTACCGTTTTCCATTAGTAATTCAAACATGTCTTCCCGTTGAGCAGTGGTAATAGTTCTAATAACTTTTTTTTCTAATTTATTTTCATTAACATTGTAAGAAACCACCTTTTGTCCAATTTTTAATTTATCAATAGGAAGAGACTTGTTTTCGTAAAGAGCAATTTTGGTATTACTAGCAAAGCATTGGTCACTGCCGCTATCGGCTGTGGTGCAGTTGGTGGTGTAATCGATGGAGGTAGTGGAGGTAGTTTCGGTAGTGGAGGTAGTTTCGGTAGTGGAGGTAGTTTCGGTAGTGGAGGTAGTTTCGGTAGTGGAGGGGGCGGGAATGTAGAGGTAGTAGAGGTAGTAGTAGTAGTCGTAGGTGTCGGAGTAGGTGTTGGAGTAGGTGTTGGAGTAGGTGTTGGAGTAGGTGTTGGAGTAGGTGTTATGATAATTATTAACATACTGGCTGGTAGTGGCGGTAGTGGCGGTAGTGGCGGTAGTGGCGGTAGTTTCGGTGAAGGTAGTGGAGGTAGTGGAGGTAGTGGAGGTAGTGCTGGTAGTGGCGGTAGTACAGTCGCAATCACAGGTTGTTCCTGCTGGAGTAATTGTTGGATACGCTTCATCCCAAGAACTAGCACTCCCTGTCCAACTACCACTGTTCGTAGGAACAGCATAAACCCTGTCCCCTTTAAACAATTGACTAACGCTGCTTAATAAAACATCATCGTTCTGGTGAACCCGATGAACCATAAAAGTATAATCCGTCCTTGCAGAATAATTAAAACCAGCGGAAATATTACTTCCAGTGCAGGAAGAACTTGCAGATTGATTGGTAGGAGAAGCCGCTAAGACGCTCTCCCCCTTTTCTTGATTCTTAGAAGCCAAAAAAGAAGAAGCGCAGAGAAGAGAAATAAGTTTAGCAATGTCCCTTTTTTTCATTTTTCTTTTTTAATTTATCAACGATAATTAAGGCTAGCACTAAACCGGAGAAAAATAAAGTCACTCCTAAAAGCGTCCAAAGAACTTTCCGGTTAAACTGGTCACGGAGACAAACGGCTCCTTCAATCTTTTCACAATCGTAGACATCTTTCATTGTCCTTTCCAATTCCCCTTGATTGTTATAAATACTCATCGTTAACTCTAAGTAATCAAGATCATTTTGAACTTTTATTTTATTTCTCCAACCTTTTGTTACGCCATCAACCTTTCCTATATAAACGGTCCTTCCTATTTCATTTCCATCTTTATCTTTTAATAAGAGCTCTATTTTAGAAACATTGTTTTCGCTAGCTAATGATTGCTTTTTTTGAATATCTTGGAAAAATTCAAACAACATTAAATCAAAAAAACCCGTGAAAAGATCCACCGTCTCCCCTTTTTTTATAGGGAATTTACTAATACCAAAATTATGCGAATATGTCCCTGCCATTTCAAATTCAAGATACAAAGGAAAGTAAACAATATATTTTCTTCCTTCACCCTCAATTAAAACCTGAAGAGTAGAAGAACTAAAAGAATTATCCGCCCAATAAAATCCCTTTTCCCTAAAAGCTTTCTGAGCCCTTTTAATGTAGTCTTCCAGATTAAACTCATGAAGAACTTCTTCGGTTGATCTCGGTTTTACCGTAAAAGAAGCCCTTTCGGGAACTTTGTCTAAATCCTTATCCAGATCCGCAAATATTCCACCAAAAAGATTAATTAAATCATAACGAACACTAAAATTCTTTGCTTCTTGTGAATCATTAAACATTTTAAAACGAACCCCTACTTGAGGATAGCTAATAATAATCCAAGGATTTTTTAATGAAAATTTATTCTCTTTGTTTATCACTTCAAAATCAAGATCCTCATCCTTAGAAACCAAGCCAAAACTTTTATCACCATCTACTACGGAAAACACCAAAGAGGTTCTGCCAACCTGTATCTCCCGATCGATATAAACAAAACCACTTCCATCTAAATATCGCAAAGCATTACTATCAACGGCTCCTACACCTATAGAGTATTCTCCCGGAGAAATGTTTTCTGGAATAGTATATGGAAAAGAAATCTTCTTTTCCATTCCTCCCGCCAAACTAAAAGAATTAGGAGTTATTAAAAAGAAATCATTCAGCAATTTAGTAAGTCTGCCTGCATGTCGCGTCTTTAATGCTCCATGAATTTTTATATTAACTAACGGATAGCTTTCTGGATTTTTTAATAAAATATTCAAAATAATCTTCTCCCCACCTTTTAGCTCTTTATCGTTTTTTATATCACCATTTTCATTTTCTACAGAAATTAGTCTGAGTATAGCTTGATTTTTGCGGTTTTTCCACCATCCTCTATTTATCAATTCTCCAAGATAAAAAGGTTCACCAATAGACCCCTCTCTTACATAATTCCCTCCCAAACCAAAAGAAGGATCTTTCGATAAAGATGTTTCATGAGAAACAGAAGTCTCTTTTCTAAAAATTCCGCTTTTACGATTGCGAAAGAAAAGAACAAGAGAAGCAACTAATACCAAAACCAAAAAAACAACAAATATCTTTCGCCAAAAAAAAATATTTTTTAGCTTCCCTTTTTCATCTCCACTTTCGTTTTTGTTTTTGTTTTTGTCCATAAATAAAAATAAAATAAAGTAAGATAAAATAAAACCCTACCAAAATTACACTACAAATATACCATGCCCCACATTTTCTAGCAAATTAATCATCCTTCTCAGTCGTACTTTATTCATGTAGAATCACTAAGACAATAAAAAGCCCAAAAAATGGAAAAATTTTTCTCAAATTTAATATCCCCTTTCCGCTCAACAATAAAAAAGAAGATTAGATTCAAGAAAGAAATCTTCACCAATACTCTAAAAATTAATTTAACTCAAAGCTGCAATCAAGAACATCTTTCTTGTTACTCTAAATGCCCAGAAGAAAACAACAACACTTTCATAAAAAAAGAGAAATTACTAAAAACAATGAAAGAATTCTCTTTTTGGGGGTTAAAGAGAATTTCCTTTTCAGGAGGAGAGCCCTTGCTTCATCCGGACTTCTTTTTTATTTATAACCAAGCCCAAATACTATTTGAAGAAGTTCGAGTTTCCACTAATGGAACCATTCCCCTACAAGGAGAGCTGGTAGCTAGACAAAGCGATGTCTTTATTTTTAATTTTAAATTTTCAAAAGATGAAAATTTTATTAGAAACTTACATTTACTAAACAATAAAACAAACCCTAAAATATTATTCAACATTTTAATAGAAAAAGACACTAACATTCCTCTTTACAAGGAACAGATTCTCCTTTTAAAAAACATTAATTTAAAAAGAATACTCTTTTCTCTTTCCTTTGATTCCAAAAAAAACATTAACCAAGAAAAAGAAATTCTTAACGAAAAAACTTTTGAAATAGTTAATTTCATTTATAACAATAGACAGAATTGCATTCTTCATCAAAGAGTTCCTTACTGCTTTCTCCTTCCAAAATTAAAAGAATTACTAAAAATAAAGACTCCCCAAGGCTATAGCCTAGAATGCTTAGGAATGCTGGATCACAATTTCAACATCTACCCCTGCCCTCAACACCACCAAGAAAAAAATCCCAAAAACATGTTTTCTAAAAACGACATTATATCTCTTGGGGGTTACGAAAAAGAAATAAAAAGGTTCTATGACCTAAAAAACAAAGAAACAGAAAACCTTAAATGCCAATCCTGTGAATACTATAAAAAAGGAATCTGTAACACCGGCTGCTTCCCTTACTTTAAACCGTAAACCTTAGTTCTATTTTTCTCTAATTTGAATATTTTCCGCAGTTACAATCCCATCCGTACCACTTTTCCCCATCACCATTATCTCTTGACCAACCAAAAGATCAACAGAAGATCCGGCTACAGACTTCCCTACTGTAGTTGAGTCAGAAAAATAAACTATCTTAGAACTATTATCCTTGGTTTTTACAGTGACGCTCTTTTCGTCTTTAGAAACAATCTCTCCTAAAACTCCAAATCCACCACCATTAGGATTCAACCCTCTTCTACCAGAACGATCAGGAGAGCCAGTCCCGCCCTGATCTTGTCCTTGGCCTTGACCCTGTCCTCTAACAAAATTCCTGTCTCCACTATTTTTTTGATTTGCATTAACACTTCTCTTTCCATAAATTACACCGCCATAGAAAGAACTCATCACCAAAAGCACTGCCGCTACTACAAGAAACATGTTTTTTTTCATTTTCTTTATTTAATAATTTTTATAACCCTATTCATACCTCAGCGCCTCAATCGGCTTTAAATTAGCCGCCCGCCGTGCCGGATAAAACCCAAAAATAATTCCCACCGCCGCCGAAACAAAAAAAGCCAAAAGCACCGATGAAACAGAAATTGTAGTTTGCAAACCAGAAAACTTGGCCACCAACGCCGAAGCCAAGGCCCCCAGAAGAATCCCCAAAAACCCACCCAAAAAAGTTAGTGCCGAAGCCTCCGCCAAAAACTGTAGATTGATATATAGTTTTCTAATCCCCACCGCCTTTCTTAACCCTATTTCCCTGGTTCGCTCAGTAACTGTGGTTAACATCATGTTCATAATCCCGATTCCACCCACCAAAAGAGAAATCCCAGCAATAGAAGAAAGCAATAAAGTCAATGTCCCTGTAATGCTAGAAGCCGTTTGCAAAATATCGTTCTGATTCATTAACCGAAAATCAGCTTTAACAGGATCACTAATTTTATGTCTTTCTAAAAGCAGTTGCTCTATCTTTTCTTGAACCGCGCTCATTTTATCGGCACTCACCACCGTAATGCTAATATTATTCAAATAACCTTCACCCGAAAGATAATGGTTGGCAGTGGAAAGAGGAACGAAAATTGAATCATCGGAACTATCAAAACCGGTACCGCCCTTTGCCTGAGTTACTCCAATAATTTTGAATTCCAAACTGTTAATTCTAATATTTTGCCCTACTGGATTAAACCCCACCGAAAATAAATCGTCTCGCGCCGTCGACCCCAAAACAGCCACTTTGGCTGAATTCTTTTCTTGAGCAGTACTAAAAAAACTACCAAGAGAAAGCTTGATATTTCTTACCAAAGGATAGTCGGTTGTTGTTCCAACAACTTGATTCCTAACATTCTTCCCACCAGCAACTACCTGGTAATTGCTACTAATTTGCGGAGCGATCGCCTTAATATCGGTAACCTTGGCCCTGATTGCTTCGTTATCTTCTTCGGTCAGAGTCTTGGCGCTACCACGACCTTGATTAACCGAACCCCCAGAACCCCTGGGCATCCCTGGCATTATCATTATTAAATTAGACCCAATGGATTCAATGTTTTGTTCAATAGATTTTTTTGTACCATCGCCAATCGCCACCATGGTAATTACCGAAGCAATACCAATCACAATACCCAAGATCGTTAATCCAGAACGGACTCTATTCCCCGAAATCGACCAAATAGTTTCTTTTAACAAATCAATAAAATGCATCACTTTGAATTTTTAATTTCTAATTTTGAATTTCGATTAAAATTAGAAGTTAAAATTTTAAATTATTTAGAAATTATTTTTTTAAAATTTAATCGAAATTCAAAATTCTTTATTCATAATTCGTAATTAAACTATCTTCCCGTCCCGCACTGTAATAATCCGCTCTGCATACTGTGCCACTTCCATTTCGTGGGTAATTAAAATAACGGTATTCCCCTTTTTGTTTAATTCCTTAAAAGCACCCATTACCACCTGACTAGTCTTGGTATCTAAATTCCCTGTTGGTTCATCAGCTAGAATAATCGCTGGATCATTGATTAATGCCCGAGCAATCGCCACCCTCTGCATTTGTCCTCCAGAAAGCTGATTAGATAAATTTTTAAACTTACTCCTTTCCATTCCTGCATATTCCAAGGCCCTTTCGGCCCGTTGTTCTCTTTCTCTAAAAGGGATATCAGAAAAAAGCAACGGCAACATTACATTTCTCATTACTGTTGTCCTTGGCAAAAGATTGAATGATTGAAACACAAAGCCTATCTTTTCCCGACGCAGATCAGAAAGTTGGTCTTCGTCTAAATGAGAAACCTCTTGACCATCTAAAAAGTAATGACCAGAAGTTGGCGAATCTAGCGCTCCTAGAATATGCATCAGTGTTGACTTCCCAGAACCAGACGGACCAATAATCGCCACAAATTCTCCCTTTTGGATCTCAAAAGAAACTCCATTTAGGGCATTCGTTTTCACATCGCCATTTACATAAGTTTTAATCAGATCCTGGCATTTAATCATGGGGTAATCTAACACCTCCAGACCCACCAAAAATTCCACCACCAGATCTGGATTGATTACTTGTTGATCCAGAAGTTGTTGAATTAGAAGTTTCTGCATTAACCACTTCTGTTATCACCGCTTCACCTACTACTAAACCACTTTTAATTTCTGTATTCGTTCCGTCAGTTTCTCCAACCGTTACTGTTTTTGTTTTTGGCGCTCCATTTTCCAAAACGACCACCGAAAACTCACCATTGTTCCCAGTTTTAATGGCAGCAACCGGAACCACCAATGCGTTATCAATAAAAGAAACCACGATTGTTGAGGCCACAGTCATTTGCGGTTTAATTCGAAAATCAAGCGTGTCTAATCCCAAAAGCACATTATAAGAAACCACTCCCTGAGTAGCAGTCCCTAGCGAATCAATTTTTTCTACTTTTCCAGAAGCCGTTAAGGAATCAATTCCATCAAAAGTAAAAGTAGCTTTTTGACCAATTGCTAAACGAGAAATGTCTACTTCGTTAATTGGCACCGAAACCTTTAGCGTAGTCATGTCTCCAATAATAATTGGAGATTGCGCTGAATCACTAGAAGAGTTTCTGCTTAAATCATCTCCGTTCTTAATGTTAATTTCATTGATTGTACCCTTAATCGGCGCTTTCACTTCTCTTTTACCAGCGTCTTCCTTTACATTGTTTAGAGAGGCCTCTGCTGATTCCAAATTCTTCTCAGCCGTTTCTATCTCTCCTTTTGCTATGTCGATTTTTTCGTCTAAAACATCTAGTTGTTCTGTGGTATAAGTAGTACCGTCTTTTTTGTCTTTCTTTTTAGCCGCTTCGTAACTGGCTCTAGCGTCTTCTACTGCTAATTCCTTAGAATCTAGGGAATTCTTAGCCGAAAGATAAGCCGATTCGGCCTTAGTTACATCAACCCCCAACTGTTCGTTAATAATTGTAAAAAGTCGTTGTCCTTTTTCCACTGAGTCACCCACCCCTACTGTCAAATTAGCCACTGTTCCCGTAATGGTTGGACTGACTGTTTCCTGATCATCTACTACCACATTCCCGCTAGCCGAAACAGAAGTTAAAAGAGAACTTTTTTCCGCCGCTACCGTTACATAACTTGTTGCCGTTACTCCTTTTTTGTTTTTATTCCACCAATAGTACCCGCCTCCAATCACTACCGCTAAAATAACAATCGCTATTCCCCAAAATTTTCTTTTCTTCATGCCAACCAATTATTTTATTAAGACTTGCGCGTGGGATTATTTAAACTTATTCTAAGACCCGAATCAGCTTTGCTTCAACCGCCGAGCCATCTTCTTTAGGATTACCCAAAACAACTATCTGTTCCCCTTCTCTTAAATCTTCCTTTTTGATTGTTTCTCTACCGCGCTTGATTAGGGTTTCACTTGTCACTACTACTGAATTTTCTTTATCATCCCGATCTTTAATAACTAAGTTATCTCCCGAAACAGAAATAATTGTTCCCGAAACTCCATGCGGATTCCGAAAATCCCGACCATCCATTCTAGAAAATCCTGGTCCAAAATCACCCCGCATCATCCCCTTTTCCGGCGAAAAAGGAATTCCGTGTGGTGGTCTAATAAAATTTCTTTCGTAATTTTTTCCCCAATCACAAGAAAACTTAGCCTTATGAAACCCAGCTACCATGCCCAATGTTAGACCAAGAAAAAAAATAATCAGCGATCCCAAAACAACTAGCCCAATCTTTGATTTTTTTGTTTTTAAAAATTCTTTAATATTCATCTTTTAAAATTAGAAATTAAACCTTACAAAACTGCTAACTTGTTTTTTCTCCCAAAACTCTCCATAAAACCAAAAGAAAGGAATAAAACCAAAAGAGAAAAAAGGAAAACCGCTACACTGGCACCAGGAAAGGCTTCTAGCAAAGAAGAAGAAAATACAGCACTGTTTTTTAATATTACTTTCCAATCATAAAAAAACAATCGCAAAAAATCATTAAGCCCAGAACGACCCCAAGCATCCATTAAATTAAAAAGCGTTACTGGCACTGCCAAGAGAGATCCAGCTAAAAAAAATCGAGAAATAAAAAAGTTTCTCTTTTCTCTTAGGGAAACCTCTTTTTCTACTCTTTTAATAATTTGCTTCTCTAAAGAAAAAGACGGCTCTTGGTTAAAAGAATCAACTTCTTTTAACATTTTTCTAAAATCACTACCCATACTCTTTAAGACTGTTTATCTTTTAGTTTGGGTGCATTAAAAAATTTCATTTCTTTTTTTAATGCTATAAGTGCCCGTCGATAAAGACTTTTTGTTGTATTATATGGCTTGCCTAAAATTTCTGAGATCTCTTTTAAGGAAAATTCTTCCTTATAATAAAGAAACAGAACCACCCGCAAAGATTGTGGCAACCGAGCCAATGCCCGATCCAAATTACCCACAAGCTCTCTTTGCATTACAAATTCATCTGGTGCCTGATCACTTCCTTTTATATTTTCTAAAAAATCTTCTCCAGAATCATTTTTTAAGAAAGAAAATGGCAATGCTCTTTTCTTTTTTAAAAAATCAAAAGCTGTATTTTTAGCGATCGCAAAAACCCAAGACTTAAAACTGCCTTGGTTGTTAAACCGCCGAAGATTTTTCCAAACTTTGAAAAAAGTTTCCGAAGCTATGTCGTTGGCCAATTCGCCGTCCCCTGTTAATTGACGAAGAAAATTATAAATCGGCCCCAAATACTTTTGGACAATTTTTTCAAAAGCCAGATCATCTCCCTCCAAATACTCTTTGACTAACTGCCAGTCTTCTTTCATTTTGGCAGGGGTGTGAGGATTTGAACCCCACCTAACGGTTTTGGAGACCGTTGTGCTACCACTGACACTACACCCCCGTAGATTCTAACTAAGCCATATTAGCATAAACCGCCGTAATGTCATCCTAATGCATTAAAAGCGTCCAACATGTACACTTCTAATGCACCGCTTGTTAAAATCTGTTAAATATCTTACAATCGGCGCAAGAGAAAGGCAATAACTAGGCTTTCTTTAACCATCAGCGAAGGGAGGCGCGAACATGGAAAAAGAAGCAATAATCGGTAATATCCATATTAGGGTTATTACTAAAAAAGCTGGGACAGAAGTAGTTAGAAAACTGGTAGAAGATCGGGGAAGATTTTATGGCTATACGCCAGAACAAAGTCACACCCCGGAAATAAAGACAGCTTTAATTCAAGACATAAAGGAGGCTTTTAGAAAGTGATAAAAATCACAAAAAACCAACCCAAAACACTAAGGGCTAGCTTTTTCCCTTTGGGAACTGCTAGCTCTTAAAACATAGAAAACTTTTTACTCCGTAGAACAATGAACCAAAAATTAATAAACCAGCAGAAAAAACTACCTCCTTCTCCGGGAGTTTACTTTTTTCGTGATTCCCAAAAAACTCCCATCTATATTGGTAAGGCCAGCAGCCTAAAAACCAGGACTGCTTCTTATTTCCAAAAAAACAGAGACCCCAAAACCACAGCCATGATAGAGCATGCTAGCTACCTAACTTTCAGAAAAACCGCCACCGCTCTAGAAGCTTTGTTTTTGGAGGCAGAGCTAATTAAAAAATTCCAACCTCATTACAATATTAAGCAGAAAGACGATAAAACCAGCACTTATTTGATCATCACTAATGAACCTTTTCCTCGACTCCTCATTTCCCGTCCCACCGCTCTTCATGCTTTCTCTATCAAAAAAAGTTACGGTCCTTTTTATTCCAAAAACGAACTAGAACAGGCCTTAAAAATTCTTCGTTCCATCTTCCCCTACCACAGCGATAAAAGCTTTAAACATCCTTGCTTCCATTATCAAATTGGCCTCTGCCCTGGCCCCTGTGCCGGAAAAATTTCCCGCGCCGATTACCAAAAAAATATTCATCGGCTGATTTTAATTCTAGAAGGCAAGCGAGACTTAGTCCGCAAACGGCTAGAAAAGAAAATGAAGGCCCTAGCCAAAGAAGAAAAATTTGAACAAGCAATTACGCTTCGCTATACTGTTTTTGCTCTAAAGAATTTAAAAGATATTTTTCTTTCTCAAAAAGGCGCCGTTTCTTTTAAAACCGTTCAAGGAATTCCCGATCGCCTAGAAGCCTACGACATTTCTAATTTAGCTGGAGACTTCGCTGTTGGTTCTATGGTAGTATTTTCTTACGGCAAAAAAGATCTAGCGGAATATCGCCGTTTTAAAATAAGAAAAAAGCAAACTCCCGATGATCCCGCAATGTTAAGGGAAGTCTTAGAAAGAAGATTCCACCATTCCTGGCCCAAGCCAAATTTAATTTTTATGGATGGCGGCTTAATTCAACTAAGAGCCGCCCAGCAAGTAATTAAAAAAGATAAACTTCGCATTCCAGTTGTTTCCGCCGCCAAAGGACCAAGCAGAAAAGGTTTTCGAATTTTTAAGAGTCAAAAAAACATTCCTATTAACAAGGAACTTTTAATAGAAGCTTCTGCCGAGGCTCATCGTTTTGCAATTGCTTATCATCGGCAACTAAGAAACAAAAAGTGGCTTAAACTAAAATAATGTTTCAGCTGATTTACACCAATATTTCTCTTCTTTTATCGTTACTTTTTATTGTTATCATTTTTTATTATTCCTACCTTTCTCTTAAAATAACTTTCCAAAAAAACAGCAAAGAAAACAAAACAGTTTTTTTACTATTTTTTGGATTATTTGTTTTTAATCTTTATTTTTTTTCACCAAGAGGTCATCAAGTATTTTACGACGAAAGTATCTACCTCAATGTGGCTCAAAATATGGTAAGAGAAAATCAAACTTGTCGCTGCGTTTATGGAGAAAAGGACCGATGCCTAGAATGCGTCTTAGATAGACATCCCTCCGGTAATCCCGCCCTTTATTCTTGGCTTTTTATAATCAATGGAGATATAGAAAAAAAAGCCGCTATTTTTTCTTTTCTCCTTTCGTTAATTATAGGACTATTAAATTATCGACTAGCTTTTTTTGTTTTTAAAAATCCTACTGCTCTTTTCTCTCTTCTTGCTATCTCTTTTCTTCCCTTCTTTTTACATTTCACATTCTCCCAAATAGCAGAAAAAACAATGATCGTAGCCATGACCACCATTGCTCTTTCTTTTTTCTTTATCAAGGAGAAGAAGAAGTTTTCTCTTTTATCTCTTTTTATATCTCTCTCCTTCCTTTTTTATATAAAAATAGAAGCTATTTTTTTTCTAATTCCCTTCGCTCTCCTTTTATTCAAAAACAAACAATTAATTCCCCCAAAAAAATTATTTCTTTCGGCAATTCTTTTTCTTCTCTCTCTTTTGCCTCATTTCTACCAAGTTTTTCAAAATAGAAACGATGATTGGCAATCTTCCAATGGTCCTCGTTTCGGTATTAGATACTTTGGAGAAACTTTTGAGGCAAACATTTCCTACCTTTTCTCTAACAAATTCTTCCCCCTCATTATAATGATTTTGTTACTGATTGGAGTCTTTTGGAAAATAAAGAAAGAAATTAAAAAAAGTGATTTTTTGATTCTTTGGGGCTTTACTTTTTTTACCATTTTTCTTTTTTTCTACTTCGGGAAATACACTGGAGGCGGAGACAGTGACCGATTTTTGTTTTCAATCTTAACTCCTCTTTCTATTTTGGCCGGAAGAGGAATTTTTTACCTCCAAAAGAAAAAAAATAACATTTTTTTTATTGGTTTCAACACGCTAATCCTTGTCACCATCTTCCTTGTCTGCTCCTCATTTATAAACCGTTTTCGAATCAAAGAAAAAAATAATTTACATTCTTTAAAAATACTTCACAGAATAAATAACGATAATCGGAATATATATAAAGACTGCTTGGTAATAGCCTCCAACCACAGCGCCAATCTTACCCAAAACATTTCTTCTGTAAATAATTCTTTCTTTTACAATAACTACCAACGCCGTGATTTCTTTTCAAAAAACAAATGTGTTATCTTTTTTTGGGACCTAGGGTGTTATGGCAATGGTCAACAACTGTGCTCCCGAATCTTGAATCGCTTTTTATCAAGAAAAATACTAGAAACAAAGTACAATGGTTTTTCAAATGCCACCTATTTTCTTTTGGAAGAAAAAAAGTAAAACAAAGCACGCTCCAAATTGTCTTTTATGCTAAAAATGCTAAACTGATTTCCAAGCTACTTTTTAATTATCTTACCCATTAAGCTTTCCCATGTTCAATGTAATGATCACCAAAAACTGCAATCAAAACTGTCCTTATTGTTTTGCTCGAGACCGCATGAAAAAAGGAGATAAAAGCCAGGACATTTCTTTAATGAATATTAAGATTATTGCCAATATTTTCCGCCAATGGAAAATTGATCAGTTTCGTTTAATTGGTGGCGAACCCACCACTCACCCCCTTTTTAAAAAAATAATTGACTATCTGGTAAAAGAACATTTTAAAATTCACATTTTTACCAATGGTCTATTGGAAAAAGATTTGGTAGATTTTTTGGTAAAAAAACCCAATATTTCTTATCTCTTAAATCTTAATCACCCCAAAAGTTACGCTACAGACACTTTTGTTAAAGATCCTCAAAAAAAAATCGCCTACTTCCTAAAAAAGGAAGGATCCCGAATAAAAATTGGAGTCAATGTTTATAATGAAAATTTTTCCGGAGAATATTTAATTAAAACTATTAAGCAATATCATTTAGCCAAAGAAATTAGAATCGGTTTTGCCAACCCCATTTATAATCCCAAAGGACTTACTAAAAATGCCTTCTTAAAACCAGAAACTTACAGACAAGCTATGGAAAAAATAGTTTCTTTTTCTAAAGATTGCGACAAAAAAGATATTACTTTTCATTTTGATTGTGTTATTCCTCTCTGTGTCTTAAAAAAAGAAGAGTTAGGTGAAATATTTTTAAACACCCGGACCGTTCCCCGAACAGTCTGTACTGGTCCCATTGACATTGGAACCGATCTAAAAATCTGGCGCTGCTTTGCCACTTCCCAAATCTTTAATGAAAGAAAAATAACTGAATTCCAAAATCCCCAAGAAGTGTTTAATTATTTTAAAAAAGAATTCAAAAAATTCGAACCAACGAAGGGAATTTTTAAAAAGTGTGCCACTTGCCATTATAAAAAAAGACAGCAATGCCAAGGAGGTTGTTTAAGCTTTTCTCTTTTGGTTGCCAACTAAATTTTTTGTTTCTTGTTTACCATTTGAATTATTGTTGCCAGAATCAATTTCTTTTTGAATAAGATTAAACAGAAAATCACCAGTTTTCTTTTTATCAGCCATTGTTAGATCGTAATATTCATCTTTGATTAACACAATTTCCCTCCTATCCTTCTTTTTGATTATCTTTTTTAAACAAGAAAACCGAGAAAAATCTTTTTCCCTAGAGGCAGCCAAAACAGAAAAAAGAATACTTTTCGCCGCTTCTTTTAAAAAACACTGGTCCTCTTCCTTTAAGAGACAATTAGAGAGCCGCTCTTTTAAGATTTCCGCAAAAAAAGTAAATATTTCCCAATAATCCTCACAATAGTAAAAATCAATCTTCTTTTCTTCAAAAATATCTTCATAACATCCGCCAAAACAATTAAAAAACCAAGGACACTGTTTTTCACAACACCTATTAAGTCTTTCTTGAATCAGCTTGGTATAAGAAATAAAATTTTGAGAAAGATAAATATCTTTAAAATCTTTTAGTTTATTAATCTTCCCATAAACCACTTTTCCCGAATGACAAGAAGCCACCTCTCCTTCCGGATTAAAGCTTAAATGATTCCCTACACAAGACCCAAATTGACAAGTTGCATTTCTCTTGTTTAAGAGCGCTGAAATAAAACCACGAACATTAGAACAATTAGGACATTTTTCTCCTTTTTTTTCTGCCGTCTCCATAATTTTCCAAAGACTCTTTATAGTCTTGGCATACATTCCCTTTTCTAACATTAAGGAACGACTAATTTCTGTTCTTAGTTCTCCGGAAAATTCCAAATGATTAGCCCCAAATCCCCAAATTTTTTTTTCTTTTAAATGATCTACTAATTCCGACATCTTATCGTAATTTAACCGAGAAATCATTACCATTGCCCCAGAATTTTTTTTTGTTTTTTTACTTAAAAGCTTCATGTTTTCTAATACTTTTTCTGCCGAATCGGCTCGACGATTAATATTCTGCCAGGGACCATCATAGGAAACACCAACCGATTGACCAAAAAGATCCCCAATCATTTTCAAATTCTCTTGACTTAACTCAAGACCATTGGTTTGCATCCCATTGCTAAAATGGACTCCCTTTTTTTGATTTAGTTCCTTTTGGAACTTAAAAATTTGATAATAAAAACTAGACGGCATTAATGTTGGCTCTCCCCCTAACCAGTCAAACTTTATAGAAGAAAAATGTTTTGATACTTTTTGAATAAGAGTAGAAAATGTTTTTTCGCTCATCTTTTTAAAGACCTTCCGATCATTGGGAATATAGCAGTAGCGACAACGAAAATTACACTCCAGTGTCGGCTTAATAATAAAGATAATCCTTTTCTCTTCCAAGAATCTTTCCAAATCCGAAAATATATCTAACCGATTTTTTAGGAATTTTTTATTAGTTTCCATTTGTTTTTACATTTTAGTTAATTTTTCTATCCCCAAAAGATCCAAGACTCGACCTTCTATATTTAAAAAAGCTCGAACTAAATTTATTCGAAAAGCTCTTTTCTTAGAATCTGCTTCTTTTAAAACAGGGACCTTGTCGTAAAAAAGAGAAAATGCATTGGCTAGATCATAAGCATATTCGGCCAAAAAAGCTGGTTCATAATCCCGTAAAGCTCTTTCTAGAATTTCTGGAAATTTAAGAAAAATAACAAGCAAAGATTCCTCTTCCCGAAGTAAATTCGCTTCATTTTCTTCTTTTATTTTTTCCTCTTTTTCGGCAATTATTTTTACATTCCCCTCTAAATCTTCTTTCTTTAGCGCCAACTGTTTTAGAATATTAGAAGCTCGCACATAGCTATACATTAAATAAGGGCCACTCTGACCATCCATGCGAACACTTTCTTTTAATGAAAAAACAATATTTTTCCGCGAACTGATCTTTAAGAAAGAATATTTCACCGCCCCGATTGCCACCTTTTCGGCAATTTTTTCTTTTTCTACTTCGGTAAGATCGGTATTTTTTCTTTTTTCTAAAAGCGCCAGAACCTCTTTTTTGGCTGCGTCAATAATTGCCTGCCCCAAAACCACTTTCCCTAAACGAGAAGACATTTTCCCTTCTTTTAAGCTTACAAAGCCATAAGAAAGATGAACTTGCTTATTGCAAAACAATTTTTCGTCTAACAGTCGCTCCACTAAAAAAGTAACTTCAAAAAAATTAACCTGCTCACTTGCCACTACATGAATTGCTTTTTTTATTGGGGAAAAATCAGTAAACTCACAAAAAGCTAGTCCCAGTTCTTTCCCTTCATAGGTCGGCAACCCAATCTTGTTCCGAAATACTCGCCGATTTAATCCATGGCGTTCTCCCGGAAACACCAAGCAACCGTCATCTTCTATTAGGATTCCCTTTTCCAAAGCTTCTTGGCATTTTAGGAGTCCATCTTTTGCCATCTCTGATTCAAAATAGGAATGGTCAAAAGAAACTCCCATTCTTTTAAAAATATCTCTAAAGCCTTCCAAGCTCCATTCGCGTTTTTCCTGCCATTCTTTTTTTAACTCTCCTTCCATTGAGTAAAGCTCTTTATTGATTCGATTTATTTCTTCCTTTGCTTCTTCGTTTTCTTCGTAAGCCTTAGCTCCCACCACATAACACTGAGACAAATAGGCTACCTTTTTTTCCACCGAAGAGAGGTCGAGCACAGACGGCTTTTCCTTTTGCATTCTCCAAAAACATTTGGCCACATGCAAACCAATATCTCCCTGATAATTAACTCTTTTTACTTCTCCACCAACATTTTCTAACAAACGCGCCACTGCTTCTCCTAAAATCAAGTTTCTTAAATGACCAATATGTAAAGCCTTAAAAGGATTTGGTTGACCATACTCCACTAAAAACCGACACCCTTTTTCCTGATCAGACAGTCCATAACTCGGACCAGCCGCAAGAATATTAGCTAATGATTTTTGCAACGCTTCTTTTTTGATCCAAAAATTAATAAAACCCGGACCAGCTACCTCCGCTTTAAAAAGATTATTAAAATTGGAATCTTTTTTTAATTTTTCAATTATTGTTTCGGCTAATTCTCTGGGATTTTTACTCTTTTTCTTGGCCAACACCAAAGCCAGATTAGCAGCATAGTGTCCCCTTTTTAAATCAACAGAATGGTCAATCTTAAAAGTAACATCCTCTCCGCCCAATCCATTTTTAACTTTTGTTAATATTTTTTTTAACTCGTTTTTCATTTTCAATGTTAAGATTTCCCAAAATCAAATTAATTTCCCAAAGCACTTATGAAATTTTGGCACGCCTTTTGTTCCACTGGACTGTTTGGCCCTAGCCGTTTCTTAAAACTGTCTCAACATTTTAGTACAATGGAAGAGGCTTGGAAAGCCGGAAAAACAAAGCTCATTGGCGCAGGAATCGAACCTCATATTACCGATCGTCTTTTTGAACAAAAAAAATATTTTGATCCAGACAAAGAATGGCAAATTTTAGAAAGACTAAAAATCAAACTCACCACCATAAAATCACCAAACTATCCCCACTCCCTTTTAAACATTCCCAGCCCTCCCGCTCTTTTATACTATCGTGGCCGCTTGCCCCAAGAAAATGAATTCCTTTTAGGTGTTGTTGGTAGCCGTCGCCATTCAGAATACGGAAAAAGATGTGTTAATAAAATTATTAAAGAGATTTCTGCCAAAGGGATAAGGGTAGTATCGGGACTAGCCCTGGGAATAGATGCCCTGGCTCATCGTGCCTGCCTAGATTCTAACACCCCTACCTTTGCTATTTTGGCTTCTGGAGTGGATCAATTTTCACCCAGCACTAACAGTTTTTTGGGTAGGGAAATTTGCCAAAAAGGCGGTGTTCTTTCTGAATATCCTCCCAAAACCGGCGCCCAAAAACAAAATTTCCACGCCCGCAACCGAATTATTAGCGGTTTGTCTTGCGGATTAGTGGTTATAGAAGCGGGACTAAAAAGCGGCACTTTTTTAACGGTTAATCACGCACTAGAACAAGGCCGAGACATTTTTGCTATTCCCGGAGAAATCTTTTCTCCTTTCTCCCAAGGAAGTAATCAGCTAATTAAAGATGGGGCCAGATTAGTTTCTTCTGCAACAGAAATTTTGGAATCTCTTTCCATGTTTACGCCTTCTTTTAAGGGGAAAATTATTCCAAAAACCATTTTTGTTCCCCAGAATTCCCTCCAAAGAATAATTATTCAGCATTTAACCCCCGTTCCTGTGCCAATTGACAAGCTGGTTCGTTTAACTAAACTAAAAGTCAATGTGCTACTCTCCCAGCTTACGGAAATGGAACTTTTGGGGGTGGTTTCCCAATCCCTAGATCAATTTTATTTGAATCAATAACCGATTTTCATGATTTTAGTCATTGTTGAATCTCCCGCCAAGGCCAAAACTATTAATCGTTACCTAGGTAGTGGTTACCGCGTACTTTCTTCTTTTGGTCATGTTCGAGATCTTCCCAAAAGCAAACTGGGAGTAGATGTCCTAAAAAATTACGAACCTGTTTATGCGATTCCTCACCGATCCGCCAAAGCTCTTTCTGAAATTAAAAAGGTAGTAAAAAATAAAACAAACCCAGTTAATAAAGTGATCTTGGCTACAGACGAAGACCGCGAAGGAGAGGCAATCGCCTTTCATCTTCAATGGATTATTAAAAGATACGCTTCCCAAGTCGCTTTTGAACGAATTACTTTTCACGAAATAACTCAAAAAGCAATCAAGGAAGCATTGAAAAAACCTAGGCAAATTGACCAAGATTTATTCAATGCTCAGCAAGCCAGAAGAATCCTAGACCGCTTGGTAGGTTACAAACTTTCTCCTCTTCTGTGGAAAAAAATCCGCTACGGCCTTTCGGCTGGCCGAGTACAATCCGTCACCCTTCGCCTAATAGTAGAAAGAGAAAGGGAAAGGAATGCTTTTAGGAAAGAAGAATACTGGAGTCTAAAAGCAGAGTTCAAAAAAAAGACTTCTCCGGCCGAATCATTCTTGGCTGAATTAAAATCAATTTCCAATAAAAAAATAGATAAATTCTTTCTAAAAAATAAAGCCGAGGCTCAAAAAATAGAAACCGATTTAAAAAAGACCGATTTTGTAATAGAGAAAGTAGAAAGAAAAACAGTTAACCGTTGGCCCGAACCTCCTTATAAAACCAGCAGTCTTCAGCGAGACGCTGCCAACAAACTAGGCTATTCGGCCAAACAAACCATGATGATTGCTCAACGATTATACGAAGGCATTAAGCTAGAAAAAGGCAACGCCGGTCTTATTACCTATATGCGCACCGACTCCCTAAATGTATCCGAAGAAGCATTGCAAAAAGCCACAGAAACTATTGCCAAAAACTGGGGAAAAGAATACAGCCTGCCCTCTCCTCGCCGTTTTACCAACAAAGCTAAAAACGCCCAAGAAGCCCACGAAGCTATTCGGCCAACATTCCCCCATAAAACTCCTCAGGAATTAAAAAAATTCTTAGATCCCAAGCAATTCAAGCTTTATGACCTAATTTGGAAAAGATTTATTGCTTCTCAAATGAAGGAAGCCGAAATAGATCGCTTAAAAGTTATGATCAATGGTGGCGAATATGGCTTTATCGCCGAAGGATCTTCTGTAAGGTTCGACGGCTTTTTAAAAATCTACGGCGAAGGCAATCTTTCACGATTAGAAAAATCTTTACCACCGCTTAACGAAAAAGAAAGCGTTTCTTTAATAAAAACCATTTCCGAACAACACTTCACTCAACCACCAGCCCGCTTTACAGACGCCAGTTTAATCAAAGTACTAGAAGAAGCTGGTATTGGTAGGCCAAGTACCTACGCTCCCACCCTGAGCCTTATATTGACCAGAGGTTATGTGGAAAAAGACGACCAACGCCAATATGTTCCCCAAGAAATAGGATTTTTGGTTAGCGATTTTATTAGCGAACATTTTCCCAAAATAGTAGATCTTCAATTCACGGCCCAAATGGAAAGTGATTTAGACGAAATTGCCGAAGGAAACAAGCACTGGGTTCTCACTATTGACCAGTTTTTTCGCCCCTTTGCTAAAGACTTAGAAGAAAAATCTTCCAAAATCGCCAAATATCAAAAAGAATTAAGTCAAAAATGTCCCGAATGTGGTAAGCCCCTTTTAGAAAAATTCGGTCGCTTTGGAAAATTCTTTGCCTGTTCTGGTTACCCGGAATGTAAATTCACCGAAGATCCCAACAAAGAAGAAACCGAAAAATTAAAAACCGCTCTAGGAAAAATGGTCTGTGAAAAATGCGGCAAAGAAATGGAAATTAAAAGAGGCAAATGGGGACCGTTTTGGGGATGCTCCGGTTACCCAGAATGCAAGGGTATTAAAAGAGTAGAAAAGTCCACCGGAATAAAATGCCCACTCTGCCAAAAAGGAGAAATTATAGAAAAAAAATCTGCCCGCGGAATTTTTTGGGCTTGCAATAATTACCCAGCCTGCAAAAACGCCATGAACGGAAAACCCACCGGAGAAAAATGCCCCAAATGTGGTGACTTGCTTCTAGAAAATCCAAAAACCAAAACAACTTTTTGTTCTAATAAGAAATGCGGTAAATAGACCGTCCCGCTACCGACCGTGTCCGCCGATGAGGCGGAAGTTTTGCCCGATATTTTTGAGAAATATCCAAGCGAGTATTTTAAGAACCAACAATTTTAGAACTTTTTTCGTTTTTCAATTTGTAGTATTTTACCGCAAAGAAAATTGCCACCGCCACCGCCACCGCCAAAACCATAATAATAGCAAAGACCCACATCCAAACAGCCACCTTCTCTTTTGCAGCTTCCACCTGCACCACTTCCATTCTCACTTTTCCTTCTTCTGTTAGCGTATTGGCAATCGCCACTTTCTTTTTAAAATCTTCTCCTTGATGCGCAAAAGTCAAAGTATGGTCGCCTATTTCCACATCACGAAAGGCGATAACGCCGTTTTCATCGCTTAGGGAAGTTTGCGGTCTAGAAGCCAAAGTTGCTGGCGTTTTAGCTATTGGATTTTCCTCTTTGTCTAATAATTGAAACTTTACTTCGGCCAAAGTTTTTACCCCGTTCTTTTTAAAAATTTCCGTGGTGAAAAATTGTTTTCTTGCTTTTTCGCCACCCAACCGCAGATCGTTAAACGATCCAGCAATCTTCTTTTGACCAACAAACAAGCCCCTATAAACAGCCATGGCGGACTTTGCTACCCCCTTTGCAAGAATGGAAAAGTAACCACCGATTTTTTGCCCCACAAATTTGAATGGTTTGGATATTTTTGTAAAAAACGGTTCTCCTGTTTCAACATTCTTAATAATTTCCCCAACCGGCGCCAACGGCACAACCGATTCTTCTTTGGTAATTTCTCTTGGTTCTTCTTTAGGAATTTCTTTTGGTTCTTCTTTGATTTCTTTAGCAACATCTTCTTTAATTTTTTCTTCCTCTACTTCTTTAGTTTCTTCTTGGGAATTTTTATCGGAAACTGTCACTTTAACTTCTTCCATGTCTTCTTGTGCCGATTCTTTATTACTTGAACCGCCAAAAATTCCGCCCAACGCCGAACTCAATCTCTTCTTGGTAGAAACAAAACGAATTCTGGTGGAATCATTGACCCCGTTTATACCGGTCGATTTTAAACTAAAATAATATTTGGTTTCTGGAGAAAGGTCGCGGATTACAATCCGATGCGATCTTTCTTTCCGATCTTCGTTTATTTCTTTTTTAAGATCTTGATCCGTCCCCCAACGCACATGGCTGTTGGCTCTGAGGCTGGTCTTCCATTCCAAAGTTACGGAATCGGCCGTGGCCACGGCTTTAATGCTCGATATCTTTAATTCCTCGTTTTGAGCTTCTGCTTCATCTCTTACGCTCGCCGGTTGCCAATCCGTTTCTAGCCGCCAGCTGGCCGTAGAACAAGAGCTGGTTGTTTCGCATCCAAAAATCAACCAGCCAATATTTTCTCCCCAAGCGTAGCCAGAAAAATTACCGTCATTCCCAACCTTTACCCCGCCGTTGGCAGGAGCAAAATTTAACCAGCCAATATTTTCTCCCCAAGCGTAACCAGATAAATTTCCTTCACTATCGTTTTTTACTTCAAAATTAGAAGTGGTGCAAGAATTATTATTGGAACAAGAAAGAGCTATCCAGCCCGCGTTTTCACTCCAAGCGTACCCAGAAAGATTAGTATCAGAAACTTCTACCGTACTTCCGGAATTCCCAAAATTCACCCAGCCAATATTTTCGTTCCAAGCAAATTTATTTTCCGAATCAATATTTCCCTTTTCAAAAGAAGCGGAAACAGCAAAAACAGACATCACCGATAAAGCAAAGAAAAATCCCAAAAACACAAAAATAACCGCCTTCCCTTTTTTTGTAAGTAGTTTTAATTTTTGTTTTGCACGATTAAAATTATTAAAAAATAATTTCATGTTAAAATCCAAATAACGACGAAAGACCGTAAATAATTCACCATAAAATCGGTTCGCTTTTTCTAAGCTGATTATACAATAAAATATAAACTTGGAACACAGATCAAACAAATTTCAACACAAAAAGAAAACTTACTTTACTTTTCAAAATCTGCTCCAAGCCTACTATCAATGCCGAAGGAGAAAACGAAAAACCGCCAATGCCGGAAAAATTGAACTGAATTTTGAAAGCGTACTTTTAAAACTGGAACAAGAATTGCAAAATCACTCATATAAACCAGGGAAATCAATTTGCTTTGTTGTTACCAAGCCCAAACCGCGAGAAATTTTTGCCGCCGATTTTAAAGACAGAATTATTCATCATCTTTTAGTCAGGTATTTGGAACCTTTTTGGGAAAATAAATTTATTTTTCACTCTTTTGCCTGCCGAAAAAACAAAGGCTCTCATGTTGCCACAAAGTTCCTTAAAAAATTCACCAGAAAAGCTTCTAAAAATTTCTCCCAGCCGGCGCATTATCTCCAAGTAGATGTTTCCGCCTTTTTTATGTCGCTCAAAAAAGATATTCTTTTAAGAAAGATCGCCGAACATTTAAAAAACCAAGAAATTTTATGGCTTGCCAAAAAAATAATTCTTCACAATCCAACAAAAAACTATTACAAAAAAGGCGATCTGAATCTTTTTTTTCTTATTCCCCCAAATAAATCACTTTTTTCCGTTCCCAAAGGCCAAGGACTTCCTATTGGCAATTTAACTTCTCAGTTTTTTGCCAATATTTATCTTAATGCGCTAGACCAATTTATAAAGCACGACCTAAAAGCAAAATATTATTTGCGTTATGTTGATGATCTGGTGATTATTCATCAAGATCCCCAACAGCTCAAAGTTTGGAAAACAAAGATCAGCCTTTTTTTGGAAAAAGAATTGCAATTAAAACTGCATCCCAAAAAATCAGTCCAACAATCAATTTACAAAGGAATCAATTTTGTAGGCTTTGTTGTTAAACCCGGATATACACTTATAAGAAGAAAGGTTGTTTGTAACCTAAAAGAAAAATTGCAAAAATTCAATCAAGACACAATCCAAAACTCCGCCAAAATTTCCCAAGAATGCCTTTTAAAAATCACCGCCACCGTAAATTCCTATTACGGACAATTCCAACACGCCAACACCTTGAACCTAAGAAAATCAATTTACGCCAAACATTTTGGCATTTTAAAAGCCTACCTTAAGCCGTCCGGCGCCGATTTCTTTTTCTTTAAAATAAAAAAGTTTTAAAAAAGAAACTCAAACAAAGCCGAAATGTGCCAAAATGTAGAGGTTTCCCGAATAGTTGCCAGAGGAACGCACACACCGCACTCGGTAACTCCCACTATTAGTCTTATTATTGTTGTTCGTGTTGCCGTTGTTCTGGTTCATGTTCCAAGCGTTCCCAGTGTTGTTCGAGTTCGTAGTAGCCGACCAATAGTTGTTGCCGGCCGAAGATAAATTTCCGCCATTTTTCCCCAACCGAACCAATCCAAAATAAATCCGGTATGGTTCGAATCAATTTAATGCTCTTGTTCTAAAATTCCCCACTCCGAACAAAAGCAGGCGGAACCGCAACGATTCTAATGCTCCCTTTTTGTTTGTCCCAAATTTAATCAGAATCAAAACAAAAATTCCGGCTTCGTTGAATCACTTTTTAAAGAGCTTATTTTTTAAGACTCCACTTTTCCCATCCTCCAACTTGCTTTGATATGTCTTCCAAAATCCGACTAAAAAATTCCAGCTTCCGACCATTTAAAATCTTCATGTCGTAAGCAACTCTGACTTGGATTCGCAATCTTTCCACCTGCAATTTTATTTTTAAAAAATACGGCGCTTTGTCTTTTTTGGCGTTTACAATCACAATCCAATCCAATAATTCAGCGGAAATTTCTTTGAGTTTTTGTCCCAGCGTATATTTATACTCTCTGGGAAACTTGTGGGTGGCACGGTAAATTTCCAAATTCAGATCATAGCTGGCCTGGAAAACGGGAAGATGATTGTAGCGAGGCATGGCAATATTTAATTTAGCCTACTTTTCTAAAAACCATCTCCAAGCTGGAATAATTAATATTTTTTTTGAGTCAATATTGATTTCTTCTTCTTGATTTAAGGTAATAATGATTCCACTTTTTAGATCAAACCTTCTAATCGCTTCTAAAAGTCCTTCGATTTCTCTTTTCCTATTTTTCTCATTTAAATCATAACATACCTGATAAGCCCTTTTTATTGTCAATCCCTCTTTTACAAGAAAGTCACATTCGTGTTTTTCGGCATAGTAAAAGACTTCTTTCCCGGTTCTGACTAGCTCCAAAAACACCAGATTCTCCAAATAATAACCGACATTTTCCGAAAAAGAAAAACCGATTTCACCAACAAGACCATTGTCAACACAATATATTTTGCGTCTATTGATATTTTGTTTCTGCAAAGAATAATCAAATTTTCTGATATCAAAAAACAAATAGGCCTCCCTAAGCAACTCAATGTATTCCTTAACAGTATTTTCATGAATACCCAGCATCTTTGCAATGCCATTATAGCTGAACGGACGTGCAATATTGCTAATTAAAAAATAAGCAACTTGCTTTAAGTTGTACGAATCTCTAATTTCATTGTTATCAATAACATCTTTTAAAACTATCGTTTGGTAGTAAGATTGCAGAACTTCTTTATTCCCCGTTTTAACCAGGGCGGGAAACCCACCTTGACGCAAAAATTTTTCGAATAAATTAGTCAGCTTATTTTTAATTGCAAAATTACTTGCATAATCCCCAAAAAACTCTTGTTTATTTGAAGTTAAAAATTCCCGATAAGAAAAAGGAAAAATCAATCGACTAAAATAACGCCCCGATAAACGCGAGACATATTTTCCAGTAAGTAACTTAGAGTTTGACCCAGTGATAAAAATTTTAGAAAAGACTTTGGCATCGTATTTTGCCTTAACCCATTTTTCCCAGAATTCGATGTTTTGCACTTCATCAAAAAAAACATATTTCACTTTTTTGCCAGTAAGTGCTTCTGCGACAGAAATTATTTCATCTAATTTTTCCGTCCGCTTATAAAAAGAGAGAAATGCTGGATTATCAAAATTAATAAGCAAGATTTCTTTTGGAGCAACTGCAAGCTTTTCTACTAAATCATTGATTAGTAAACTAAGAATTACAGATTTTCCGCATCGCCTAACACCAGTAATTACCTCGACAAAATCACTATTAAATTTAATCTCTTTAATAACTGATCTTGGAATAAAATGTTCTTTTTTTAGTGATTGCCAATGGCTATTCTGCTCTAAGATTATATCTCCTAAGTTCATAATATATTAAGTAAATTTTTACTTAATTGAACTATATATTAAGTAAAAAGCATTGTAAAGCAACATCCTCTTGGGCCTGTTTATCTTTTCCCATTTCTGTGGAGTAAACACAAAAACATTTATTCCCGCTTCCAAAGTTGCCCGTCGTTGAGTGTGATCCCATTTAAGCCTGTAACCATACCGAGCATGTCCTCGAAATGGTTAAGCGCACCCTCTCTCCTCCTCCCAAATTCCCCCAATCGCCTACCTGCCCACAGGCAGGTAGGCGATCAAAACTCAAAACAAGCTCAAATTATAAAATTAGTTGCCAGAGGAACGCACACACCGCACTCGGTAACTCCCACTAAGAGTCTTAGTATTGACGGTCGTGTAGCCGTTGTACTGGGTCATGTTCCAAGCGTACCCAGTGTTGGCCGAGTACGTAGTAGCCGACCAATAGTTGCTGCCGGCCGAAGATAAATTCCCCCAAGAACCATCTATGTAAGACTGCATTAATTCTTTTTGGTAAGGAAGGCGCCAGTTGCCGTCACCAATCTCCTCACAACCCGTCTTAGAACCAGCCGGCTTTTTAACGCATTGACACGCATTGTCTCCATTGGCGTCGCAAGCCGCTCCGCCTTCTAACCCGTCCGGATTTTCTGGTGTTCCCGGATCATAACAATTGTTCGCCCAGAACCAAGTTTTATACGCCCCACTTGCAAGCCATTTTGACCAAATTATTTCGGTGCTATCGTCTTTTTTGTCTGCTAAGGCAATATCAGCGCCAGTTAAACCACAATTGCTTCCAGTAGCGCAATCCGTCCAAGTGGAAGAATACGAACCGTCCGGCATTACCCCTAAACCGCCACTTGTTTTATTGTTATTATAGTCGTCTATTCCGCCTTTGGCTTGAGTGTAAAGAGCATAATCCGAAACAAGATTCCCCGCCGAACCGTTTTTTTCGTCTTTTAAAAGCGTTCCCGCCACTCCGCAAACGGTGTTGCCAACTCCGACCGTTTTGGCGTTTGGCGCCAGCGTTCCGGTCAAAATCCCGCCCGTTTTTTTCCAAGCTTCGTAATTGTGGCAGATTTCTGTTGCCGTTGCGTCGTCTTTACTGGTGTCTCCGTCTAGCGGATAGGTTGCCGAAGGATAATCGCCCGTTAAACCAACACCAAAAGTTGTTTCGTCTTTTACCGTTCCAGCATTAAGATTTACCGCGTTATAAGTTCCGGCGGAATCAGCCGTGTCTAAAACCTTTGCCTGAGTAGTATCGCCGTATGGGTAAATATTGGCCGTTCCGGTAACTTCTGCCCCGTCTACCCAACCAATTTTTCCCGATCTAAGATCTAACGCCACTGCGTTTCCGGAAGAAGTATTGACCACATTAGAATTACCGTCTACTCCAAAAATACTCACACCGTTTCTTATGTTCCCCGAAATTAAATCGGCGTCGCCGGCCACCAAACCGTTTCCATTATGATAACCAATGTTTATTGATTGATCCGTTGTTGTTGGAGTGATTGTTTGTTGCCCAACATTGGCAATTTTACCGTTGATTCCACAATAACTGGTTCCGCTTAAAATTTTATCGCCGTCAATGGCTAATGTTCCGGTTTGCAAGTCCCAGTTTGCCTGATCCAAACCAAAAAAAGTTTTTGTAACACAAACACTGGCTTGGGCAGCTGTTCCGCCACTAGGCACAAGAGTTCCAGAAACTCCCAAATACGAACTGCCCAATTTTACCGTTTCCGGTTGAACCGTGGGAACGGCTTCGTAAATTTCTTTTAATGTTACAAAACTGCCTTGTGGATTCGTTGCCGGAGAAAAATTATGATTGCCTTCGGTTGCTGTTTGATTGGTTGTGATCCGATTCCAAAGATCCGTTAGCGTAAACCCCGTTGCCGCCGGACTGCCCGATGAATCAATGTTTCCGGCTTGAGCGCTTGAAACAGCGAAAAGAACGGAAATTGCCGTAATAATCACTGCCTCCAATAATTTTATTTTAAACATACTTTTTATTTTCTATTAACTACACTAACCAGCAACCCATATTATACAAAATGCCAAAAAAACACGCAATTTTTCCTTGCCAATGTTCATTTTGTTGAGCAATAAAATTTTCAAACATTGTAGTACATTACGAATTAAACTAAATTTATCCGTAGTGCATTACGAATAAAACCAGATTTAGAGCTAGCTGATTTTATTTAGCCAAGCAACCTTCCGCCATCTCCTTGCCATCAGCTTCTGCCTCTTCGGCTATTTTATAAAAAACCTGATTTTCTTTTTTAATTCTATCGGCTAACTTGCAACCCAAAGGGTAATACTTTTTCCCAGAACGGCTCGCCACAAAAAGCGCTTCTGGTTGGTTCAAGAAAGCGGGGTCGCTTAACGCTTCTTCGCTTTCTTCTTGTGGTAATAATTGGTCCTCCTCTTCTGCTAAGCTTTTAGATGCTGGATCTGCCTCTCCGCTTATTTCCTCGTCCGCCGCTTCAACCGAATCGCTGTCTTCCTCGCAACCACAATCAATTTCTGAATTATCAATTACAATTTCTGGGTTTTTAAACTGTTCTTTTTGAGCAGTAACCTTGGCTAAAACATAAGCACCCACAATCAAAAATAAAATCAACAGTTTTCCCAAAAAACCTACCAAGCTAAAAGATTTTTTGAATCGATTAATCAGAAAACGCATTCTTAGCCCAATTTTTGATTTTAATCCATTGCTTAGCATTGGCATTTGTAAAATTTTTAGTATTTTAAAAGCTCAAAAAAACCTCACTCTTTTCCTTCTAGCCAATGTTCTTTTCCCAGTACGCTCGGCCTCGACCGGGCCTCGCTCCACCTTGTTCCTGTTTTACTTTGTCTAAAAAGCTTCAAGTTTTAAAGGGACCAGAGGAGTATCCCTTCAGTAGACTAAGAGCCGTGTCTACTGAAGGGATACTCCTCTGGTCCCTTTCAGCGGGAACAAGGAGCCTCCTCTAAGAACGACAGCTAGAAGGAAAACTATAAACAGAATTCGCAATTAAACATAGTCTTGCCAAATACTTGATTTTCTATTATTCTCCCTCTTATAGAAAAGCTTTCTCCAAACAAGACTAGTCCTTCTTTTCTAAAATCCGCTTAAATTTTTTCTAAACTATTAATTATTTTTTATGGCTCACCGTAAAGCTGGGGGATCAACCCGTTTGGGCCGTGATTCACACTCTAAAAGATTAGGAGTTAAATTATTCGCCGGTGAAAAAACCAAAATCGGCAGTATTCTTATTCGCCAAAGAGGTAAAAAATTCCGAGAAGGTAAGGATGTAAAAAGAGGTGGCGACGACACCTTATACGCAATGAAAGAAGGCTTTGTTAAGTTCACCAAAAAAAGAGTTGTTAAATTCAACGGTCGCTTAGAAAAAACAATTTTTGTTTCCGTAGAAGAAAAAAATCCTGCCATCAAAACTGTTGCTAAAGCTACTGTTAAAGAATAATTTTTTCTCTTTAATTAAAAAGACCCCGCTAAAAGCGAGGGTCTTTTTTGTTTCCACTTTCACGAAAAAGACCAAGGAAGCATATCTATTCAGTAGACTAAGAGCCTTGTCTACTGAATAGATATGCTTCCTTGGTCTTTAAAAACCGTGTCTACTTCTCTGCCGCTTTTTTAATAAACTCCAAGAAAAGCGGATGCGGGGCGAAAGGAAAAGATTGAAACTCCGGATGAAACTGTGTTCCAATAAAAAATGGATGCTTATTGGTAGGTAGTTCCATAACTTCCATCAATTTGCCGTCTGGAGAAATCCCAGAAAAAATCAATCCTGCTTTTTCTAATTGACCAATAAATTCCGGATTAACTTCGTAGCGATGCCGGTGCCGTTCTTTGATTTCCTTTTGCTTGTAAATTGAAAACGCCAGCGTCCCTTCTTTAATAATTGCCGGATAGCTTCCCAGTCTCATAGAACCACCATAATCATTATGAAGCATTTTTTCTTTTTGCTCTGGTAGAATATCGATCACCGAAAATTTGCTTTCCGGATTAACCTCCGAAGTAGTCGCTTCCTTAATTCCCGCTTCTTCTCTGGCATATCCAATCACTGCCAACTGCATTCCGTAACAAAGACCAAGGTAAGGAATTTTATTATTCCTGGCAAAATTAATCGCTTTAATAATCCCCTCTGTCCCCCGCTCGCCAAAACCTCCGGGAACAACTATCCCATCAAAATCTAAAAGCATTTTTAATTTTTCGGGATCTTCTTCAAAATTTAAGGCATCTATCCAAGAAAGTTCCGGACGAACATTGTTAGCGTAAGCGCCATGCTTTAACGCTTCTATTACCGAAATATAAGAATCGGCCAAAACAAACTCCCCTGTATGAAAATATTTCCCCACAATTCCTATTTTTACTTTTTGGGAAAGATTTTTTATTTTCACCGAAAGATCTCTCCAAAAAACCAAATTGTCTTCTTTTGGTTCAAGTCCTAATTTTCCCAAAACTAATTCCCCAATATTTTCTTCTTCAAAATTAGCCGGCAAATGATAAACCGAGTCTACATCTGGAGCAGAAATTACATCTTCTTCTCTAACATTACAAAATGTAGCAATCTTTTCTTTTCTTTTTTGGTCTAGCCTTCGCTCGGCCCTAGCAATAATCAAGTCCGGTTGAATACCGGCCGAATTAAGCGTCCGCACTGCATACTGGGTTGGCTTGGTCTTCATTTCTCCTACCTTAGCGGGTACCGGCAAAAAACTAACCATTGCCACTAAAACATCTCCAGGATTATTAATCTTCATCATCCGTGCCGCCTCCAAAAACAAAATATTCTGGTATTCCCCTACCGTTCCTCCAATTTCTATTAAAGTAATTTCCGCTTCTGCTTTTTGGGCCGCTTTTTCTATCCGATTAATTACTTCTAGGGGAATATGAGGCACTACTTCTACGCATTTCCCCTGATACTTTAACGCCCTTTCGTTTTCTATAACCTTTTTGTAAATACTGCCGGTGGTCATATAATTGGCCCGGGAAAGTTCTGTTCCCAAAAACCGTTCATAATTCCCCATGTCTTGATCACATTCCAAACCATCGGCAAGCACAAAAACTTCACCGTGTTCTGTTGGGTTCATTGTTCCAGCATCTACATTCACATAGGGATCTATTTTTAAAGCCGTAACCTTAAATCCTTTCCCAGCCAAAACAGCAGCAATCGCCGAACAAGCCGTTCCCTTGCCCACTCCACTCATTACCCCGCCGGTAATGAAAATGTATTTTCTTTTTTTACTTTTTTGATTTTTCTCCATTGAAAACTACAATTTTTATATTTTCGGTAATTCCTTTTCCCAATTTGATCTTTGCTTCGAATTCCCCCAATTCTTTAATCTTCTCTTTGAATTCGATTTGTTTTTCCAAAACTTCCACCCCTTCTTTTTTTAATGCTTCTTTTATTTCTTCGGTAGTTATTGATCCAAAAAGCTTTCCCTCTTTGGATTCTTTTTTAAAATTAAGTTTCAAGCCCTTAATTTTTTTTGCCACTAATCGCATTTCTTCCTCCTTTTGCTTTTCTTCTGTCATTGCTTTTTCTTTTAAAACCTCAGCTTCTTTTTTAGTCTTTTCCGTTGCCAAAGTCGCTAAGCCGTTCTTTAAAAGAAAGTTCTGAGCATAGCCTTCCTTTACAGAAACAATCTCCCCCACCTCTCCCAATGCTGGCACCTTCTTTAACAAAACTACTTCTATTGCCATTTCTTTAAATTAAGAATTAAAAGAATATAACATTAATTTCCCAAGCGTAACAGCTCTAGGGCTCTTTCTAGTTGTCCGTCCCGCCGTCCCGCTTCCGAAGTTGCCGCTTGTTGCAAGCCGTCCCCTAATCCTTTGCCCCCCTCTTGCGCTGTCTTTAATTCTTCTTCGGTATTCCTTTCTATCTCTATGTCTGGAGCCAATCCTTCTTTGTCAATGTTCGCCCCGTTGGGTAGAAGCCATTTAGCCACAGTTACTTTTAGTGTTTTGCCAGCATCTAAATCCGCCACTTCTTGAACTGATCCCTTACCGTAGGTCTTTTTCCCTAAAAGTTTGGCACCTTTTTGATCCCTAATCGCCCCAGCTAAAATTTCCGAAGCCGAAGCACTCCCTTGATTTACCAAAATAATCACCGGGTAATTAACAAGCTGTCCATCTCCATAAGTAAAATGTTCTCTGTTCTTTTCTTTATTTTTTGCTCCATGATCTTCTGTTACTACCAATTTCCCTTTAGGTAAAAAATAGCCAGCCAAATCCACCGCTGTTTCCAAATAGCCACCAGGGTTATCTCTTAGGTCTAAAACTACAGCGCGACTATTGGAAGTCAGTATTTCTTGGGAAACAACAGCAAATTCACTGCTAGTATTCTTTAAAAATCCGCTCACCCGAAGATAGGCAATGCCTCCGTCTTTTTTCTCCCAAGTCACGCTTTTAATATCGATTTTATCTCGAGCTACTTTTACTTCAAAGGAATCCGCCACATTATCTCTCATTATTAGCAATTTAACTTCTGTTCCTTTGGGGCCGCGAATTTTTTTAACTGCTTCGGAAACCCCCATTTCATTGGTTAATTCGTCGTTGATTTTTAATATTTTATCGCCAGATTTAATCCCCGCTTTTTCTGCCGGCATGCCGTCTAACGGAGCAATCACCGTTAATATTTTATCTCTAATTCCAATCTCTGCTCCAATTCCTTCAAAGCTACCTTCCATTTCTTCGGAAAACTCAGTAGTCTCATCTTTGTTCCAAAAAACGGTATAAGGATCTCCCAATGCTCCCACCATTCCCTTGGCTGCTCCATCTAAAAGAGCTTCCTTGCTTGGTACTTGATTCACATATTTTTCCCCAATAATATCTCTTAGTTTACGCAGCTCCTCAAATGATCCTAAATTCCCTTCGGAATTTCCAGTCAACGGGAGGCTGGCTCCAACACTACCTCGACCCCAAAAAACACCCAAAGCAAAACTCCCAGAAAGCATTAGAGCAATAAAATAGGTTCTGAATTGTTTTTTTTCCTGTTCGTAATCCATTTTTAAAATCAATAATCAAGAATTAAAGAGAGCTAACTTTCCAATCTTTAAATTTAAAGAAGTATTTTAAGCCGGAAGTAAAATGAATAAAAGTCATTTTATTCAAAAACAAGCTTAGAATACTTTTAGAAGCACTCGTTTTGCTGTGGTAATGAAACATCTTTGCCTCGGGCAAATAAACAATGTCTAGCTTTGCCTCTCTAAACCGACGACACCAATCAACATCTTCAAAATACATAAAGTATCTTTCATCCATTAGTCCCACCTTTTCTAAATTATCTCTTCTAGCTAAAAGTGCCGAACCCATTAACCATCCCAAAATAGATTGCGGTTTTTTAGTTCCCACCCGCAAAATAAATTTTTTTAATGATTTTTTTCCAAAAAATATTTTTCCTAAAAATGTTCTCCGGTAAAGAACTGTTATTGGAGTATAAAAACTAAAGCAAGAATACTGCCGACTGCCATTAAAATTCAAAAGCATTGGTCCTATTAGTCCTGCTTCCGGATGAGAAACAGCATAGCAGTAAAGCGCCTCTACTGCCCCTTTCTGAACAATTACATCTGGGTTTAAGGAAAGAACAGTCTCTCCTTTAGCCTCTTCTATTCCCCGGTTCAACGCCCCCGCAAATCCAATATTTTCTTTTAGGGGAATAAATTTTACTTTTGGATAATTGTCTAATACTAAATCTCGCACTTCTTCGCCACTTTCACCATCTACCACAATCACTTCAATAGAAAGCTCTTGGCCAATATTTTTAAAAATGGCCGCTAAGCACAAATTAAGCACTGCCGCATTTTTATAACTAACAACCACCAAAGAAACATCAATTTGGGAAGTTTTAGTTTTTAAATATTCCATTTCTTTTGGTGCCAATAAATTAAGATTTTTCTTCAAAGACATTTTTTGAAGCTTCTCTCATTTTGTCATAATTATCTCCCACCGGAAGAAGAATGTAAGAACCGTTGTCTGAAGAATACAAGAGACCGTCTTTTGAAGTATCAAAAACCTTATGAAAAAATTTAGGATCTTTTATTCCCTGAAGAATTCCAAAAAGTTCCTGCATTTCCCAAGGTTCCATATCGGTGCGAATATCGTTTCCCATTACCCCTAAAAGTTCATTCAATTTATTAAAATTGGTCAATGTTCCTAGATCTAGCGCCTTTTCTTTAATTGCCAAAAGCACATCTTGCTGTCTTCTAGCTCGATCAAAATCAGAGGTGGCAAAGCGAGCTCGTGAATAACAGAGGGCTTTATCTCCACTCAAGGAAATATCTCCAGCCGGCAAACTAAACTCCCCACCACATTCATTTCCTTCTACAAACTGCTTACCTTCAAAAAAAGGCTTGTCCAAATGAACCGTAATTCCGCCAAGAATATCTACCGTTTCTCTAAGAGCGTTAAAATCGGCAGAAACAGCATAATGAATTGGTAGTCCAGTAATACTTCCCACCACTTCCTTCATTGCTTCCAATCCCTTTCCTTTTCCGTTTTCTTCTCCTAAAACATTAGCTTCATTTATTTTCCGAGAATAATTCTTGCCTGGCATTTCTACGAACAAATCCCGAGGAATGGAAATTAAAGCCACTTTATTTTCCCCTGGCTTAAAAGAAGCCAACATAATGGTATCCGCCAAAAGACTTCCACCGGGCATATTTGTTCCGCGCATTCCAACCAAAAGGACATTGATCCTTCCTTCTTTCACTCCACCAACATCTTCTTTGTCCTTAAACATTCCGCCAAAAAGACTCCCTCCCGAAGTAGAAATCCTAGAAACCAGATTTTTAGTTTTAAAAAAGAAAAATCCACCACCCAGAAGAAGCAAAAAAACAACTAGGAAAATAATTTTCTTCATCTTCCCGCTTTTTTTAAAAGGATCCTTGCTTTTAATCATTGCTACTATCTTATTTTTAGAAGAAGACTCGGAAATACTATCTTCCTTTTTCTCAAAAGAAACTCGAACTGCCTCTTTTGGCAAATCTTTAGGCTTCTTTTCTTTAATTTCCTTGGTTCGCCTTTCCAATTCGCAAGTAATTGCCTCTTCTTCTTTGGATCCGGCAGGATAATAAACCATTTTTTTTTAAAAAACCTTAATAATTAGAGCTTAACGCCTCTTTTTTAAAAAAGAGCCAGAATAACTTTCTAGAGATCTCAGAGCAGATATAATCCCGACTAGTAAGCGAAAAAATAATTTTCTAAAAACACTTTTATAAGCATAATGTTTGACCAAAAAATAGTAAAGTCCCCGACTCCAAAGCCGTAACCGTTCCTTCTCTTTTAATTCTTTTGCACTCTCTCCGTGACAATGAACCGCAGAAGCAGTAACTAAAAAGTAGTGTAAAAAACCAGCCTTCTTTAAACGAAAACTTAAATCAACATCGTTAAAATAAAGAAAAAAATCCGGAGCATTGTCAAAACAACCGACCCTTTTAAGCGCTTCTTTCTTTACTAAAAGGCAAGAAGCCATTGGCTGATCCACAATTTGACTTTTAGAAACAGAATAAAAATTCCGATGCCAAGATCCCCCAGTAAAACTATCCCAAATAATATTCACCGGGCTAGGAAAAGGACGACAACTTGATTGGGATTTTCCGTTTGGATATTTTAAAAGAGGAGCCACTGCGCCAATCCTGATTCCTTTTACCCCCTTTTCTAAAAAATCAGCCATTTCCCTCAACGCTCCCTTTTCCAAAAAAACATCTTGATTCAATAGAAGAATCATCTTTCCAGATGTTTCTTCTATTCCTTGATTGTTTGCTTCCGCAAATCCCAAATTAGTTTTGTTCTTAATGATTTTTACTTTGGGAAACTCTTTTTCTATAATCCTGACCGTTTGATCAGAAGAACCGTTGTCTACCGCAATCACCTCTAAATTAAACGAACCAGAACCACAATCAAAGAGAGCTTTTAGACAGCGCCCAATAAGCAACTCCCCATTCCAAGAAACAATAATTACCGAAATTTTCTTTTTCATAGATTTTTTTAGGAAGATTTTGCCATTGTTTCTTTGTAAATCAAAAGAGTTTCTTCGGCGCACTTCTTCCAACTAAAATCGCCGGCTCTTTTTAATCCCCTTTCAATCAACTCCTTCCTTTGCTTTTTGTCTTCTAAAATATTTTTAAAATCAAGAACAATTTCCTTAGGACCTTCACCAGAAGCAAGCATTCCCGCCCCACCAATAATTTCCTCATGACAGCTTCCACTAGAAGCTAACACCGGAACACCACTGGCCATTGCCTCTACTAAGGGAAGGTCAAAGCCTTCATAAAGGCTCAGGGAAACATAAAGAGAGGCTAAAGAATAAACACCCGCCAAATCCTCTTCTCCAATATAACCAATAAAGATCGTCCTTTTTTGCAAAGTCAAATCTGCTTTTAACTCTTCTATTTTTTTATCGTAATGGTAACCCTTGGCTCCGCCAATTACCAAAAAAACATCGTTGTCCAAAGAGTCTAGATATTCCCTAAAAGTTCTAAGAATAGTTGTTACATTTTTTCTGGGTTGCAAAGAACTAATGTGTAAAATAAACCGTTCCGGTAGATTATATTTTCTTTTAACTCTAGCCAAATAATCGCCGGATTGTTTTTCTTTTTGGCGAAAACGACCAGCGGAAACACCATTGTAGACCACTCGCACTTTGTCCTTTGTTGCCTTTGGATAAAGTTCTTCTATTTCCTTTTTAGTAAAACAAGAAACTGTGATTATAGTTGCTGCTCTTTTAAGACTTTTTTGAAAAAAACCCTTTAGGATTAAGCGATCTTTTGGTTGAATAAATTCCGGCATTCTCCTAAAAGAAACATCGTGTACCGTTGTTATAATTTTAGTCTTAAGAAGTGGCCAAAGAGGTGTTAAGTATTGTACATGCGCAATATCTATTTTATTTTTCTTAAGAAATCGAGGAAAAGCATAGTTGGTCCAAAATAGTTTCCCCGAAGGAGTTACCACTTTAAAAGAAAAGTTCAAAGGAAGATCTCCTAGGATTTCTCTGGCCAAAGATTCCTTTTCGTAAGAATCGGTGCAAAGAAAATATTCATTATCTTCTTCTGTTAACGCCAAACCTTTTACCAAATTGGTAATATAGACTTCGTCGCCAGTTTGTTTTTGACCTATTTTCCGAATATCTAAGGCTATTTTCATTCCCTAATTTTAGCAAAAATTTTATTTTCTCCTAATTTTATTTTTACGGTACCAATCTTCCGCCAAGACCGCGGCTATTCCTAAAAAAATCCAAAGTGGTGCAAAATAGATTCCCGAATTAAAAAGATTGGCAATAATCAAGCCCAAAATTCCCGCCAAAACCAATCCTCGTTTGGCCCAAGCAAAAACAGAAAATTTGCCAGTTGGAAAAAAGCAGACCCCAAGAGCCGTTCCTCCTAAGAAAATCAAGAAACACAAAAAAGAAACAAGACCCAAAATTCCACCGGCAATCCAAAACTCGTAAAAAATATTATTAGCATTGTGAGCTAGTCCTTTTTTTAGCAAGGAACCGCCCTGCCCCTGCCCCAAAAACCAATGTTCACTAATTATTTCCCTGTTAGAAGCATAGGACTCCAAGCGGAGAGTTACATTTTCATCGGTCACCGACTCTTCGGATATTTGATACCCCAAGGAGCGATAAGTTTCTATTTCCTCTAAATCAATTTTTTTCTTTTCCCCCGTTTTTGGGTTCAAAGCCATAGTCACCAAATGTTCTTTTTTGTAAATACTGGTAAAGCGATCCTTTAAATTAAATCGTGTTAAACCAAAAACCAAGACTAAATTAAGAGCAACAATAAAGATTAAAAGCGTTTTTAGAAGACCCGAGAAAAATATCTTGCCACTAGAAAGAGTAATCCGATTCCAAGCTACTCCCCAAAATCCCCAAAGAAAAAAAACAAAGACCTCCGCCAAAGCAGCCAACCAACTGGCACGAGCCACGGTAATAATCAAAACCACAAAAAGCAAGCAAAGCAAAAACCAAAAAAATACTTTCTTTTTAGGCTTTGTTTTTCCCAAAAAAGCACTGTAAAGAAGAAAGGGAAGAACTAGAATTAAATACATACCCAGCCAATCTGGTTCGTAAAAAGAAGCATTGGGACGCGCCGGCATTACTTCAAAACTAGCCAATCCTTTTTCGTGAGCAATGTTTTGGTAAAGCGCTAAAAAAGCTACCGGCAAAAGAGAAAAAGAAAAAGCTTTGCTTATTTTAGAAAAACTTAAAATCTTTGCTCTTAAACCCCAAAAAACAATCAAAAAAATAATTAAAGAAAAAGAAAAAACAATTGTTTGCTTTAAGGAATACCCCAAAGAAGGACTGTTCAAAAGTCCCAAAATACTTGCTAAGAAAAAAAGAAAGATTATTCTCTCCAAAAAACTGCTTTTACTTATTCGCTTTTTAAAAGTAGAGAATCTTTCCCCAAACAAACCAGTCAGTTTTCCGGTTTTAATAAAATGAATAACCCAAACAGAGATAATAATTAAGGAAACCCAATGATAAGCCCTTAAATTAAGAAAAGAAAAAGTATCTAAAACTGAAAAAAGAATCAAAAAAATAATCCCCCTCTCCAAAGAAGAATAAGCCACTAAAAAAATTAATAACCAAAAAACCAATAGAGGCCAAAAAAGTTCAGCACTATTTAACCAGCCAGCTAAGGCCAAAATAAGCACCGAAAAGAGAGCGTAAAAATAAAAAAATCTAGGTTGCATAAAAATTTTATGCTGGTGCCACAGGAGGGACTTGAACCCTCACGCCCAAAAGGGCACTAGCACCTCAAGCTAGCCTGTATACCAATTTCAGCACTGCGGCAACTTGTTATTTCTTTTTTTCTTCTTCTTTCTTCCCTTCTTCTTTCTTTTTTGCTTCCAAGCTTTCCTTTCTTGCATCAGCTAGGGCACTCTTTCTCTCTTCTTCTTTTTTGTTTAATTCGGCAGAAATCAAAAGACCCGCTTTTTGATCCTCCTTAACTCGAGTTCCTTTCCCTGTTCTTTCTCTTAAATAATAGAGCTTGGCTCTTCTTGTTTTAGATCTTCTAAGAATTTCTATACTTTCTATTTTTGGAGAATTCAATGGAAAAATAAACTCCACCCCTATTCCACCGGAAACTTTTCTCATAGTAATTGTTGCCGATTGATCGTTCCCGTGCTTTCTGGCAATCACCATTCCTTCTAAAACCTGGATTCTTTCTTTATCTCCTTCAATTACCTTTCTAGAAACCCTAATTATATCTCCTGGACGAATTTTTTTATTTGCTTCATTCATAATTCTCTCTTTATTATCCCGTTTAAAATTAGAAATCAATTACGGTTCTTGATTTGAGCTCTTAACAACTTATCCATAGTAGCTAAACAAAGAATGCCGTCAAGGTCTAGTCTAGCTGTTGTGAACTGGATTCCTCTTGGCTAGGATCTGTGGTTACTGGAGTTCTCTCTGTTTTTTGATCAATTGCTTGACTGGAAGGATTCTCCATGCCAGCAGAAGAACCTACAGTATCTGGTGTGGCTGCTTGATCACCTGCTTGCATGGGACCCCCTTCAACAGGAGGAGAGCCAGAAGTGTTTGCAGTCGCTGTTGACTGCTTATTTGACAAAACTCCTACTAATGCAGTTAATTTTTCCTTAACACCACCTAAATTATCTCCTACTAGTTTAAACTCACTTTTTATCTTAGAAAAATCTTCTAGAGTTTTTTCTGTTTTTAGAATATTTTCTACTTCGTTTAGACTCTCTCCGGTCGCAATCAATTTTTGGCGAGCTTCAGCTAGCGCTTCTTCGTCTCTAGAAACATCAGTTTCTAATTCTTTATTCCCCGCTATTTTTTCTTCAACTTCCAAAAGCCCTGGAGTTATTTTGTTTTCGATTAAACCTTTTCCCCAATAAATCAAGAAAGAACAGTAGAATTGAGAAAGACCTCGACTAAAAAAGAGTATTTCGGAAAGTTCTTTTTGAATAGCCGACACATCCTTTTCCTTGGAAGCTTTATCTAAGCGGGCTTCGATTACATCTAGGCTAGAAGTTAAGCCTTCTTTCTTTTTATTTAAAACATTTAGCGTTTCTTCTTTAAGACCGGCTTCGGTAATTTCTTTGGTAATTTTTTCCAATTCATCCCGTCTAGATTTCAGTTCTTTGGTTATTTTCTCCTTAGAAGTTTTCAGCACCGCCTCTTCCGCAATCGCTGCATTATCTGCAATTGTCTTCTTTTCTTTGGATGCCACCTTCTCTACACACTTATCATCTTTTAATTCTTTTGAATCAGAACATTTACATTTTTCTTTATCTTTATCCCAAGTCCCACTGGAATCTTTACATTGAGTTTCTTTTTCGGAAGCTTTTAGATCTTTTACTTCCGTTACGGTTTCGGTTTCTTTGGCTGATCCTTCACTCTCTAAGAGTGTTTTTTCTTTATCTTCCCATTCTTTTATTTTGGTCTCTAATCCTGTTGTTTTTTCCGTAAATCCATCTATTGCTTTTTTAATTGACTCCGCCTGATCAAAAGAAATCACCTCCAAATGAACTGGCCCCTTGGATTCACCGCCACCCTCGGTAAGAGCTGCTTCATTCATTGATACTCCAGAAAGAACCCGGCTAATACTTCCTTCAGAGGCATTCTCTTGAACAACTGGCGTACGACTACAGCCCGCCAAAAAAAACCCAGCCAAAAACAAAAAAACAAAAAAATACTTTTTAGAAAACATTTAAAATAAAATTAAAATAAAATCAACCGTTGAATATTTTTAATTCTTTTTTAAATTCCAATCGATAAATTTCCAAAAGAGAAATAAACAATACCAAAATTACCGGACCCACCAAAAAACCAATCATTCCGAATAAACCAATTCCTCCAAGAGTAGAAAAAAATACCAGCAAAGGATGTAAACTGGTTTCTCTGCCTACTAGCTTAGGACGAAGGAAATTATCTATCGACGCCACCACCAAAGATCCAAAAAGAAGAATGAATAATCCTGATCCAAAATTACCTAAAATAAAAAGAATAATCGCCGCCGGAAACCAAATAATTCCTGAACCAAAAAGAGGAATTAAGGAAAAAACCATGGTTAAAAGTCCCCAAAAAGCAGGACTGGTAACCCCTGCCGCCCAAAAAGCCAAACCCATTAAAAATCCTTGCAGAATAGCAATGACTAGAGAACCCTTAAGGGTTGCTTTAGAAATAGAAACAAATTTATTAAGCAACAACTCTTCTTGTTTATCTTTTAAGGGAATCAATTCCATAATTTTATTCAATCCCTTTTCCCCGTCTTTGAACAAATAATAAAGGGCAAAAAACATAGTGAAGGTTAAGAAAATAAAACTCGCTGCCCCTTCGTAGGTTTTTTTAATCATTGTTAAAGTCAATCCTCCCAGTTGCTTTAATCCAGAAGTTATTTCCTTAGAAGCTAGGGCAGAATTAAAACTAAGATCCCCTAAAAAAGGTTTTAATTTGGCAGGAACCGACCATTCTTGCGAAGAGCTAACAATTTTTTCTAAATTTTTATCGCCCAGAAATTGGTAGAAATCACCGACTTGATTAACCACAACCGTAGAGATTAGCACTAACGGTATAAAGAAAATCAAGAAAATTAAGGAACAAAAAAGAAGGGCCAAAAGACCTTTCCTTTGGGGTATTTTAGCCAACATTCTTTGGTACCAATCTTTAAAGAATTGATAAAAAACAAAAGCCAAAAGTAACGATAAAACAAAAGGTTTAAAAATTTGGTAAACCAAAACACCAGTCAGGACCAGAACAGAAATTAAAAAAAGCGTATTAAAACTAGACTTCATTTTTTAATCAAAAGTTATTTTCTTTATTATACGGGAAAGAACCGATTTATTCAATTAAGAATGATCTTGATTTTCAGCCGGCGGTAAATTTTGAGATTTTAGGATTTGACCGTTTGGAAGAATAATTTGGGAAGACTCCCTTCTGTTTCCGCCAATAGAGCCATATTTTTTAGTAATTATTACTTGAGCATCTTCCCAAAGAAATTCGCCCACATTATATCCCGCCTCCTCTATTTCCATTATTGCTTTGCCACGCATTCTTTTCCCAGCATTATTTCCCACCTCCGCAGCTTTTAAGCTGGCACCACCAAAAGCCCCGTAACCAAAATAGCCTCCCGCTTTTTTTGTTTTAATTTGAGCAAGCCCGTTCATCTTGTTTCCAGCACCAAACCCCATTTCTTGTGCCATCAAAACAGCACTTCCAGAAGCCTCTGCGCCAAAATTAGCACCCGCTTCTTCCACTTCCAAATTGGCATTGTCTTGTAGCCATTTACCAGCATTGTCTTTCGCTTTTTTGGCTTTTAATTTAACATTGCCCCTAGCTCCATCACCAAAATTATTTCCCACATCCACTACTTCCAATTCTCCAAAGCTCAATTCCGCTCCAATAAAATCAAGATCTTTGGTATTTGGTAAATAAAGCTTTAAATCTTTTCTTTCTTTCTTGGGAGTAGAATTAAAGTAGGCATGAATAAAATGATTCAAAAAAATACCAAGTCGAGGATAGTCTTGATTAGATATATTTTGTTCGGCGAACAATTCTCTTAAGTTATTCGCTATAAAAACCAAATCTCTTTCTTGAGGAGTATATTGTTCTGGATTTTTCCGAATCGCCTGATCCAATGACAAATTTTTTGTTTTCTTGCAAAGTTCTTTTCCCACATATTCATAATCAAAGACCATTAGACCTGCTGTTTCATCTCCCTTCTTTGCTTCTTCTAATCTCTCCTTAAACTCCCCCGCTAATTTATCCTTGATCAACAAATATAAATCATAATTCACACCTTCTCTTTCTATTTGCGCTTTTTTCTCTTTTTCTTCTTGAGCCGTTCGGTCAGCGCTCGGCCGAAAGCTTGGCACAAAACTTTTTACTGATTCTGCCCTAGAAACTGGTTTTTCTTTTTCCAAATTTTGACCCACCGAAAAATCCGCCGGCAATTTTGGGCCAGCATTCCTTTTAACCACTCCTTCTTCCGCCGTTGGCATTGTTACATTTTCGAATTGAGATTTTTCTTTAGACACCTTTTTGAATTATTAATTTTGAATTTTGAATTTCGATTCAAGACCGAATTTTTTAATTTAGAAACGAGCCCGTTTTTAAATTCTAATTTCTAGTTTTAATCGAAATTCAAAATTCATCATTCGTAATTAGAAAATTATCTCCTCGCTACCTTTCTTCTAATTTCAGCCATTCTTTTTTGCCTAGTCCGTCCAATATAATCGTTAAACTTTTTACTTTTGAATTTATCTAAAACCAACTTTGCTGCCTGATCTGGCAGTTTCCGTGGATCAGAAAGAAGAATTAAGTCATCTTCTGGATCTTCATGTGGAGGTTTTCCTTGATTGTAAACATCAATCAAGGATTCTAATACGCTTTCATTGTATGGCAAACCAACAGCCAGAACAAAGACCTGGTCTTTGTTCATGGAAAGATTTTTCTCTATTTCGTCTACCGAAATAGCCTTAACATCCCCTTCATTGTTGGCTTTCTCCATACTCTCAGTTTCCATTAATCTCTCTCTTAGCCAAGGCGGAAACCCACCCTTTTTTTCTGGATCGTTAACATATTTTATAAACTCCGTCATTTCTTCTTTTGCCCCATCACCATCGGTGACAAAAACAATTATTTTTACCCTATTTTCTGGATTTCTAACTTCTTTTGAAGGTTCAAAGGCCACTTGCAGTAAATGTGCCAAAGCCAAGAAGTCATTCGTACCCCCACCAGGAGCTTGATTAAACTTGGCTAACATTTCTAACTGCAATTTTTCTTCTTTATAGCGAAAATTTTCTCCAGGAGGCCCTCCAGATAACGGCTTATCCCAGCCTTCTTCGTTTAAACGGAAAACTCTATCCGAAAAAACAAGACTCAAAACTCTGATTGGAGGCGCCACTCCCGTTCCGCCATCATGATTAAAATATTGGCTATTTACTTGATTCGCCCGCAAGGCCACTCTTGTTAAAAGCATGTTCACCGCTTTTACATGGTCTTGCATCGTCGCCATACTTCCCGAATTATCGTTAACCACCAAAAAATCCAAAAGCAAAGGAACATATTCACTTTTTCTGATTTCCCTTACCAAGGGCATGGCTTCTCCGGCATATCTTTTTCGTAACGCCTCTGGCTTTCTGTTTTGCGAAATCCTCCCTACCGGTTGCTCCTTAATGGTATAGCTTATTTTCTCTCTTTTAATTATTTCCGAAAGAGTTATTACTAATTTTTCTACATCTTGATTGTTGAATAAACTTTCTAGTCGCCGATACTCGGCATCGTCTTCTGGTTTAATTTCCCATTTTTCTAATTCCAATAAATGCTTTTGATGAATCGCTCGATTAGCTTCTGAAGCCGCTGCCAAAAGTAATTTCCTAAGAGCCGCTTCCTTTGGATCAATACCATCTCCTTCTTTCCCCTTATCCTTGCCGTTCGGGTCGGGATATAGTTTTTTAAATTCAGGATTGTCTGGATGATGAGGATCGTTTTTATCGATCGGCTTATCTACTTTTTCTGCTTCCTTCCCTGACTTCTTTTTTAAATTATTTAGAATATCGTCTAATATTTTTCTGATCTCTTCTTTGTCTAATTTTTTTCCACCTTCAGCGCCCTTGCCTTCTCCCTTGCCTTCTCCCTTGCCTTCTCCCTTGCCTTCTCCCTTGCCTTCTCCCTTGC
>CAZRBB010000005.1:109982-116983 GCA_964598205.1 uncultured Candidatus Saccharibacteria bacterium
CTTCGTCACTACCTTCTCCTTCTTTGTCGCCTTCACCTTTTCCGCCTTTTCCCTCTCCTTTTCCCTCTCCCTTTTCTTCACCTTTTCCCTCTCCTTTTCCCTCTCCCTCTCCTTTTCCCTCTCCCTTTCCTTCACCTTCTCCCTCTCCTTTTCCTTCACCGCCGCCTTCACTTTTTTCTCCATCTCCTTTATCACCAGCCTCACCCTTACCGCCTTCGCCTTTATCGCCATTGTTCTTATCCTCTTCGTCTTTTTCTTTTTCTTTTTCTTCTTTTTCCAATTTTTCTAAATCTTCTTCTACTTCTTTTTCGTATCTTTTTTTAAATTCAAGAATTAAAGGCGTTATTTCCCGATCAAAAAGTTGACTCCGCCGTTTAATAGAAAGCTTTTCAGCGTTAGTTAGCTCTGGAACATGCTCCTTAATTTTTAAAATAATCTCCTCTAATTCTGGATATTCCTCCACAAAAGGATTGTCCCTTCTTTTTTCTTGGGGAATTCTGTCCATTTCATCGGTCTTTTGCCAAAAAGCCTCGTGCTTAATGGCCGAAAGTAGCAACCCCGGAAGCGTAATCTTCCTGGTTAATTTTTCTATTTTTTCTATTTTTTCTATTTCTCTGGCAATTTGATCTTTTGCGAAACCTCTTTTTTCTAAAACTTCCGTCAAACTTTTAACATTTTTCCGAACACTTTCTGCGTCTCTTGGAAAAAAATGGGTATAAGCGGCGCACGCCGGATAATGCGTCCCCGGACGGTACAGAGCCCGATTGTCGCAATCAATAAAAGCGTCTGCCTTTACATTGGTTAATTCACAGGCAAACTCCCGATCCTTATCGGCAGCACTTTTTACAATTGGCCTAGACATTGGTTCTCTGCCGAACATTCTTTCTACCCACTTTCGATCCTCTTCTTGAACAAAAGTAAAAGGCATTTGACCATGAGCAAATTCGTGCCACAAAAGATAATAAAAAGCCGCCGGCGGAGCCTTCCAAAAAATCTCCGGATCATATTTAATTTCTTCGGCAACTAACTCCCCGGTTACTCGGTCAGAGTATCTAATATTCATAAATTCAGAACTTCCTAATTCACTTTCCGAAAAACGAATCTTTCGGGGAGGATTTTCGTTTAAGGCTTCTCTTTTTATGTGTTCCACCAAAGAGCCCACCGACCGGCGCCATTCTTGCTGTTCTGGATTAAATCTTAAATCTTTAGATTCTTGCAAACCATCTGCTGGATTATCTTCCGGACCGCCTTCCTCTACTACTGGTAAATCACCGTCATCTTTTGGCAGTGGTGGTGAAACAATGTTTTTTAATTTCAGTTCTTCGTAAGACACTTTTGTCAGTATTAACTTTAATCACAAACACCAATTAATAAGAACTAATCTTAAAAGCAATTATAGCTTAACTTCTGATTTCGAAATAATTTTTAAATTTAAATTTCTCTATTGGAATCTTTTTTATCTTCCCCGATTATTATTTGATCTTCTCTGATAGTAGCTCCATAACCCACTTTAATCCCCGCCGATCCCGCCCTAAGAACAACATGCTCCCGAGCGCTTGCCCCAAAAAAATCACCGGCTTCTTCTACTGTTATTTGAGCATTACCAAAAGCCTCCAAGCCAGCATTATTCGCCACTTTTTTAGCCTTAAGAACGGCATGTTCATTAGCCATAAACCCAAATCTATGCCCCGCCTCTTTTACTATTATCTGAGCATTACCTTTTGCCATCTCGCCAGCACAATCTTTTACTTTTCTTGCTTTTAGTATAGCTCTTCCATAAGCAAATTTACCAAAATAGTTTTCTGCCTTATCCACTATTACCTGGGCATCGCCCTGTGCCCATTGACCAGCCCCATTTTTTACATTTTCAGCTTTTAAGACAGTGTTTCCAAAAGCCTCAAGGCCAAACCCATCTCCTGCTTCTTCTACTTCCAATTCCCCAAAGCTCAATTTTGCTCCAATAAAATTTAAATCCTTAGTTCCCGGAAGAAATAGTTTTAAATTTTCTCTTTCTTTTTTGGGGATAGAATCAAAATAAGCGTGAATAAAAAAATTAAGAAAAGCCCCCGTTCGGGGATGATCTTCTTCCTTTATCCCTCCAAAAAATTCTTCTAAATTTTTAGAAATAAAAACCAAATCTTGAACGGTAGGCGTGCACAATTCACGATTATTACTAATAAACTCAGCCGATGAAGATTTTTTCATAGCTAAATACAAAACGCGCATTCCTATGTTTGAAGAAGAAAAGTTTCTTCCGTTACCTTCTAAAAAACTTTCAAACTCCCCTGCCAACTTGTTTTTAATCAATGAATACAAATCGTAATTCATTCCTTCTTTTTCTAATCGGGCTCTTAACTTTCTTTCTTCTTCTTTAAATATTCCTTCTTGCGACCGGTAACTGGGTAAAAAACTTTTTACGCTTTCGGCTCGGGAAACCGGTTGCTCCTGTTCCAAGCTTTTCCCCAAAGCAAAGCCCGCCGGCAAGGTTGGACCGGAATTCTTCTTGACCGCCCCTCCTTCTACTGGCGATAGAGTTACATTTTCAAATTGGGATTTTTCTTTAGACACCTTTTTTAAATTATTAATTTTGAATTTAGAATTTCGATTCAAGGCCGAATTTTTTAATTTAGAAACGAGCCCATTTTTAAATTCTAATTTCTAATTTTAATCGAAATTCAAAATTCGTCATTCGTAATTACTTACAGGCCCGGTCAATGCCGAGCGTACTCCGAAAAGAACATCGTTTCAGAAGGTTACGACACTGGAATTGCATCTCCTACTCTTTCTCCCATAAACTCTAACACCTTTTCCGGTGGTACTTTGCCCATAAAAGAAACTTGTAAATATCTTGGCGCCTCTACTGTTTCTTTAAAGCAATTAAAAATACCGGCATCGTTCATTAGTCGGAGAATAGTCAGCTTAGCCTCTTCTTCATCATTTTCCCGGAAAGGCCCCTTAGAAAGCTCTTCAAAAGCCGCTTGAACCAAATGGATCAAATGACCGTTTTTATCTCTCCTTCTTGTTCCCGTATCTGGATTAATAATTCTTCTAGAAATATTTTCCAAAGTTCTAATAGAAACAGGGTTCACCCAATCAATTCCGCTCTGCCCCTTTAAGTAATTTTCCCGCAAAGAAGGAAAAACCTTTTCTATCAGCGCCGTGACCGCCTTCCATTCCGGTTCAAACAAAAGACTGTTATTTTCCATAGCCAATTTTCTTTTTTCCGGTCGAGAAGTCATTACATTAAAAATGGCAATTTCCGTTTGGGGTTGGGCATAGCTTACTTTTCTAATAGAAATTAACCGATTAGCGATTGCCGAAGCAATACTGCTGCTACTTCCACCGCCAGTCATTTCCGATTGCAAATCGCCCCAGTTGGAAGTCGCCACTACTCGAGCATCTGGATGAATTACAAAAGGATCTGGTCGACCGGCCGGATGATATGTCTCTCCTGGCATCCTGGTTAAAATATCTTGCAAACCTTCTAATGCGTTTCCGGCTTTATCTATTTCGTCTAGAACAACAATGTCTCCTCTTTCTAATCCCACCACCAAAGACTGATCAATCCAAGCGGAAAGATTTTTTCTTCTTATTTCGGCCACCCTTGGATCCTCTGGGGCAATCGCTCCTATGGCAGTAATCTCTCTTTGAGTTTTTAGCCGACAACCATACCAATCCTTAAAACCTTGAATCTTTTCGGCTGTTGTTTCTCCGGCAAATTGACCCAAAAGTTCCGGGGAAACCATCCCCACCACTTTTTGTTCGTCCCCAGAAGTAAGTTCGCCATAAAATCTTTCCGCTAATTCAAAATTCCTTTCTTCTGGTAGGGGAATTTGTTGCATCCCCACTAAAGAATCAAAATTAGAAGATTCATGGATCGAAATCACTCGTACATTCTGCCCTTTTTCCCGCGCTATTTCCCGTAAACTTTCTGTTTTTCCTGTCCCTGGTGGCCCATAAAGCAGTGTTCTAAAAATCGGTGAATTTCTAACATTAATAATTTCTCTCATTGCTTCGTAGTCGTCCCCTATTTCTCCAATTTTTAAAAACTTTAGACCTTTTATATAGTAGCTTTCTAAAAGTTCATTCTGTTTCTTGTATCCTAAAAGCTCCAAGACATCGCTGTTTTTTGGATCTTGCTTGGCTCCCTCCAGACCTTGGTTAATTACCAACCGATCATCGTTCAAGCTTTCCATTCTTTTTTCTATTGCCAAGGTAGATTGAGTCAAAATAACCCTCACCATTTTATTAAGAGCTTCTTGTTCTTCTGGAGAATTAACCGCTTTCTCTCCTTTTTCTTCTTTAGTAATTTTTTCCGCCAGCAATCTTCTTCCTTGAGTAAAAAAATCTCCCGTCAGCAGATCTTCATCGCTTTCGGCCAAAAGCACCCAATCAGCCCGATCACCAAATCTCTCGCGCAAAACCGCTTCTGGCATTTGCCGTAAATCACTAGCCGTCTTTTTTAAACCCAAAATATCTTCGTGCAAATTAATTCTCCCCTGTATTTTATCTAACTTTCCCTGCTCTCCGTTCCAAATTCTTTCTTTCCTTTTGGCATCACCATAACGAAGAAAATAATAAAGAGTGTCTCTAGAAGCTCTAGAAACATCTTCGGGAATTTCTTCTCCTTCCAAGGAAGCCTTTAAATCTATTACTCCTTTTTTCCAAACCTCTAAATTATTTACCGCCTCTGTAAGTTCTTCTTTTAATGTTTCTTGATCGTAGCCTTCGCCCAAAAAATCCTGAGCAAAGCTAGGGAGCTTACCGATTCCCGCCATTTGTTCTGAAGTTTTTAGCTTTTCTCTTAAAAAGCTCACTTGCCAAAAAAGACCCAAGTAGGAATCTTTGGCATGAGCCAGCTCAGTATTAAGCACCACCCGATCCGAGTCCGGACCTTCTTTTACCATTTCTTCTACTGCCAATCCCGCTAGCGTGTCTTCTGTAATTCCTCCATCAATAAACTTATCCCTCATTTTGGGAGGCAGGGAATGTTTCCCTTCTTCCACAGTAGGAAAATATTCGTATCTTTTTTCTCTGGAATTGGCGAATGGATTTGGCATTTTTGTTTTTAGGTTTTAAGAAATTGGTTTATTTTAGCACTTTTTTAAATTTTGTTTTAGTTAAAATAATTTTGGAAATTAATTATTTTGAAGCAGTTTTGTGAATCGTAATTTTTAAAAATGATAAAAGCAGAAACAAGCCAGCAATCAATTGAACTGAGCTTAAAATATTATGGTTAATAAAATAATCTAAAATGATAGCCGAAAATGGCCAAAACAATTCCAAAATAGTCGCCGAAGAAGCCGTAACTCTTTTTAAACCATAATAATAAATGAACATAGCCACAGCACCGCTGGTAAAAACAATTAAAATCAAGTACCACCAAAGCGTGCCGCCAATCAAGGAAATTTTAAACAACTCACCGGTAAATAAAGAATAGGCTAGGACTAATAAGCCGGTAATGCCAAACCTCAAGGCAGTAGTGGATTTAAAATCCAGATGATTAACAATTCTTTTGCCAAATACAGTAGATGAACCAAAAGCAAAGGCAGCAATTAAGGCATAAAAAGCGGCGCTATGTAACAAATTAATTTCTTTAAAATGTAACCCCGTTTTACCAAAAGCTAAAAAATAAGCCGCAACAATCGCCACGCCCGCCCAAATATAAAAAGACTTTTTTAACCGTTCACCTAAAATTAATCTGGCCATGATCAGCGCAAAAACCGGCTGTAATTTTTGTAGCAGTACTACGGTGGCAAAAGTAACTTCTCCACCCACCGCCGCAAAAAAAGCCTCAGTAATCATGATTGTTCCCAGAGCGCCACCAAAAAAACTAACCCAACCAATAGCTAGCCATTCCTTTTTCTTTAGCGACTTTATTTGGGACCAACCTAAAAATACAAACGGACACAAAACAACAAAACCCAAAGCATGCTCCAAAAAAACTACCAGACTGGCTGGAAAAACATAAAACTTAGGTCTAATAAAAACTCCGTCTAAGCTCCAAAGCAAGGCCGCAAACATTATAGCCACTGCCCCAAAAACCCATTGCCTGTCTATCTTCCAAGACTTCTGCATAATTTTATTTTAAAAAAATTAAACGGCTTTTTCTGCTTTTAAGACCCTACCATTGAACAAAATAATTTCGGCATTGTCTTTTACGCTTAAGATGCAAGAAAGATAGCTTTCAGCAATTGTTATTTTAGCATTACTGCGAATATCTTCACAAATATGTTCCCCTACTTTTTTAGCTTCTAAAACGGCGCTTCCATGGTCCCTCGACCATAAATAATAAACATGGCCACCTCAATAATTCAAACCCAGCCTACCGGCCATCCACGAGGAGGTGATCACGGGGGAATTAACAAAACAGTTAATTCCCCCTTATTTATTATCCCCAAATTTCCAATATTCTAGTAAGATTTTTCGCCGAAAAAAATCTAACGGCACAGCTTACCTGGGACTCCTCCGAAATAATGTCCTTTGAGGAGGCTCCTTGTTCCCGCCAAAGAGACTGAAGCTTTTTAGGCAAAACAGAACAGGAATAAGGTGGAGCGAGGCCCGGTCGAGGCCGAGCGTACTCCGAAAAGGACATTATTTTGGAGGAGCCAAGTAATAGAAGATATAATTCCCAAAACTCAAAAAAATCCTTTCGGATTTCTTTAAAATCTTTTCCACAGACCTGTGGAAAAACTATACTCGCTATAAATTTAATTCCTGTCTTAAAAGGTTATCCAACTTGCCTTAGGGTACTCTACCCAAGGACTTCTGCCAAAAACAAGATATTTGAATTCTTATGAAATCAAATCGACTAGATTTTTCTCCCTAGAAAGGAGGTGATCCATCCGCAGATTCCCCTACGGATACCTTGTTACGACTTCACCCCTATCGCTGATCCGTCCGTGGTGCTCCGCAAATGCGGAACGCTTCAGGACTTACCAACTCTCTTGGTGTGACGGGCGGTGAGTACAAGATCCGGGAACATATTCACCGTGACGTGG
>CAZRBB010000006.1:0-60773 GCA_964598205.1 uncultured Candidatus Saccharibacteria bacterium
AAAAAAAAATAAATGTGCTTCTGTTTTCTTGGAAGGCGCATGGGTATTCACTGACTTACCAGAATATTCAAGAGCTATAATTACATACAGTGACAACACCAGTAGTATTGTAGATGGAGAATAAAAAAATCCCTATTCCAAATATATTAAATTACACACAGTTTAATCAATAAATAATGGATGAAAAAGCCAAACAATTCGACTACATTATAATCGGAGCCGGCATCTACGGACTCTACTCTGCTTTATTACTTGCAAAAAAAAATGTCTCAGTGGCGGTTATGGAACATGATGATGTAGCCTTTAGTAGAGCGACTTTTGTAAATCAGGCTCGGATTCACAACGGCTACCACTACCCAAGAAGTCTTTCTACGGCGTTAAAATCTTCATCTTATTTTAATAAGTTTAATAAAGATTTTGATTTTGCAATAAACGGATCTTTTAAGAAAATATATGCTATTGCCAAAAACTTTTCCTTTACTAATGCGGAGCAGTTTGAAAAATTTTGCCACAACGCCAACATTCCCTGCAACGAAGTAAAGCTTAATAAAATTCTAAACAGTGATACAATAGAAAAGGCTTACAAAACCAAAGAGGTGGCTTTTGATGCCGTAAAAATTAGAGATTATTTTTTAAAAGAATTGGCAAAATATAGCAATGTAACTATATTTTACAAAACATGCCCTGTTTCGGTTAGAAAAAATAGAGATAAATACGATTTAGTGCTGAATGAGGAAAAAGGAATTTTTCGTAGTGGTTTTGTTATTAATACTACCTACGCCAGCGTTAATCAACTAATAGAGATGTTTGGGTTTGATAAATTTAAAATAAAGTATGAGATTTGCGAAATTATAACTTGTAAGGTGTCTAGTAATATGAAAAATATCGGACTAACAGTAATGGATGGACCATTTTTTTCTTTAATGCCCTTTGGGCTTTCTGGTTTGCATTCACTAACGGCGGTAGAATTCACACCACACCTTGATTCTCAAAATGAATTGCCGATTTTTCCTTGCCAAAAAGATAATCCCGATTGCTCACCAAATAAACTCCAAAACTGCAACGATTGCTTGGCTAAACCAAAAACTGCTTACAAGTATATGTCGCAACTGGCCAAGAAATATCTCCACAATGTTGTAAAAATGGAATACAAAGATTCTTATTTTGCCATAAAGCCAATCTTAAAAATGTCAGAAATGGATGATTCTAGACCCACAGTAATAAAACAATTTTCTAATAATCCCACTTTTATCTCCATATTGTCGGGAAAAATAAATACTATTTACGATTTAGATCAATTATTAAAATGAAAGAAAAAAAATTTATTTCTGTCGTGGCTTATGCGCATAATTCGGAAAAAACAGTTGTTCAATTTTTAGAAAGTATTCATGATTTTCTAAAGAATAAATTTGATTCTTTAGAAATAATTGTTGTTAACGATGCAAGCACCGATAAAACACTTGAGCAAATTAACCAACATAAACAAAAATACAACGGAAAAGTTACCGTTATCTCAACTGCTTGGAAGCATAATTGTGAATTGGCAATGCTTGCTGGAATAGAAATGGCCATTGGAGATTTTATTTATGAAATAGATTCCACAAATTTGGAGTTCCCTGTTGATTCGCTTTGGGAAGCTTACCAAAAAAGCGCCACTGGTTTTGATGTTGTTTTTGCTTCACCGAATAGCAAGCTCAACACGAGTTCCAGAATATTTTATAAAATACTTGGTAAATTTTCTTATCAAAAACTTGATCTAAGAACGGAATCGTTCAAATTAATAACTCGAAGGGCATTAAATGCAATATTAAAATCAAAAGATAAAAATCGTTATCGGAAAATAATATACCGATCTTCAGGATTCCCAACAGCTATTATTTTCTTTAAGCCAACAAAAAAAATTCAATCCAATATGACTTTGCAGGAAAAAATAAGTCTTGCCACAGATATCCTGCTTTCCTTTTCAGATATTGGGCTTAAACTAACCCTATTCTTATCGCTTCTGTTTTTTATAATTTCAGTATCTATAGGAATTTACACCGTTTTGATTTATCTAACAGAAAGATCCATTGTTATTGCAGGATGGACAACAACCATGCTTTTTCTTTCTTTTAGTTTTTCAGGGATGTTTCTTATTTTGGCTATTCTTGGAAAATATTTAACTATAATCCTAGAAGAAACAAAAGAACGGCCTTCTTATTTTCTTCAGTCAATAAAAAGGATAAGATAACAAGAATTAAATATTTTTATTAAAAATTTTTATGCCCCAAAAAAATCCTGTTAAGCGGAAAAAAGCTTTAATCACCGGCATTACTGGTCAGGACGGTTCTTATTTAGCCGAACTTCTTTTGGAAAAAAATTACGAAGTGCACGGCTTAATGAGGCGTTCCAGTTCTTTTAATACCGGCAGAATAGACCATCTTTATAAAGACCCGCATGTAATGGGAAACAAATTGTTCCTGCATTACGGCGACTTATCCGACGGCAGTAATATTGCAAGAATCATAGAGCGAATAAAACCCGACGAAATTTATAACTTGGGAGCTCAAAGTCATGTACGGGTAAGCTTTGATGTTCCTGAATATACTGCTGATGTTACCGGATTAGGAACCTTGCGCATGTTAGACGCCATTAAAGAATCCCGAGTTAAAACAAAATTCTACCAGGCTTCTAGCAGTGAAATGTTTGGTAAGGTTCAGGAAAATCCTCAAAAGGAAACTACTCCATTCTATCCTCGATCCCCTTACGGTTGTGCTAAAGTTTTTTCTTTTTGGACTACAGTTAATTACAGAGAGAGCTATAATATTTATGCGGTCAACGGAATTCTTTTTAATCATGAATCACCTAGGCGAGGAGCAACCTTTGTGACTAGGAAGATTACTCGGGGATTAGCCAGAATCTTAACCGGAAAAAACGACTGTCTTTATTTAGGAAATTTAGACGCCAAAAGAGACTGGGGTTACGCCAAAGATTATGTTTACGGTATGTGGTTAATGCTTCAGCAAAAAGAACCAAGAGATTATGTTTTGGCCACGGGAAAAACTCATAGTGTGCGGGAATTTTTAGAAGAATGTTTTCGGCTTTTAGACATTGAAATTTCTTGGAGCGGAAAAGGATTAAAAGAAAAAGGCTTTGATAAAAAAACCGGAAAGGTTTATGTAAAAATTGACCCTGCTTACTATCGGCCAGCGGAAGTAGACCTGCTCTTGGGGGATTCAAGCAAGGCTCAAAAAGAACTAGGCTGGAAGCCTAAGGTAGCATTCAAGGAACTGGTAAAAATAATGCTCCAAGCCGATTTAAAAGAAGAAGGATTAAAAAAGAAAATATGAATAAATCTTCCAAGATCTATATTGCCGGTCACTTAGGTTTAGTTGGAAGAGCCATTACTCGGCAACTGTTAAAAGCCGGCTATAAAAATCTTATTTTTAGGGAATTGGCCGAACTGGATCTTACCAACGAAGTGGCTGTTAACGAATTCTTTAAAAAAGAAAAACCGGAATTCGTTTTTTTGGCGGCCGCTAAGGTAGGGGGAATTTACGCCAATAAAACTTACCCTGCCGAATTTATTAGAGACAATTTGGCCATAGAAACCAATGTGATTCATGCTTCCTTTTTGCACAAAGTTAAAAAGCTTTTATTTTTGGGCAGCTCTTGTATTTACCCCAAGCTTTGTCCTCAACCAATTAAGGAGGAATATCTTTTAACCGGACCACTAGAAGAAACCAATAAAGCTTATGCCGTGGCTAAAATAGCCGGTATTATTATGTGCCAATCTTACAACACTCAATACGGAACTAATTTTATTTCTGTAATGCCTACTAATCTGTATGGCCCGTTCGATAACTTTGACCTAAAAAATTCCCATGTTCTCCCCGCTTTAATTCGCAAGTTTCACGAAGCTAAGGTTAATAAAGAAGAGTCGGTGTCTGTTTGGGGAACAGGTAAGCCTAAAAGAGAATTCCTTTTTGTAGATGACTTGGCTAGGGCTTGTTTTTTCTTGATGCAACACTACAAGTCCGGAGAAATTGTGAATATTGGCACCGGAAAAGATTTAACAATCAAAGAATTGGCTTTGGTTATGAAAAAAGTAGTTGGGTATAAGGGGAAAATAGTTTTTGATACCACCAAACCCGATGGAACGCCCCAAAAAATGTTAAATGTTTCTCGGATTCATAAATTGGGCTGGAAGCATCAGGTGGAATTAGAAAAGGGAATTAAGGAAACTTATAAGTGGTTTTTGGAGAATAGGGCATAAATTAAAAATCTTTCTTCTGATTTTAAAAAATGGATAAATATAAATATTTAATATTGGGAGCCGGGCCGTCTGGCCTAAGTTTTGCCAATAGATTATTAGCCAATGGAGAAAAATCCTTTTTGGTATTAGAAAAAGAAGCCGAGGCTGGTGGTTTGTGCCGCAGTAAAGAAGTGGATGGCTCTCCCCTAGATATTGGTGGCGGTCATTTTTTAGATTTAAAAAAAGAAGAAGTTCTAAAATTTATTTTTGAATTTTTACCAAAGAAAGAGTGGAATATTTTTAAAAGAATCTCCACCATAAAATTAGATGATTGCGAAATAGATTACCCCTTTGAAGCCAATATTTGGCAATTCCCGGTTAAAAAACAAATAGAGTACTTGCTTTCAATTTCCAAAACCGGCTCCAGCCGAAACGAAAAAATGCCTGCCAAGTTTATAGATTGGATTTTTTGGAAACTGGGAGACAAGATTGCCCAAGATTACATGGTTCCCTACAACCAAAAAATTTGGTCTATGGACTTGAATCGCTTGGGCACCTATTGGTTGTACAAACTCCCCGATGTTTCCTTAGAAGAAACGCTAGAAAGTTGTTTGGAAAGAAAACCCGCCGGAAAAATGCCGGCCCACGCTCAATTTTTGTATCCCAAAAAATACGGCTATGGAGAAGTTTGGAAAAGAATGGCCCAAAAACTTGGGAGTAAAATCTTATATAATACCTCCGTAAAAGAATTAGACATTAAGAAAAAGATTATTAACCAATCCTTTTCTGCTTCACAAATTATAAGCACCATTCCTTGGCTTGAGTATAAATTCACAGAAAAAATACCGGCAGATATTAAAAAGGCTTTTTCTTTTTTGGAATATAATTCCGTGCGAATTTCTTACTTCCCTAAAAATCAAAAAACCAAGGCGCATTGGACTTATTATCCAGATCTATCTATCCCCCATCACCGATCTCTTTTTAGGCACAATTTTTTTCCAAAAGCAAAAGGCTACTGGACAGAAATGAATGAGAAGCGAGCTTCCTTAATAAAGGAAAAGGCCGATTATTTTTATACCAACCAATACGCTTACCCCCTTAATACCATTCAAAAACCAAAAGCGATTAAAAAAGTACAAGATTATTTTTCCCAAAAACAGATTATAGGATTGGGAAGATGGGGCGAATGGGAACACATGAATTCCGATGTCGCCGTGGAAAAGGGAATTGCCTTGGCGGATCAACTATTAAAAAAAGATAAAAAATAAATAATTTAAACCTAAAATGAAAGTCTCCCTCTGCTTGCTTACTTTTAACGAATTAGAAGGCTGTAAAAACGATGTCCCCCAAATAAAAAAAATAGCCAATCAGTTCCAAGAAATCTACGCGGTAGATGACAACAGCAGTGACGGCACTGTTGAATTTTTAAAAGAACAAAACATTCCCGTTTATCTTCAGCCAGAAAAAGGTTTAAATGCCGCCTGCCATTTTGCTGTTTCTAAATGCACAACAGACGCTATAATCTTTTTCCATCCAAAAGGAGCGATTCCGGTAGAGGATACCCTAAAATTCCGACCATTGTTTGAAAGTGGTTATGATTTTGTGATTGGCAGCCGGATTGTAAAAGGGGCTCGGAATGAAGAAGACGGCAAAATTTTAAAGCCAAGAAAATGGTTTGTAATAATCCTTTCTTTAGTGGCTTCTCTATCTTTTAGAAAGAAGGGGCAAGCTTATTTAAAAGATGTTTTGCACGGGTTTAGAGGAGCAACCGTTGTGGCCTATAAAAAAATGGGATTAATTGATCTAGGGAAGGTAACGATTGATATAGAAATGGTAAACCGTTCTTATAAGAAAAATCTAAAGAGCATTGAGTTCCCAACCACTGAATCTTCACGAATTGCTGGACAAACCCATTTTAAGGCGATCCCAACAGGAATGAGCATTTTAGAATATTTAAAGAGAGAATGGAAAAGAAAAGATTAGGAAAAATTAGCATGTTATTAGCAAAAGAAAATAGAGAATTAATTTTAAAGTTGGCTTTTTACGGCTCTTTTTTGATTATTGGTTTTTTAAAATTATTTACCGTTAGTCATCATGAAATTATTGCCTCTTATACCTTTTATGATGAATTTTGGCAGATTCAATCAGCTAGTAATGCTTATTGGTTTGTGAGGAATCCTACTCATATGTCATTTGTTCATCTTCCTGTTTATCCTCTTTTTATCTTTTTTAATCATTTGACTGGAATTCCTTTGCGGATTTCTATGGAAATCGTTTATTTGATTTCGGGATTCGTTTTTTCTTTGTCCTTGCTAAAGATTGGACTGAACAGAGCAGGTGTTGTTCTGTCTTATTTAATGATTGCTTTTCACCCTGTAAGCCTTGATCTATTTGATCGCACTTTAGCGGAAACATTTTATGCCCCACTTCTTCTTTTTTCTTTGGCCTGCCTAATATTTCTTATTACCAATAAATCAAAAAGAAAGGCTACTTTTTTTTCTTTCCTTACTGGACTTTTCTTGGCTCTCTTATGGTTCACCAGAAAGGAAAGTATCTTGATTGCTGGTATTTTGGGATTGGTTTTCTTAATTTCTCTTTTTCTGGCAAAAAAAGAGAAATTAAATAGAAAAGAAACTCTAGTATTGATCAAAAAAACAGTCTTTATTCCTTCTGTGATTATTTTTTTGTTTTTTATTTTGATTTGTAATGCTAACTATTACACTTTTGGACTTTTTGCTCCTACCGAATTGACTTCGTCAGGATACAAGCAAGCCTATAAGGCTTTGCAAAAAATAAAAACCAAAGAACATAGGCGTTTTGTCCCCGTTTCAACAGAAGCTAGAGAAATAGCTTATAGAATAAGCCCCTCTTTCCGCGAACTTCGCCCTACTCTGGAAAATAGAGATAATTTTGCTTTTTGGGGAGCAAAAAATGAGTACCACATTGAGAATGAGATGGGTGGTGCTTGGTTTTATTGGGTTTTAAGAAATGCCGTTTATTACACTGGATATAAAGACGCTAAATCAGCGGATAATTTCTACAGAAGGGTAGCTACTGAAATAAATACTGCCATCGATCAAGATCAAATAGAGGGTCGACTTGTTATTTCTAGCTTTATCGATCCAAATTTTTATGAATATCTTATTTATTTTCCGACTTCTTTTAATAATCTTTGGAAGAATTTTTTAAACACCACCGCTCCGCTCGAAAGAATAGAAAATGTGGACAAAAATTTATTCCCGGATATAGAGAATAAAGTCAATCAGGTGACAAATAGAAGACCTTGGATTATCGAAAGCAATGCCAAAGAGGTTATTTCTGGTTGGGCATTTATTGAAAATAATGTAAAAATAAAAGAAATTATCCTTAAAGATGAAGACGGTCAAATTATTCCCACAACCACTATTCCTAGAGAGCGTCTTGATGTCTCTAGCCATTTCCTAAAAGAAATCCCAGATATTCCTTTGAAAACAGGGTTTTCGCTATATTCTAAGGGTGGTTGTCAGAATTTTCAAGAAAGTAATCTACTTACAAACATAAATTTTGCATTTTTTCAAGAACAGTGCCTCAACTTAAAGAAAGGCTATCTCGAATTTATTGCTGATGATGGCAATAGAAACAAAATTTCTCTCAAAACTTTAGAATTAGAAACCACTCTCCTAATAAAGACTGCTAATGGTGCTAATCTTCATCTTTTCATAGAACAAATAAACACACCCAAATATCAAGATCGTGATTTACTAAGGAATAATATTCAAGATTTTGCGTGGAAGTTCTATGGAAAAATAATCCTTTATCTTTCAATTATTGGATTTTTTTCTGCAATTATCCTTGCTTTATATTACAAAAAAATCCCCCAAAACAATTTAATAGTATTGGCTATTTTATTTTTTGTAATAGTTTCACGACTCTCTCTTTTTACGCTACTCGATATTTCTTCTTGGTCTGGAAACGATTCAAGATATCTTTTTCCGGTAATGCCTGTTTATAGCGCATTCCTGACTCTCTTAATCTCTAATAGTGTGCTGGCTTTAAGAAGCAAAAACAGAAAAACAATAGGTAAAAAGCCTTAGGCCCTCCCCTCTTTTTTCTTTACCCATTCCCAGGTTTTTTCTATTCCTTCTTTAATGAGAGTTGTTTTATGGTAATCAATTTCCGTGCGGATTCGTTCGGAGTTAAGCAAAACCTTTTTAACATCGGCGTCACGAGCCGGTTTTGAATTTATTTTAATCTTCTTTTTAGTGACTTCTTTAATAATCTCTAGCACCTTATTCACACTAACGCTCTCTCCACTGCCAATGTTATACAATCTAAATTCCGTCTCTTTGTTAAAAATCAATTTAGTCATATTAATAGCGTCGTCGATGTAGATATAGTCCCTAATATTTTTTCCGGCGCCATAAACAGTAATCGGCATTCCTGTCTTAATTAGATTTAAAAATATAGGAATAATGCCCTGAGTCCCCATTAAATTCTGCCCCGGACCGTAAGGATTGGAATATCGTAATATTAAATAATCCAGTCCTCGGTGAATGCGGTAGTATTCCAAATATTTTTCAATAGCTAGCTTGGAAATAGCGTAAGGAGAAATTGGGTTAGTCGGGTTATCTTCGGAAAATCGATCTTTGATTTGATTGCCATAAATCGCCCCGCCGGAAGAAGCAAAAATTACTCTTTTTACCCCAGCTTTTACGCATTCTTCCAAAAGGTTGATTGTGCCTTCTAAATTGGTCTTAATGTCAACCAAGGGGTCATTCATTGAAGATCCCGGAGTAGTAAGGGAAACAAAATGAAAAACATAGTCAATGTCTTGGATGGCTTTTTTTAGGTCGTCTTTGTTTAAGAAGTTTCCCGGCACCATTGTTAAATCCGAACCAAAGGAATGAATATTTTTGGATACTCCGTCACAAAAAAGATCAAAAGCAAAAAGCTGATATTTTTTTTCTTTTTGCAGAGACTTAATTAGGTTACTCCCAATAAAACCGTCGGCACCTAGAACCAATATTTTTTCTTTTATTTCCTTCATTGAATTAATATTTTAAGATGGTTTAACAAATTTCTTATTTATCATGGGGACTATTTTCTCCCCAAATTTTTGGACCGTAAAATTATCCAAAAATCTCTTTCTTCCATTTTCTCCGTATTCCCTAATAAGATGGGTATTCTTAATAAAGAATATAATGCTTTTTGCGAGTTCTTTTGGATTGTCACCATCAATTAAAAAACCTTCCTTACCATTATTAATCATGCTCTTTATTCCTCCAACATTGGTTGAAATAACAGGGATAGATCCTGCCATTGCTTCTAATATGGTAAGAGGAAAAACCTCATCTCTAGAAGAACAGATAAAAATATCAGATTCCCTAATCATTGTTCTTAATTTGCTTAGAGGAGCTTGGTCAAAGAATTTTACATTATTGTATTGCTTTGCTTTTTGTTTTATTTTTTGCTCATATCCCCGATCCAAAACTCTCCCCACGAAACTAATATTAAACTTTTTAAGAAGATGCTTGGGAATATACCTCAAGCTTTCAATTAAGATATCCTGACCCTTTCTTTTTTCAATACTCCCGGCATGTATTATGTTCAATGGGAAAATACTTTCTTTTTGGGTTTTCTTTTTTTTGCTAGTGGCTCCAAAATCTTCGATTCCGTTAGCAATTATGCGAACATTATTACTCAAAAAATCTTTGTATAGAATATTCGTTTCTTTGCATGCGAATATTACGTTGTCAGAGAGCTTGAATCCATTAATGACTTCTTTTTTGGATTTTATGTACTCTAATCCAGCGCTTGATTCATGAATAAGCCAAAAAACAGGAACGCTTAATTCTTTTAACAGGGGAATCATGTGCCCCATAATAATCGTGTTTACAATAGCCAGGTCGAAATTGGCCATAAACTTCTTGGTTTCGGAAAATGGTTCCAACAAAATCGTTGAGTCAACCACGACCGGAATATTTGCCTTTCTGTAAAGCCTCATGGCTTCACCATTTCTGGGAGACATTACCGTAACAAAAAATCCTTTACTCTTAAGATACTTAGCCAAATAGAACAAGATAATAGGGGCACCACTCAAGCTTAGATCGTGAGAAATGAGTAAAATGTTCTTTGCCTTAATCATTTTTTCTTCTTGGCGTTGAGCCATGAGCTTAAAATGATATTCCCCTCCCTGATACAAGTAATCTTTCATATTCGATGGGAAGTATTTATCGTAACTCAGGTAATCTCCCCATTTTTTAAGCAGATAAAGATCGGCTGGATCTTTAAGTGTTTTTTTCTTTCTGTCTGTTTTTTTTAGGGAAAGATGGCCAACATGTCTTAAGGAAACAAACGGATTGTAAAGCAAATCCAACCCCTTTTCTCTTATTCTAAAAGATAAATCAACATCGGAATGCATAATGGGCGTATTTACACTGTCAAAACCGCCAATGGATAGAAAAAATTCTTTGGATACGCAAAAACAAGCTCCCGACAAAATGGAAACGGTCCTTTCTGATTGAATTAAATTAAAGTAATCGTAAGCGTCTTTGGGGTAAGTATGAAAAGCGGTTCCGGTAAAGCCCCGAACCCCGGTAACCATGCCCGCGTATTGAATGGTGTTGTTTTCGTAAAAAAGCTTAGGACTAACCGTCCCAACACCCCCTTTTCCAAAGGGACCGGTCAGGTTTTCTATCCAATCTTTTTGTTCAACTTCAATATCATCGTTTAAGAAAATTAAATACTCACCCAAGGCTATTTCGGCTCCCCTGTTGCATTTTAGAGAGAAATTAAACGGTTCATTGTAAGCCTTGAATTTAACAATCCCTCCCCATCGATTATTGGTCAGTTTTTTAATAATTTTTGAACAAGTCACAACGATTATTTCGTAATTCGGATAGTTCGTGTTTTTTACAATCAAATTAATACAATTTTTAATATTCCTTTCGTTGTCCGACGGAATAATAACGGAAACGAACTGTTCCTTGTTAGCCTTGAATAAAACCCTGTTGGCAAAGGGGTATTCCAGCACTTTTGCATTATAGTTTCTCCTTTTGACCGCATCTTCCAACGCTTTAATATTTGATTCCCTGGCGTAATCTTTACCGCCCATGGCGGCCGATCCGGGAATCGCTCGCCAATGGTACAAGATTTTGGGAATATGCCTTATTTTATTGGTCCTCTCTGTTACTCTTAGGGCAAGATCATAGTCCTGAGAAAAGTCAAATTCAGAGCGGAATCCTCCCGCGCTTTCTACTATTTTTTTGCGATAAACGCTTAGATGGCAGGTGTACATGCAGGCAAAAAGAAGTTGGGAGTCCCAGTCCGGTTTAAAAAAAGGATTGGCTCTTTTCCAAACACCCTCTCCGGTTTTTTCTAATTTATCTTCATCGCTGTAAATATAATCCGTTTCGGGAAACCGATTTAATAATTTAACATTTTCGTATAAGGCGTGAGAGGTAAGAAGATCATCGTTGTCCAAAAGAGCAATGAATTCACCGGTCGATTCTTTTAAGGCCTTGTTGGTGGCCGAGGAAATGCCCTGGTTAATTTTTGCAAAAATAACTTTTATTCTAGGGTCCTTTTGGGCCCATCTTTGTAAACATTTTTTTGTCTCTTTTTTTGTTGAGCCATCGTCACATAGACATAGCTCCCACTCCTTATACGACTGAGCTATAACAGAGTTTACACATTCGTCAAGCAACCAAGGCTCAACATTATAGACAGGGGTAAGAATGGATATTTTAGGCTTATAATTGAACTGGATTATTTGTTTTTTTATTTCTTTTAATATTTTATTGGTATCCCAATTTTCGTTTTCCCGAATCCAAGCATCGTATTTGGAAAGTTGTTGTGTTGTTGTGTTGTTAAAATATTCCTTACCATAGACCAAGTACCTGGGAAGGCACCACAAAAACCTCTTAATGCCTTTATTCTTTAAAACTCTTCTTGCCTCTCTAAGGGCTTCTTGGAAATGCTTAATTTTAAAATTTCTCATTTTGGAATAACGGTTTTTTATCTTCCCTAAAAATGCTTCTTTGTAGAATATTTTTTTTATATTTAGATAATAGCCCCTTAACTTCCAAAACTTGGAAGATTCCATGAGGGTAATTTGTTGGTCTTTTTGGGAGAGGATTTGTTTTTGTTCGGCGATTTGTTGGTTTTTTTTGGAGAGACTTTGTTTTTGTTCGGCGATTTGTTGGTTTTTTATGGAGAGACTTTGTTTTTGTTTGGTAATTTGTTGGTTTTTTTTGGAGAGACTTTGTTTTTGTTCGGCGATTTGTTGGTTTTTTATTTTCTGTCCTCTTTCCAAATGAGCCATTATTTCTCCTTGCTTGTCGGAGTGAACTTTGAGCATGTCAAGCTCCTGTTTCTGTTCCTTGGTATAATTATTTAGTTCTCTTTCAAACTCTACATATTCTTTGGGGAAATATTTTTTAATAATCCATTCCCTGTCTTTTAAGAATTGCTGATCTTGATTCTTTGAAGAAAAACCATCAGTACCGTACTTTGCCACTACAAGACTGGCGTAATAACGCTTAACTTCCCAATCGTTAAACCATTGCATATTAAAAACATAGTCGGCTAATACCCTGTACTTTGTTTGAAATTTTCCAAATTTTTTAAAGATATCCCTCTTAAAGAACATGGATTGATGACAAATGTTTTGTTTCATTAGCTTCAAGACAGAAAATTCACCATCGTATTTTTTTTCCATTTCTCCCCATTGAACATTGCCATAAATAACATCTAGATCCGCTTTTTTAATTATTTGGGAAATTTTTCCCAAAACTTGTTCTGAATAAAAAGAGTCATCACTTCCTAAAAAGTAAATCCATTCTCCTTCTGCAATTTTAATTCCTTTATTCATTGCCTCATAGACTCCGCTGTCTTTTTCGCTTATCCACTTAATATGTGGATATTTTTTTGCATACTTTTTAACAATATTGAGCGTACTATCGGTAGAAAGTCCATCAACTATAATATGTTCTACATTTTTATAGTTTTGGTTTGCTACATTCAAAATGCAGGATTCGATATCTTTTTCCGAATTGAGCGTTGGTGTTATGATTGAAATTTTCATGATTTTGGATCTTAACGATGAATCTAAAAATTTGACAAACAGTTATCAAGAGCCTACAACAACAAACCTAGAATCATAAGGTTGATAATTCCGAAATAATAAAAAGCCTCTCTCACTAAACTGGAAATCAGCTGGATAACGATAACTATTGGAATAGTATTATAGAAAGAAAGAAGCGTCCAACTATACCCTGGAACCCCTATAAAGATAGGCATAAAGAGATAAAATTTCGGTATTTTACTGAAAATTAATTCTAGAAAAATATTCAACCTTCTACTAAATATTTTTACAGCCTCAGGAAATGAATCAAAAAAACGCCTATCTGGAACTAAAATTAGCGTAGCAAATGATGATGTAACCCAAAAAAATATCCAACGACCATAATCCCACCCAAGAATAAATAAAGGCAAGACCGCAAGAAATTGGAAAATCATGACATTAGAGATCTCGTCTTTTGTATTGCTTGATATCCCAATTTTAACTGAGGAATAATAAATTGAAACAATAATCAGAAGCCACATAATCGGAGCATAGACATCCCCGCTAAAATTTAACAAGGTGTCAGTAAAAAGTTTTAGCGCCTGACTTAACGACCAAGAAAGCCCATTTATTGCAGCTGGAATTGTATGAATAGAATCATTTTGGATTGGAAATTTGACTGACCGCCACGAATCCCAAATCCTAGATGAAATAAAAGAATTCCCCTTGTAATACAAGCATAAAATAAACGCAGAGAGAGAAGGAGCTAATTTAAGAAAGAAAAAAGAAATAGATCTTATTAAGCCTTTTGTACTTTTAGCATAGTCCTCTCTGTTTAATAATAAAAAAATAACAGGAAAACAAAGAAATCCTATTGACTCATGTGTAAATAAAGCAATTACCAATAATAAATTGACTAGCAATAAATATCCTTTTATTTTTTTAGTCAATAAATAAACTATGGCTATAAAGAAAAGCATTAATAAAACATCTTTCCTGACCCAAAAATCATTCAATATGGGACCGCCAAGAAAAAAAACAAAAAATAATAACTTCACAGGATAATCTTTCTTAATAAAAAAATAGAGAAAAAACATAACTAGTAGCAGAAAAGATAGAAAGCAAACTGTTAATATTAACCAGTACGGGCTAGAATTAAAATACTGACAAACATGGAATATAATTTCACCAAGCAATCCCCGCCTAACAAAACCTCCTTGATAATTAATCAACCATTCCGTTATTTGCCAGCTTTCTTTTGCGTAGCCATTTCTTATCTGCCAATAGAAGGTTTTTAATAGAGCAATAATAAAAAAGGAATAGAACCACGAAGAATACCATTTCTTTAAATCTAAGTAATTACGAAACTTAATTCTTTTTATCCAAGGAAGTGCCATATAATTACGAAGGAAATTATAAACTAGAGCCACCATACTTATTACATTGTAACTAACCTATTTAATTGATGGTGATTTGAGTTTTAACCTAAGAAAAAAATAATAAATTAGAACGCTGATTGAATTATAAATAGCCTTCCGCGAAACACTTGGAGAAGGCACTCTGTAGCTAATAGGGATTTCTACATATTTAGTTTTGCGCAAAAGATACCTCAGTTCAGTCTGATAAAAATGTGCTTCTGATAATAATCTATATCTAACAAATTTTTCGACAATACTGGCATGGAATCCCTGAAACCCCGATGTCATATCGTTCATTTTTGATCCAAGCATTAAATTTGAAAGAATAGTTCCTGCTTTTGATAAAAAAGTTCTTTTCCATGAAGAATCACAAATAGATCCTCCGTCAATAAAGCGACTACCGAATGCACATTCATTGCCTTCACTTAAAACTCTGAGGAATTCAGGAATTGATTTCGGGTCATGAGACAATCCAGCATCCATTTCTATAATGAAATCATGTTTATTGTTTAAGGCTTTTTTGTACCCATTAATATAGGCATCTACTATATTTTTATTATTTGGTGAAAAAATTGTAACAAATCTCTTATCCTTTTCAGAAAGCCCATTGCACAACTTAAGCGTGTTATCTTTTGAAACTTTATCCACAACAAAATATACCTTCCCACAATTTAAGTCGTTTAATATATCAATCAAGGAACAAATGAACGGATCAAAATCTTTTGATTCGTTCGCCATTGGAATTACTACCGCAAAATCAAGCTCTATTTTTTTCATGTTTGAATTCTAACTACCCTAGCAATTTACTTTTGCTATTTATAAATAACGAATCTTGTTGTAATATTTTTCCGTCCCGGGGTCGCCTAAGTTGCTCAAATGATCCCACATAGCTGAACCCCATATCTTTCAAAACTAAATAAATATCATCAAATAAAGGTGCTCCTTCATAAAGCTGTATGAACGATGTTTCCAGAATTATTATTTCGGCTTGGCCAACAGTCTTAATGCCACCCTTTATAACCTCGGACTCAAATCCCTGTACATCCATTTTCACTAAATAAGGCTTGTCTATAAAAATACTTTCCGCAAGATTGTCTAGTTTTCTTATTTCTATTACTTCCTCAAACTCACAGCGCGCAAAATCAAAAGCTTCCTTGTGCGTTAATTTCATTGGCAGGATAGATGATGATGGTGAATATTCATTACGAAAAATCTTTTGTTCACCGTCCATATTCCCAAGCGCAAGGTGGAAAAAAGAAAAATTATTATCATTTTCGAATTTATTTTTTAGTTTTTCGAATGGATCTTTAAGAGGTTCAAAGCAAATTTTTTTTGCCTCAGGTAAAATAAGATTTATTTTTTCAGCGAATTGGCCTTCGTTTGCTCCAATGTCTAAAATTGTTTTAATTCCAGCGCTTCTTAACCACTGATTTTGACTTATAAAATCTTGAACTTCAGCATTGTGAATATCGTTTTTTTTCTCTTTTATTTTTTTGTAGTAAGCATTTTTAAGTTGTTCGTTTTTTGTAATTTTCTGTATACAAATTCCAAACTTAGAAAGAATATTGTTAATAAATTTGACTAATTTTTTTTCCATATATGTTCAATGTTTATTATCCCATAGGGGCGTTCTTTTTTGGGAAAAATTTTAAAACTATATTTTTTATCTTTTATTTCGTATGGGATTAGGCAACTCCAATCATAAATAACTGCTGTAAAATAATATTTGTCAGCTAATAGGCAGTTATTTTTTATACAAAAATCAACACTTCCATTACCTATAATGCTTTCAATTTTAAAATTTGAATTTTTTGTATTAGGTCCGGTTAAATCCACGCCATCTTGAGTATGAATGGCAATCCCAAAAACTGGTTTTCTAACTATTTTACTGGCTTTGTAATAGATTCGCGCTACAATATCATCCCCCGTCATAAACACATTCTTCGCTTTCCCATCTTTATCCAAAAATTCCACCTTGGTAATTTCAGCTACCTTATTTCTTTTTTCTTCCTCCAGTCTTTCACGCTCTTCGGCTAATCTTCTTTTTTCTTCCTCTCTTAATCTCCGCTCTTCGGCTAATCTTCTTTTTTCTTCCTCTGTTTTGTGCCTTTCTTCTTTTTTTATTCGTTTTTCTTCGGCCCTTCTTTGTTCTTGTTCTAATCGGCAAGCTTCTTCTTGAGCTTTGATTCTTAATCTTTTTTCCTGCCCCACTAGGCGCTTTTCTTCGTCGGTCATGTTGTCGTAAATGTAAGCGTTGGCCACCTGTTCTGGCGAGCCTATTTTTTTAATTTGGCCGTGACGCAACAAGAGTGCCCGATCGCAATATTTTTGCACAGTGGCAGTGTTGTGTGTTACCAAAATAATAGTTTTGCCCAAGTCGCGATATTTCATGAATTCTTCTAGGCATTTTTGCTGAAAGTTAGTGTCTCCCACGGCTAAGACTTCGTCCATTAGCATTATTTCCCGATTCACGTTTAAAATAATGGAAAAGGCCAACCGCATTTGCATGCCAGAAGAATAGTTTTTGATTTTTTGGTTAATAAAGTGACCCAATTCGGAAAATTCCACAATGACCTCCATTTTTTCGGCAATTTCTTTTTGGGTTAATCCCAAAACAGTGGCGTTTAAAATAATATTATCCTTGCCGGAAAGCTCCAGGTTAAAACCGATCCCTAATTCTAAAAACGGCGCGATGCGCCCGTTGATTTTAACCTTTCCCCGATCCGGCTGGTAAATGCCGGCCAAGATTTTTAATAGCGTGGACTTGCCGGAACCATTCCGGCCGATAATGCCAAAGAATTCGCCTTTTTTAATGGTAAAAGAAATGTCTTTTAGAGCTTTGAATTCGGTTTTGGTTTTCTTTTTAAAAACGCCGGTAAAAGCACCACGCAAGCTAGCCACCTTTTCTCCAGGAACGGTAAAAGTTTTGGAAATATTCTTAACTTCTATGGCCGGCTCAACGATTTTTTGGGTTTTGGTGGTTTTTTGGGTTTTGGCGATAATAAATTTTTCTTGTTTCATAAAAAAACTAAAAAATACCGACTACGGATTTTTGGATTGTAGCATTTTTGAGTGATGACGAGCAAAGAAAGATGTCCCAACCGTTCCCATTTTGGGAACAACTGAAAATGCCTGCAGAAGACTGCAAAATGCGTGAATTGGGGACATTATTGAGGACATTGTAGAACAACAACACCTCTAGCAACTATCAATTTTATTAAGGAAAAACAAAACGACCCCGTTTACACGGGGTCTCGGAGCTTCCCCTACTAGGGGATACCATTGCCTTTTTATTTGGCCGATTTTGTTTTTTTGTCAAAATGGTAATTATTTGTTTTTACCTTTTTTTTAGATTTTTTTAATAATTATCGTGGTAGAATTGGGGCAATCAGAAGAACGGTTAAAAAATCAGGATCTTAATCAAAAATCATGCCCAATAATACTCAGCCAAAAACTAAAATCGCTTTGTTTGGAGGAAAGGAAATAAGAAAAACTGTTTACAAGAATGAGTGGTGGTTTTCGGTGGTAGATGTAATTAGGGCACTGACAAATAGTAATCGACCAAGTGTCTACTGGACCGCAATGAAGACTAGAGTGCAAAACGAAGACGAATTTCAACTATCTACAATTTGTAGACAGTTGAAATTAATATCCCCGGACAACAAGCTACGTCAAACTGATTGTGCTAACACCGAAGGCATTTTTAGAATCATTCAATCCATTCCCTCGCCCAAAGCGGAACCCTTCAAGCGATGGTTAGCCAAGGTTGGTTACGAAAGAATTCAAGAAATAGAAGATCCAGAGCTGGCCACTAAGAGAACTAGATTACTCTACAAGCTCAAGGGCTATCCCGATGATTGGATAGAAAAACGAATGCGCGGAATTGCCATTAGAGAAGAGTTAACTGATGAGTGGCGCAAGCGGGGCGCCGAAGAAAAGAAAGATTATAAAATTTTAACGGCCGAAATTTCTAAGGCCTCGTTTAACTTAACACCCAACGAATACAAAAAACTAAAAGGATTAAAGAAAGAAAATCTAAGGGATCATATGAACGACTTGGAACTTATTTTTACCATGCTCGGTGAAAGAGCGACCACAGAAATTCATCGGACCGAAAAATCTCAAGGAATAAAAAAGTTAAAAATGGACGCCAAGGAAGGCGGAGAAATCGCCGGCGGTGCCAGAAAAAAATTAGAAAAAAGATTGGGGAAGCCGATTGTCACTAAAAATAATTACCTGCAAAAATCAACCAAAAAGAAAAGGCTGGAGTCAAAAAGGCGGAGTGTCCGGTCTTTGTTGGAAGGAGCGAAAATAAAGGATATAAGGGTTGTGCTGAAATGTCCGAAAAAATCGGACACTTCTTTTTTTTAGGACATTTTCTGAGGCATTATCTAGGACATCTCTATGACATTTTGGGGACATTTCTGTGACATTTCTAGGACATTTTGGGGACATTATTGGGGACATTTTGGGGACATTTTGGGGACATTATAGACAACAACCTCTAACCCTCCCTGTTTTTCACTGATTGCCGGCTCTCTTAATTTATATTCCCTAAACTGATCTAAGGCTCTTTTTATTCCACTGCCATACCTTTCAATGAGTCCAGCATCGCGAAAAATTTCAGCTAAAGATTTGTTCCTGGGAAAAGATTTTGGCGGGGAGGGGTACGATTTGTACCCTCCCTTATGTTGAAAGGAGATGGGAGATTGAGCAGAGGGTGGGGGCAAATTGCCACCCCCCTTACAATTTTAACTAAAGGTGGAGCGCAAAAAATAAACTGCGCCAATACGGAGGGAATTTTTAGAATCATTCAATCCATTTAAAAAACGACCGGAACCGAATCCCCTCCTTGCCTTATATATACATTATATATACAATGTATATATAATTGTTTAAGTAAAAAACATGGCTTCTGTCCCTATCAATTTTAAAACCGACCCCAAGGTCAAAAAACAAGCCCAAAAAATCGCTTCCGATTTGGGTTTTAATTTAAGCAGTGTTTTGAACGGTTATTTGCGTCATTTTGTTAAAACCAGAACAGTGCATTTCTCTTTAACCTTGGAAGAACAAATAGCCAAAGAAAAAAAGCCTACCAAGTACTTTCTAGATTCCATTCGAGAAGCCGAAGAGGATATTAAAAGGGGGGATGTTTCTCCTTCTTTTGATAACGCTAAAGATGCTATTGATTGGTTGAATAAGTAGATTGAATGAAGGTAAAGGGAATAAGCTAAACCCTTACTCCTTAAACCGATCTAAATCTTTTTTGGTTAAGAGCCGCGTTTCTGTAGCCTTTTTAATCAGTCCAAAACTGGGCCGGTAAGAAAGTCCAATATATTCCACCTTTTTTCTTTTCTTGGTCACATTTTCTACCGCCGGAATTAAATCGGTGTCCGAACTAACCAAAACGGCCGTATCAAAAACATGATCCACGGCGCCAGCCACCATATCTACCGCAATCCGCACATCTACCCCCTTTTCGTGGTAAACGCCGGCAGACTTCATCATATAGCCCCGTACTACGCTGATTCTTTGCTTGGCTAGCGCGGAGAAAATCTTTTGCTGGCAAGAAACTACCTTTTGGCTTTTTTCTTGATCCTTGGGATCAAGACGCACCACTCCTACATAATACCGAATGTCTACTATTTCCCTGCCATCAGCTAACCACTCGGCCAGTTTCCGATAATTAAAGTTAATGGTTCTTCTAATAGCCACCCTTTTGTTTTTTAAAATATGGTAAAAGTTACTGCCATCAAAAATAATTAGCACTTTTTCTTTTTTGTTTCTCATAAATTTATTTAATACTTAGACGAACGATTATACTGTGGATGTTTGAGCGTTTGGGGCGAACGGACGGAGGTTTTAATAAATAAAGGGGTTAAAGGCGTAAGTTTCTACGGATAAAAAAACCCGCCCTTGCCGAAAGACAGGAGCGGGGAGGTTAGCTACCCTGAGCTTAACATGGAGAAGCAGGCAAAGTCAATCATGGATCAAATAAAGTAATTGTTCACGGCAAAACTAAATTGGTCGGTAAATAATTCCCTAAAAGATAAGGCGCTGTTTTGTTCATAAAACAAAAGAATTGCTTTTTTATAGTCGCCTTCGTTCACGCTACGGTAAGACAATGGACAAAAATTATGCGCCAATAGAATAGCGTTTCCCATAATTCGGGCAGTTCTTTTGTTGCCATCGTAAAAGGGCTGAATATAGGAAAGTGCCAGCACCGTAACCAAAGCTTTGGCCAGTGGAAAATCGATTTTTTGAATTGCAATGATTGTTTTTTCTAACGCTTCTTTAATTTGAAACTGATTATCTAATGGCCGATAAATTGTTCCGGTAATTCCTACTAATCCCGAACGAATCCCCGTTGCAATACCTAGGTCGCCAACAATCAACTGGTGAATGTTTTCTAAATTCTTCAAGCTTAAATTGTTGAATTTCTCTTTATTTTGATTAATATAATCCAATGCTTTTTTATGATTTAAAAGCATAACCGCTTCTTCCTTTTTGTGACCAGATGCCTCTTTTTTTTCTTTAAAAAGAATTTCAGTGTCAATCAATGAATAGGTATTCCCCTCTATTTGCGAAGACTTCCAACTAAGTTCAGTTGTTAACCTTTCTAACTCTTTTTTTTGGACTGATTCGGGTATTTTTTTAAATCGTTCCCGATAATCATTATTTTCTTCTTCTAACTTTTTAATTTCTTTAGCGGAAAATAAATCTAGGAAACTATTAAACACTTCAAAGTTAAATCGAGGATAAGCTACTGTTCGCTCGTCTGGTCCTTTTTTAAAATATTCTTCCCCGTTAAAATATGTTAAAAGCTTGTTTTTAACCACATCCCAATAAATAACGCTCCGACCTTCACCTTCTTTTCTAACCAGTTTTTTCCTAAGCAATAGATCGAGGTCGCGAATCACCGTTACCCGGGAAACTTCTTCTAGGGATAATTCTTTTAATTGGCGATTGATTTCTTTAGTGCCGATACCGCTATTTTTTCTGACTAAGTTATAAACTGCTAATTGCCGTTTGTTTAAATTAATCATAACTTTTTTAAGTTAATTGTATCATTTTTATACGCTAATTGTATCATTTTGCAACAATTAAGACAACAAGAGAAATTGTTTTGAAAAGTGAGGTTAGAATAATAGAAAAAATTTATTACTGAGGACTTTTGGTAGATAAATTTTTAAAAGATTCCTTACTTTGGTTAAAGGTGTTGTTTATTATTTGCTCTATTTCGCTATATCTTAGGGAATATTGATTTTCTACTTCCTTTTGGCATTGCTTACTGATTTTATCGCTTTTATAAATGTCTAGCATCATTGCCGTCTCTTCTCTTTTTAGGAGAGCTGAACATTCATTGTATTCCCAAATAACCCGACTAATGTCGTGTAATTGATCGGTAACACTTTTAATCTTAAAGTCCACTACATTGAGCATGTTTTCGTGTTTTTGAAAAACTGCTTCTAATTCTTGAGCGTTTTTGGCCGAAAAATAATCACCACCGCCTTCTTTGGCAATATTTTTTAACTGCTCGGAGTCCGCCCCTGGAACATCGAATCCAATCACATTGGCAGTAACTTTTAATCCAGAAACTTTTAATGTCTTCATGGTCTCTACCGGATTGCCGTCGCAAGTTTCAATGCCGTCGCTGATTAGGAGTATAAAATTTTCATTTTCTTCTCCTTGGTAAGGAGCCAGCATTTTACTGGCCGCTTCTAGCGATTTTGCAATGGGAGTCCATCCGGTGGGATTAAAACTAGCAACTTTCTTTTTGACCACTTCTTGATTTACCCCACCCATTGTATAGATATCTTCTATTCCGGCACAGGAAGCATTTTTTTGAGCCGCTGAATTGCCGCCCTTATGACCATAAACAATAATGCCTAAATTAAGAGAGTCGGAAGCAACTTTGCCAATAAAATTATTAAACGCTTCTTTGGCAATATCAATCTTTTTTTTACCATCGACTAATCCAGCCATACTACCCGATGAATCAAAAATAACCACTAGATTGTTGCTTTTTTTCTTGGTGCTAGATGGATCTAATTGGGAAGTTCTGAGCTTTACGCCGGCACAGGAACTAAAATCAGCCCCATTGCAGCTGAGTAAATCTTGATATTCTTGGCTACACGGAGAAGTGTTTTTGGTTGCTGGTGCTTGGTCGTCGCCATTTTTCCCAAGGGAGCTTAAGCCAGGACCTTTTGTTTCTCTGCTATTAAGGAAAGCCCAAGCACCTCCTAAGGTTAGAATTAAAACAAAAACAATCGCCAAAAAAATAAAAACCAAGCGTTTCTTTTTTCCTTCTGGCGCTTCTATTGGTTCTGCTCTTAATATTTCCGTTGGTTTTGTTATTGGTGTTTCTGGGGGAACCACTGTTGTTTTTTCTTCGCGATTAATCTCCATTTAAAAAAATGAAATTGATTAGGGAATAGGATTATTGGTTGGGTTCGGTGGGAAAAGATCCTTTCCATTGTTCTCCCGATGGATCTTGATAATTCTCTTGTTGGCCATTGTTATCGCTTTTCCATTCAGTGCCATTTTCTTTGTAGTTTAAAGTTTGGCCATTGTTATCGCTTTTCCAAGCGTCTCCATTGGCTCCAGTAAAGCTAATAACCTGTCCCCCATTTTCTTTGTTCCATTTATTGCCAAGATTGTCTTTATAGTCCAACCCTTGTCCGTAATTCCCGCTTTTCCACTCGGTTCCATCTTGACCAATATAAGACAGAACTTGTCCACCGTTGGTATTTTTCCAAGTATAATCGGCGCGTTTTATTTCTCCGTCGGATCCATTTTTGTCTAATATCCATTCATCTCCACTCTTCCCTTTAAATTCCAAGGTAAACAAACTGTCTTTCCAGCAACCTTTTTCGTTGCAGTATTCCCTGTCTTCAACTCCACTAGGGGCACAGACATCCCTTTTACTGTTCCATTCTTTTAGGAAGATATCCCAATCTGCGATGGCTTTTTCCCAATCGTTTGATTCAGCAATATTCCGCTCTTCTTCCCAGCCAGTGACAGCGGGTTCTTCTGCTAGGGCAAAAAAAGATCCTCCAAAAAGAAAGACCACCGAAAAAAACAAGATGCTTTTTATTTTCATTTTTATTATTAAGTCACGATTACAAACTGATAATAACATTTATTGCGGGCGATATCAAATATCTTCAGCAATACTCCCCTCCACCTTTTTAAAATACAAAAGACTAACTGCAAAAAGCCCTGCCACCATTAAAATAAGGACCAAGTGATTTTGAAAGCTGGGATAACGACCTTCTATTAAAACCGTTTTAGAATAATGAATTAAGATTCCCATAGGGTTGGCTAGGATTATTTTGTGGTATTGAGCGGGGAAAATAGATAACGGATAAACAATTGGCGAAGCAAAGAATAAGGCCTGCAACATTACTTCCCAAATTTGCCCCAAATCGCGAAATTTTAAATACAACGGTGCCGCAATAAAAGAAAAAGAAACAATCAAAATATAAATAAAAAAAACATATAAACAAGCCAGGGCCAGCTGAGGGAGGGAGGGAAAAACCTGGTAGAAAATAAAGAAGGCAATTAAAACCAAGAGATTGGTTAGGAAAACCAAGGCTGTGTTTAGAGTAGCAGCAATTACAATTACCCAGCGAGGAAAATAAATTTTGGTAATAATTCCCGCTTTGGCCAAAAAGGAATTCAAGCCGGCGGTGGTACCTTCGGCAAAAAAATTCCAAAGAATAATTCCAGTGATTAATTGTAAGGAGTAATGCTGAATGTTGGCGCCTTTGCCAATTACATGAGAAAAAACAAAGTTCATAATTAGGAACATTAAAAGCGGTTTTAGGATCGCCCAAATGTAACCCAAGAAAGAACCATGATAACGCATTTTAAAATCGGTCTTGGCCAGGACCCAAATTAATTCTGTATAACTTTCTTTAGTTTTCTTTTTTGGTTTTTTTATTTTTTTTGTTTTACGCATAGGTTGGGGAAAGTTAAGATAAATCGGTTTTAAATTTTAATCTATTTTTTAGATCTTTATTTTGGCGCCGGTTGATTGATACCATTCGGCAAATCGTTTAATCCCCTCTGGGAATTCCACTTGTGGTTCCCAGCCTAAATGCCTCGCCAAGCCAATGTTCGCCGAAGTTCTTTCGGAATCGGTGACTGGAAGCTTGGCAAAAGAAACCACCGCTTTTTTCCCTAAATAAAGTTCCAATAATGCCACCATTTCTTTTACGGCGGTTGGTTTTTCACCACCTAAGTTAACCACCGGCAAGGAAGCTTTGGCGTCTAATATTTTAATGGTGCCAGAAACGGCGTCGTCTATATAAGTAAAATCGCGACTCACTTTACCACGCGAATAAACGGCGATTGGCGAACCGGTTGTGATTTTATCCGCGAATTGGTAGTAGGCCATGTCTGGTCGACCCCAGGGACCGTAAACAGTGAAGTAGCGAATACCAGTAGCCTTTAAATTGTGGACTCGACGATACACGCCGGCCAAAAGCTCGGTAGCTTTTTTGGTGGCGGCGTAAATGGAAAGTGGCTGATCCGTTTCTTGTTTTTCTCGGAAAGAGCGTTCCCGACTCCCGCCATAAACAGAAGAAGAAGAGGCATAAACTAACTTTTCTACGCCGTTTTTTTTGGCTAGTTCCAAAACATTCAGCGTTCCTTCAATGTTTACTTTTTGGTATAGGGAGGGATTTAAAAGCGAAGCACGAACACCGGCCATGGCTGCCAAATGAATCACTGTCGTTGGTTTTTCTTTTAGAAAAACTTTTTCCAAATCGGAAAAATCGCAAATATCGGTTTTGTAGAGTTGGTATTTTTTACCTTTAAGCAAAGAGTCCAGTCGAGCCGTTTTGAGGTTTGGTGAATAGTAGTTGTTAAAGTTATCCACAATCGCCACTTGGTCACCCCGGGCCAAAAGTTCTTTGGCCACATGGGCACCAATAAAACCGGCACCACCTGTTAGTAGAATCTTCATAAGAATCTTTTTAGTTGTTCACTTCTCTTCCTAGGCCTACATAATTAAAGCCGGCCTGCTTTACTGTTTCTGAATTAAAGAAATTGCGAAGGTCTAAAACTATTCTACCTTTTTTTCCGGCACTCAGCTTTTCCCAATTTAATTCGGCGTATTCTGGCCAATCGGTTAAGAGCACTAAGACATCGGCTTCTTTAGCTGCCGCGTAGATTTCTAGGGAATCTGTTAAATATTCCACTTCTTCTGGCAGAATTTTTTTAGCTTCCTTGGTTCCTTGGGGATCGTGAGCTAAAACACGGGCGCCTTTTTCTGTTAGGGCGGGAATAATAGTTATAGCCGAAGCGTCGCGCATGTCGTCGGTATTGGCTTTAAAAGTTAGTCCTAAAAATAAAATTGTTTTTCCAGAAATATCATAACCTAGCGCGCGTTTAATCTTTTTTACCATCCGCGCTTTTTGAGCAATATTGACTTCGGAAACCGCTTCTAAGATTCGTAACGGAGTTTCGTTTTCTTGAGCCACCCGCAAAAGCGCCGTAACATCTTTAGGAAAGCAAGAGCCACCGTAACCAGGACCGGTTTTTAAAAACGCCGAACCAATTCTTTTGTCCATTCCCATACCACGCGCCAAGTCTAAGACATCGGCATCTAGTCTTTCACAAAGATTGGCCATTTCGTTAATAAAGCTGATCTTGGTGGCCAAAAAAGCATTAGAGGCATATTTAATTAGTTCCGCTGTTTTGATTCCAGTTACCAGAAGAAAAGCGCCGTCTTCTTCTAGCGGTCGGTAAATTTGCCGCAAAACCTTTTCGGCTTTTTGGGAATCTACTCCTAAAACCACGCGATCGGGATGTAAAAAATCGTCTATCGCTTCTCCTTCCCGCAAAAATTCAGGATTAGAAGCCACGCTAAAATTAGCTTGGGGATTATTTTCTTTGATTATTCTTTTTACTTCGTTGGCTGTACCCACTGGCACAGTTGATTTATCTACCACAACTTTATAACTGGTAAGCAGTGGCGCCAATTCTCTGGCTACTTGGTAAACAAAAGACAAGTCAGCATAACCATCACCACGACGACTAGACGGCGTTCCCACGGCAATAAAAACCGCTTGGGAATCCTTAACCGCTTCTGTTAAGTCACTAGAAAAAGAAAGTCGCCCTAATCCACTGTTTTTAAAAACCAACTCGCCAAGTCCTGGTTCAAAAATTGGGATTTCGCCTTTTTTTAAGCGGTCAATTTTTTCTTGATCTTTATCCACACAAACCACTTGATGGCCTTTTTCTGCCAAACAGGCACCTGTTACCAAGCCGACATAGCCGGAACCAATAACACATATTTTTTTAACTGTTTCTTTTAACATAGCGGTTTGAATGATTATTTTTTGAAAGTTCCGATCATGTTTTTATTTTCCCAGAACCAATGTTCTTTGAGGAGGCTCCTTGTTCCCGCTTAGAGAGACCAGAGGAGTATTCACTCAGTAGACAAGGCTCTTAGTCTACTGAGTGAATACTCCTCTGGTCTCTCTAGAGCCTTAAGGTCGAGGCCGAGCGTACTGGGAGAAGAACATTGGTTTGAGGGAAAATAGAAAAATTATTCTGTCTATCCAAAAATCATCTTTTTAAAGTCAGCCCGGTATTTTTTAAAAAAACCATTAAATTCTTGATTAGAAATTTTCCGGTTTTTTTGGATTTGCCACCGTTTTTTTAACATTCGGGGAAGGTGCTTTAAAACACTACCCCAGGCGGAAACTGCTATCCAAGCCGTTTTAGGACCGCCACTTTTTTTAGATAACTCAAAAGATGGTCCTTTGCCTAAAAGAACACTAACTAAAAGCATTATATAACGGAAAGGAAGAATCAAAAAACCTAAAAATAAAAATGGCAGGGGGAAATCTTTTAAAAGTACAAAAATTTGATTGCGGTAAACATGGAAACTTTTAAAAGGAGAGAATGATTTACCCGTGGCTGAATGGGCGTGATAGCCAACTGCTTGGGGCACATAAAATGCAGAAAAACCTAAAAGCCGACTCCGGTAATTAAGATCCAAGTCTTCGTAGTAAGCAAAAAAGTCTTCGTCAAAATAACAATCGTCGCCTTCTTTGTTTTGGTAAGCGGTTTTTTGAAGCATCTCTCTTTTATATAAAACCGCCGCTCCACAGGCACCAAATATTTCTACGGTTTTATTGTACTGACCTTGATCTTCTTCCTTGAATCCTTTTTCCATTCCGCTCCCGTCCCTGCCAATCAAGGTTCCCACGGTATTAATAATTTGCGAATCGCTTTGAAATAAAAGCTTAGCTCCCAACAATCCCCAGTGGATATTTTTTTGGCTGTAGTTTGCTGCGGCTTGAGTAAGAGCACTGAAATATCCCGGAGCTAAAACAATGTCGTTATTCAAGGAGCAAACATACTTTACGCTTTTTTCTTTTAAGGCAACTCTGATTCCCACATTCATACCACCAGCAAAGCCTAAGTTTTTAGGCAGAGAAATTACTTGTGTTTGGGGAAAAAATCGTTTAATCATCTTTGCCGAACCGTCGGTAGAACCGTTATCTACCACAATTACTTTTAGGTTAGGAAAGTTTTGGGAATAAACAGAAACCAAGCAGGCTTTAAGCCGCTTTTTGCCATTGTAATTAGGAATCACTAAAGCTAGTTCAAACATAGATCTTTAATAGTTAGAATATTTCCGCCAAACTGAAATTTTACATAGCTCCTGGGGAGATTCGTTTTTTCTGTAAGGGTTTTCTTTGGAGAGGCTTTTAGATCCGAGCGGGCCGGTTTTTCTCGAAGAGAAAAGAGCGAGGATCTAAACTTGAGCAAGCGGTCCCGCTGGGCGGAGTGCTGCGTGCTCTCAAAAGGAAACCCTGACAGAAAAGGTAAGCACAACTCTAGCTAGACTGGCTATCAAAGACTTGCGTAGGCAGACTCAGAGCCTTGTCTGCCCAAGCAAGTCTTTGATAGCCAGTCTAATAGATCAATCACACCATTAGTTCCAAATACCGTTTGGCAATGTTTGCTATGTAAAAACGGCGAACGGCTTCTTGATTATTGCTGCCGAACTCCTTTAACTTTTCCCTGTTTTTATAGAAAAAGTCAAAGGCTGAGAGAAAAGAATCCAAATTACTTGGAGAAAAAAAGCAGGCATTGCGATCTTTTTTTAAGAAATAGGTTTGACCGCCCCGATTAGTAGAAATAATGGGCAATCCAGCCGCCATAGCTTCTAAAAAAACTATGCCAAAACCTTCGTGCCAAGAAGCCATGGTAAAAAGATCGGCCTTTTTTAAGGCAGTGTATTTTTCTTCTTCGGTTACTCGGCCCAAAAAAGAAACGGAAGCGCCCATGTTCTTGGCTTTTTCTTTTAGTTCTTTTCTTAGCGGTCCTTCTCCTACCACTACCAGTTCTGCTTTTTCTTTGAGCTTGGAAATAGCTTCTATTAAAAATAGAATATTTTTTCTTTCCACTAAGCGACCAACAGTAATTAGCCGTAGCGGTTCGGATGAGTCTTGGTTGGGGACCGAAACAGAAATTTTAAAAGGGGGCTTGAATCCCAAGGGAATAATCGTGACTTTCTTTTTGGTAGAATAAAATTTTTCTAATTGCGAACGAATTTCTTTGGTAGAAGCAATTACCCAATCTGCTTTGTTAACCGCCAATTCTATTATCTTTCTAGTAATCCAAAGCCGGTGACCAGACATTTTCCTGGTAGGGTCGTAAATATCGGCACCATGTAATACCAAAATATTTTTTTTACTAAAAATAAGCTGAAGTAAAAAACCGATTGGTCCGGCTGGTAATGCAAAGTGAGTTACTAAATAGTCGGGCTGGGTTTTTTGGCAAGATTTAATTCCCGCCACTAGTCCCTTTGCTAAAAACAAAAATAAATTGCCAATACTCGCCAGGGAGCGATCGTTTCTTTGGCCACAAAAAACGCGATGCACCAAAACTCCTCTTTCTTTTTTCTTTAGGTGTTTTGGGTCAGTCCCAGAAGTAATCACCTCTACCGAATGCCCTTCTTTGGCCCATTCTTCTGCTAAGTCGCGAGCAAACACGGCTCCGCCACCACCCAATGGCGGATACTCGTGGTTTAAAACTAGAATTTTCATTTTAAAATTCTTAAGCCCAGGTAAATCTTTTTGGGATCCTTGGAATCAATTGCCAACGATTCAAAAGCATATTTGGTTTTGAATTCCTCTGCCTGCCAAGTTACTCCGGCATCAAAACTGTGATAAAAAGCTCCGGCCGCACCAAAATAAAGAATTTCTGAATTCTCACCACCAATCGCTAAGCTTCTAATGGTTGGTGTTTTTTTTAGGGACCCTTCCAATGTTGGAATCTCTTTCCAAGTTTCACCACCATCTTCGCTACGCAAAAGCCCACCTTCCCCGGCCAAGTAAATCACTTTTCCTTTTTTAGGATCAGCTTTTAATTCCATTATTCCTTTAGCCGAAATTTTAGAAGGAATTTTTGATTTTAAATCTACAATCTTGACTCCATTTAACAGCTTATTCTTTGATTTTTCTTCTACCACCTCTCTCCTTCTATCTTTAACATTGCCAGAATAATCAATTTTATAAACTCCTTTTTCAAAAACTAAAAGATAAGTATCGCGAGTTTCTTGGGAATCTAAGGCGATTTTAATTATTGGACCATCTAACTCTCCAATATTTTCCCAGCTTCTTCCTTGGTCTGGGCTTTTTAAAAGCGTTCCGCGAGAACTGCCTGCGTAAAGGGTGTCTGGGTTGTAAGAATCAATTTCTAAGGAAGCAATTACAGAAGATCCTGCCGGTTCAGCATAAATATCTTCCCAATTAGCCCCACCATCGTTGGATTTTTTTATTTTTCCTTGATTATCAAAAACACCCGCAACGAACAACCGTTTGTTGTCTCGGGGATCTATCACTAAACCGTAAATTCTTTTTCCTGGAATCAGATTCCGCCATTTTGTTCCGGCGTCTTCGGAAAAAAACAGTCCGTTCGCTTCTGTTCCAGCATAAACCCTGGCAGAATCATTGGGATCAACTTTTAATACCAAAATACTTTCTTTAGATAGATTCTTTTTTTCATCTATTGCCGAGCGAGAAGAAAACGATTCTCCGTTATTATCTGAGAAAAAAATTCCGGCTTTTTTAGAAGCAAGCAAGGTTACACTAGGAAAAGAGCAGCCCGTAAGGAAAAGAGTTAAAAAAGCTGAAGTTAAAAAAAATCGATTCATATAAAAAATTAAAAATAAGATTAAAGAAAAATACTTTCTAGTGCCAAGCGTAAAGAAAGTCCCTCTCTATTTCTGGTTTTCTTTTTCAACGCTAAAAGTTCTTCTGTTAGTGCTTTTTCCTTTTTTAAGTCACCACTTTTTTTGGTTTTTTCTTCTAATTCGGTTGCTAAAAATTCAATCCAAAAATTAAGGCGTTGGGGAAAATTTTCACCATCTTTGGCAATTTTTTCTATCAGTTTGATCTTTTTGTAAAAAGGATTGGCTAGTAAAAAAGAAAGCTCTTCTTTCCATTTTTGGGTATTTTCCAAAAAAGAAGTGGGGGCGTTTTCTTTTTGCGTACCAAGACCAAACCGCAAAATTGCACTCCTGGAACGAATAGTTGGCAAAAGATGTTCTTCTGACTCCACTAGTAAAATAAAAACGCCGCTGCGCTTGGGTTCTTCCAAACTCTTTAGTAGGGCGTTCTGGGCAGTCAATGTTAAGCGACCAGCTTCTTCTATTAAACAAATAGAGTAAGCGGCAGCTCCAGAAGAAAGGCTCATTGAAGACAGCGCTTCTTTAACTTGCTTGGTGGAAATTTGTTTTTTCCTAACAACGCCTTTAGTTTTCTTTTCTAGAGGGGTCACTCGTGTTACGCCAATCCAAAAAACATCTTTCTTATCTCCCAAAAGAAAGCGAATAAAATTTTCTGCCATGGCGTGTTTCCCTGTTCCGTTTCTCCCAGAAAAGATATAGCTCCCACGGGCTTTTTTTTGGGTAGCTAATTTTTTTAAAAAATTTTCTTTACCTTTTAATGTTCGCATTTGTTTTTTAAGCAGTATTCCTTGCTCAATTGCTCTATTTCTTTTTTTATTGCTACTTCAAAACGGGAACGGGAAAAATTGTCTGCCAGCGCCATGATTGCTTGGGGATTGTAAGATTGCCGTGCTTTTTCTAGGCGGTAAGCTCCTTCGGCTAAACATTCCACCGCCGGAGATGAAAAAAATTCTCCAGATTCTCCTTCTTTTACCGTTTCTGTAGCCCCGCCGGCCTTAAGCGCTAAAACCGGTTTTCCTAAAGCCATGGCCTCTACTGCCGCAATTCCAAAATCTTCTTCTCCTGGGAGAATTAGGCCTTTGCATAACGCGTAATAGCGGGCAAGTTCCTTTCTTGTTAAAAAACCTAAAAACTTTACTGTTGGCCCAGCTAGGCGTTTTAGTTTTTTTTCTTCGGGACCTTCTCCAATAATTATCAGTTTCCAGCCCAACTTGTTAAAAGCTTCTATTGCAATATCTATTTTTTTATAAGATGACAAGCGAGAAACAATCAAATAATAATCGCCAGTTTTTTGTTTTAAAAAAGGGGCCGCTAAGGTTCTTAGTTCTTCCGTTTCCACTGGTGGATAAATTACCGAAGCGTCTCTGTGATAATATTTTTTTATCTTTTCCTTGGTGGCATTGGAATTAGCAATAAAATAATCTACTCGCTCCGAAGAAGCAAAATCCCAAATCCGTAAATGATTCAGAACTAAACGAGTTCCCAGCCCCATTATTCGACCCAAAGCCAATTCTCTTAAATATTCGTGGGTATAATCCCAAACAAAGCGCATGGGACTGTGGCAATAACAAATGTTCACTGTTTCTGGTTTGGTGATTACTCCCTTGGAAAAAGCGCCAGAAGAAGAAAGGACTACTCCAAAATCGCGTAGATCAAAAGTCTCTACCGCTGAAGATAAAAACGGCAAAAGCATCTTCTTTCTTTTTTTAAAGAATCGAGGCCACTTTTGGAGGAAAGAATTTTTGATTTCGTTTTTAAGAGAAAGCGATTTTATAACATTTTTTTGGGAAAGAAGGGTATGGATTGGTGCTTGGGGAAAAACGCTGGCCAAGGATTGAAGGGTCATTTCTGCCCCGCCTACCGCTGTTAGGTAATCGTGAACTAGAGCGATTTTAAAATCAGAATTGACTAAATGCTTTTCCATAATATTTATTTTGATTGAACAAAACCACCGGGAAATTTAATCTTTTTGTCTGAGAATGCCCTGGCAATGCGTTGTGCCAGTTCTCTTTTTACTTTTAATTTTTTTCCAAAAATAACTTTTCCACGCACCTTTACTACCGCTGATGTTTCGTTAATTTCTTCTACTCCCAGCGAGTGGGCTGCTTCTAGAAAATCAGCCGAAAAATCGGGATCGTCTTTTAAATCTTTACCTACTTTATCTATAATTTTATTGATTTTGCCAAAGTTAGTATCTACTTTTACTGGAATATTTAGTGTTACTACGCTGGCGCGACTGGTAAAATTAGTAACTATTTTTATTTCTCCATTGGGAATAATGTGGCGCGCACCAGAAACATTTCTTAACACTGTTCTTCTTAAATTAAGGCCAACCACTCGCCCCTTAAAATCACCTACTTTAATCCAATCGCCTTCGTTGAATTGGCTTTCTAAAACAATAAAGATTCCAGAAATAACATCTTTTACCAAGCTTTGCGCCCCAAAACCAACAGCCAAACTAATAATTCCCGCACTCGCTAAAACCGGTACTGCATTAAAACCTAATTCTCCAAAAATAAAAAGCAAAGATCCGGTAGTAATAAAGACCAGAGAAGTCGCTTCTATTACTCCAGCTAGAGTTTTATTTCTTTTTTCTAAAGATTCTCTTTTTATGGTGTTGGTGGGCAAAGAGCGACGCCAAAAAACACTAGCTATTTTTACAAAAGCTGGTGCCAAAAGCTGAACAGCAATCTGGGCCAAAGGTGCCAAAAGAATTACAATTAATACCCGCCAGCCACTGTGCCAAGCGGAATCCCAAACACCAAGGGCAATGCTCCAAAAAGAATTTTCCATTTAAAAAAATTATTCTTTTTGATTATAGCACAATAAGTCAATTTCTAATGAGTAGTTTTACCATCTTCTCTAGCCAATGTCCTTTGAGGAGGCTCTTTGATCCCGTCAACAGAAAGAGATTAGAGGAATAACTGTTTCAAACAGAAACAACTCAATTCTGTTTGAAACAGTTATTCCTCTAATCTCTAAAGCCTTAAGCTTTTTAGGCAAAGCGCGACAGGAGCAAAGTTGAGCGAGGCCCGGTCGAGGCCGAGCGTACTGGGAGAAGGACATTGGCTAGAGAAGATGATCGCAATTACTAATCTAATATTCAAAATTGAACTAGCCTCTGCTTCCTCCTCTTTTGGATCTGACCCGATCTTTTTCGGAGAGATATTTTTTGCGCAAACGAACATTTAAGGGGGTAATTTCTAAATATTCATCGGCGGCCATTATTTCTAAGCCTCTTTCTATTGTTAGGTTCATTGGTGGAATAAGTTCAATGGCGTCGTCGGAAGAAGAAGCGCGAGTGTTGGTTAATTGCTTGCCTTTGGTAGGATTGACGGCGATATCTTCTCCCTTAGAAGTGTTGCCAATAACCATTCCTTCGTAAACTTGAATACCAGCACCAATATAAAGCACTCCCCGATTCTGTAAATTGTCTAGTGCAAATCCTAGGGCTTTACCATTGGCCATAGAGACCATGGAACCAGTTTCTTTTTTCTTGATTTCTCCTGCGTAAGGACGAAACTCCAAGAAACGACTAGACAGAATTCCTTCTCCTCGAGTGTCTACAATGAATTGACCGCGGTAACCCAAGAGTCCTCTGGTTGGTGTTTCAAAAACCAAACGGACCAAGCCATTTACTTGCTTCATCTGAGTCATAAGGCCTTTTCTTTTCCCCATTTTTTCTATGATCGCTCCTGAATATTCCTGAGGAATATCTACAAAAACTTCTTCAAAAGGTTCAAATTTTTTACCGTTTTCTTCTTTAATAATTACCCGCGGTTGTGATACCTGGATTTCGTAACCTTCTCGACGCATGTTTTCTAAAAAGACAGCAATGTGCAATTCTCCTCGGCCGGAAACAGCGTAAGAGTCACTAGAAGACAAGTCTATTTTTAAACCAACATTAACCTCTAATTCTTTGGTTAACCGTTCTCTAATTTGAAGATTAGTTACAAATTTTCCTTCACGACCACCAAATGGCGAATCATTTACTAAAAAATTTACAGTAACTGTTGGTTGATCGATTTTAATATCTGGTAGGGCCTCCGTTTCTGGAGAATCGCAAATGGTGTGGCCAATGTAAACATCGGGTAGTCCGGCCAACATCACAATATCGCCAGAAAAAACTTCGGCCACTTCTTGTCTTTCTATTCCGTGAAAAGTAAATAACTTAATAAGTTTTCCCTTGCTGGCGGAGCCGTCTGGTTTTTTAACAAAAACAGGACTTCCAGTTTTAATTGATCCTTGGTAAACCCTGGCAATTGCTAATCTTCCCAAAAAATTATCGTAAGCTAAGTTAAAGGGCTGGATTTTTAGGGGAAGTTGATCGTCTTCTACTCCCTTAGAGGCAGGCGCAACTTCTTTTAGGATTGTGTCTAAAAGAGGCGAAAGGTCCGTTGACTCATTTTCCATTTCTAGTTTAGCAAATCCTTCTTTGGCGTTGGTGTAAACTGTAGTGAAATTTAATTGTTCGTCGTTGGCACCAAGATCCAAGAATAGTTCGTAGACCATCTCTACTACTTCTTTTGGTCGTGCCGCTGGCTTGTCTATTTTGTTTAAAACCACCACTGGCAAAAGTCCTAGCTCTAGTGATTTTTTTAACACAAAACGAGTTTGGGGCATTGGTCCTTCTTGAGCGTCTACTACTAACACTACGGAATCAATGGCGCGTAATACTCGTTCTACTTCCGAACCAAAATCGGCGTGACCAGGCGTATCTACAATGTTGATTTTAGTGTCCCGATAATTTAAGGAAGCGTTTTTGGAATAAATAGTGATTCCTCTTTCCTGTTCCAAGGTGTTGCTATCCATGGAAGATTCATCTGTAACCATTCCCGTTTGCCGCATTAAGGCATCGGTTAGGGTAGTCTTTCCGTGGTCCACATGGGCAATAATTGCGATGTTTCTAATTTCCATTTTCTTTCTTTTAAAAATCTGGGCTTATGCGTTTGCGTGTAGTTCTAGGCAAAACCGAGCAAGCGAGCAAGGCGTAATTAGTTTACGGTGAGCGAGTGGCGCAGGTTTTAACGAAGAAATACACCAAACGCATAAGCCCTTAAAACAAAAAACAGCCTCTTACGGGCGTAAACAAAATTCAGTCTTTTTAACTAAAAACCCTAGCCCAAGAGTCAACTACTAAGAGTTTAATTGTACTCCCTAAAAGAAGAAGAGTCAAAAATTCGCCTACCCTGTATCCGACCAAATAAAAGAATCTCCTAAGAGAAAAGGGGGATTCGGACAACTCGCCTCGCTCGTTCCATAGGGCTTCCGCCCTCTGGCGCTCCCCGCCTCAACGGCGGGTCGCTGTCACCCCCAACGGGGAAAATCCTTTTCCCCGACCCCTTTTTAGTCCGACTCTACCCTGTATCCGACCAAATAAAAGAATCTCCTTTTAGGAGATTCTTTTATTTGGTGGACTCTGGGGGATTCGGACCCCCGGCCTCCTCGGTGCAAGCGAGGCGCTCTACCAACTGAGCTAAGAGCCCAAAGTAAATCTATTGTTTTTTAACTACCGCTACGAATCGTAATTTATCTATTGAATAAAAAGGTTTTAACACGGCCTGCTTAAAAAGTCCATCCGAAGACTGCGCAAAACTAATTACTTCTCCCACAATTAGATTTTCTGGCCGATTTTTATTCTTTCCAGCCGTCACCACCAATTCACCTTTTTCTAAATTAGTTTGGCTAGGGATTAAGTCTAGCAAAATTTCCAAGCCATAACGACCCTTAGCAATTCCCGACACTCCGCTTTGGCGGAGAGCGGCGTCAAAGGTGGAAAGGCGACTTACGGAAAGCATGATTTTTGATTTCTCTGGAGTTGTTTCGTAAACCTCCCCAACCAAAAACTTTCCTCCAGTAATTACCGCCAGTCCCTTTTCTAGTCCGGCATTGCTTCCTTTATTGATCACCAAAAAATCATTTTCTAAGCCCGGCTCCTGATAAATCACTTCGGCGGAAATCAAAGAAAATCCCTCTTGGGGGGCAATTGCTATTTCTTTTCTTAGCTCGCCATTTTCTTTTAAAAGTTCTTCTTTTTCTTCTCGCAGAGAAATCGTTTCTATTTCCAACGATTTCAGCCGTTCGTTTTCTTTCTGAATCTTTTTAAAAGAAAAAATTGTTCTAATGGTTCCTGTTTGCTCCACTGCCCCGTTTCTAAAGTACCCAGCTCCACTAGAAAAAATCATAGCCGCTAAATTTTTAACACCCGAAAGCATTCCAGAGCGATTAATAAAAAAAAGAATAACCAAAACAAAAAACCAGAGAATTGTTTTAGAAAATAATTTTTTTTCGGAATTGGGCATTAAGCTTTTTAGATCTTCTGGTAAATATCTTTTTTAGAAGGAGTTTTCCCCCTAAAAGAAGCTTTTTCTTCGTCGTCCTCGTTGCAAAGCACTAAACTTGGAGTGGCTAGAATGCCGTAAAATTGAGCTTCTGCCAATCCTTCTGGATCATCAATTTTGTAAATTTCTACGGTAAGGCGTTTTTCTTTTTTAATTTCTTTAGCCAACTCCTTAGCAGAAGGACAATTGGGACATTCTTTTTTTACAAAAACTTTCAGCTTCATCATGTTGTTAGTTTAATTTTTAATTACGAATTTTGAATTTCGATTAAAATTAGAATTCCAAATTTTAAATTATTTCGAAATTCAAAACTCAAAATTCATTATTCGTTAGAACATCCTCGTTGTTCTTTTGGTAGCCCCTTCTAAAATAAGTGCCATTTCTTCTAAGACTTCCTTGGAATATGGTGTTCTGTTTTCTAGATTTTTATCTAAACAGCGGAGCGGTCGGAATTGTTGCAAATCAAGAAAATCAGCGCCAGCAACTATTTTTCTAATTTCTTTTAAGTCTTCTTTTTCCACTAAACCTGGCACTAGCGTTAATTTAAATCCGGCCCCCAAAGAAATCTTGGCCGATTTTACCAAAGCAATACTCTGGGCCAATTTTTCCCAAGAAGCATCGGGTTTTCCGGCGGCTTTGGGATATTTTTCTTTACGGCTTTTAATATCCATTACCAAATAATCCAGAACTTTTTCCCTAAGCGCCTGCTCCAAAACCTCAGGATTAGTGCCGTTAGTATGAATGCCAGTTTTAAAACCTTGATCTTTTAATTCTTTTAGACAAAGAGGAAGTTGGGGGTAAAGCGTTGGCTCTCCTCCAGAAAAAAGAACTAAGTCCACCCAGTCTTTTTTTTGATCTAAAAAAGAAAACAGTTCCGAAACGGGAAAATCGGGAATAGTGTTGGGGGTTAGAACCAATTCTGGATTGTGACAGAACGGGCAATGAAAGTTACATCCTTTTAAAAAGACAACCGTAGTGATCATTCCTGGGAACTCCAACAAGCTTGATGGTTCTACCCCGCCGATTTTTAACCCCCAATCAAGCATTCTTTAGCTTAGAAACTTCTTATTCATTTCTTTGTCTCGATCTCTTAATTCAGCAATTTTGCCTTTGTTCCACATGGAGTCCTTAGAGAAATAGCCGGTAACGCGGGTAATATGGTCCACATTTTTACTGCCACAGAACGAGCACTGGCAAGTCATTTTTTTGGTTTTTAGCTGGCTCATCTTTTTTGTTTTACTTTTTAATTATTGAAATTTTTTATTGGCTAAATAAACGCCTAAAGGAAAGCGCCGCGTTTGGTTTTGCCACATTCATTGCAATGCGTAAACTCTGGAGAAAATGCCACCTGCGCCACTTCTGTTAAGCGAAAACATTTTTCTACAAAATTGGCTAAGCTTTCGGCTGGTGGTCGCGATTCTCCTAACCAAATATGAGTAATGGCGCCGGCTTCTATTAAGGGATGAAACATACCTTCTAGCCGTACCCGCTCTATTGGATCAACCGGCGCAGAAACATTTAATTGGGTGGAATTGGTGTAGTAGACTTCGTCTTTTTTAATTACACCCTTTACCACTTTCTGCGATTCTCGGGGATACCATTTTAGATCTAATTTGGCAAAACGATAAGCAGTAGTCTCTGCCGGTGTTTGCTCCAAAACAAAGCGCATACCATAACGGGCTGCCATTTTTTCACAATGAAGCTTCATAAAAGCAATCACCTTTAAGCCAAGTTTCATTGCTTCTCTTGATTCATGCAGTTCCTGGCCAATGTGTGCTTGGACCATTTCATTTAGTCCAACCAAACCAACTAGTTGAGTTACTCGATGCATTCTTAGGTAGGCGTATTCGTCGTCTGCTTTCTTAATGGCCAAAAGTCCTAGCGGTCCTTTGTCTTTTTTGGCCAAGAGAGATTCAATAAAACTTCTTTTTTCGCGATGAGCCTTGGCGATTAGCTCTAACCGACTAGCTAAATTGGAAAAAAGAATTTCGTCTGACCCGCCAGATTGATAAGCTACTCTAGGAAGATTTAAGGAAATGTTTTGGATCGCCGAATAGCGCATTTTCCAAGGAGTTTTGGCGTCTTCAATGTCGCTTCTTTCTAGTTTAAAAGAAAGTCGGCAACATTCAGAAATTTTGGCTTCGTTTCTTCTGTCAAAAACAAAATAGGTGTTGCCCTTTTCTCCGGCCACTTCTGAAATCAAGTGTAAAAATCCTTCCCAGCCTTTGGTCTTAAAAAATTCTTCCGTAATGTGCACTAATGGCTTGGGAAAGAAGAACGGTCGGCCAGAAGCGTCTCCTTCTAAGTAAACTTCGAACATTGCCTTGGCAAACTCCTGTGATTCTTTTTCGTAATCGCGATATTTTTTACCGGTAAATTTTCCACCAGGACCAATCGCTGGAACATCTTTAAAATGATTAGGGATTTCCCAATAAACATTGAGATCGGAAAAGATTGCTTGGCCACCGCGCGCTACTGATTGCTGAGAAAATTCGTAAATCAGAACTTGTGCCAATTGGCGTAAATCCTGCTTAGTTTTGCCTTTAAGATAGGGGGCCAAAAAAACATTCAGCGCGTCCCAACCGATTGCCCCTGAAAAATGGCATTGAAGCGCTGCCGAGAATTTAACCAAGTGACCAATCAGAACTTCTGCATGCTTGGCCGGAGCAGCCTGGGAAAGAGAAGTGGTTAGGTCCAGTCCATATTTTTTAACATACTCCAGGGACTGACCACTGCAGTAGGGACGATCCACCATTCCTAAATCGTGAAGATGAATTTCTCCTTTTAAGTGGGCATCGCCTACATCTTCGGAAAAAACCCGTAAAAGCGCATATTCCTTTTTAATTCCTTCGGCCAAAGTCAGATTAGTTGCTTCTGGACCGTGAGGAACATTAGCATTGTCTTTGTTGGTTTCGTTTTCAATAATTTGCTTAACATCAAAAACCGGAAAACCCAAGCGAATGTATCTTTTGCGGGCTTCTTCCAAACCCATTTCCGTTAGTTCGGCATTTACTAATTCTCGAATCAGTTTAGAAGCAAAGCTCTTTAAGTTTCCTTTAAGAATTTTATCTTCCACTTCTTCGGCGATTTCGGTAGCCACATGCCGAGAAATTCCTGTTTCCTTAATTAAACTTTTAACAATCGCCTCCATGTTCCAGCCTTCAAGTTCATCGCTACTGGTTTGAACAAATAGAGCGCCGTCGGTAACATCGCTAATAAAATCAGCGGTAGAAGTTGACTGCTTTTCTTTTTTGTCTGCTCTGGTTTTGCTTTTTTCCTTTTCGCTAGATTCTTCCTTCATCTTTTTTGCTTTAATTTTTTTATTTCTTTGTCAAAACTTTCTAAGGAACCAAAGGAACGGTAAACCGAAATAAATCGTAGGTAAGCCACATGATCTGTCTTTTTGATTTGCTCTAAAACTAATGTCCCAATTTCCTTGCTAGAAATTACCGGCTTGTTGGCAGAAAAAATCCGACTTTCTATTGTGTCCATTATTTCTTCTATTTTGCGGTTGTCTACTGGCCGCTTTTCTAGTGCCTTTTTTAAACCGGTTTCTATTTTTTCTCTTTGGTAAGCTTCTTTTTCACCGCTTCTTTTTAGAATCAAGATATCGGTCAGCTCCGGGCGTTCATAGGTAGTGAACCGAGAGTGACACTTTTCACATTCCCGCCGCCGCCGAATAATTCGAGCTTCTTCGGCGTCTCGGGAATCAACGACACTTGTTTCTTCGTTTTCACAAAAAGGGCAACGCATTTTGTTTTTTAAAGGCTCCTTAGGGGCTTTTTCCACAATATGTGGTAGAGGTAAGTGGCATTATAGCACAACCAAATTCCGATGCAAATCTAAGAAAAATCCCTTTAATTAGCCAAAAAAACAGTCACAAAAAAAGAGCAGGGATTAATCCCCGCTCTTTTTTTATTAAAGAAATATTTTTTTAGCGCCGATCTTCTGGGGACATTTTTTTCCTAATAAAAGTAGGAATTTCTAATTCGTCTTCGTCTTCTCGACCTTTATTTTCTAATTCGTCGGCATACCGTATTCGCTTGGTTGGTCTTTTTATTTTTTGAGGTTCAGCTGTTTTTTCTTCGGAAAATTCGTTGAAAGAAGGTACTGATCTAGAAACCGAAGGCTCAAAGCTTGTATTATTCACTCCTTGCATTCCCGAAGATCTTTGCTCAGAAGAAGAGGAAGGCATTTCTAGGTTGCCTAAATTTTCTTCTGGATCAAAACCAGTAGCTACCACTGTAATTGTAATTTCGTCTTTCTTTTGATCTAATTGTTCTTTGTCTAAAAGCGCAGTACCAAAAATAACTTTAGCGTTGGGATCAATATTTTCTGTAATTACGCTGGCCGCTTCGTTGATTTCCATCATTCCAATATCTGGACCGCCTAGAACATTAAACAGAACTCCCTTAGCTCCATCAATAGACATTTCTAAAAGCGGAGAGTTAATTGCCTGACGCGCCGCTTCTGCCGCTCTGTTTTCTCCAGAAGCCCTTCCAATACCCATTAGGGCCGATCCGGCATCTTTCATGATCATTTTAACATCGGCAAAGTCAAGATTGACTGTTCCAGGAATTGTAATTAAATCAGAAATTCCTTGAACACCTTGTTTTAGGATGTCGTCAACTGCCTTAAAAGCACAAAGCAAGCTAGTTTTTTTATCTATTACTTGTAATAGCCGATCGTTAGGAATAGTTACTAAAGCGTCTACCCGATCTTTTAGGTTTTCTATTCCTTCTTCCGCAATTGCCGTTCGTTGTGCTCCTTCAAAGGTAAAAGGTTTGGTAATAACGCCTACGGTTAACGCTCCCGATTCCTTGGCTACTTCTGCCACTACCGGAGAAGCTCCTGTGCCAGTACCGCCACCCATTCCACAGCAAACAAAAATCATGTCCGCATTTTTAAGTACTTCATTGATTTCGTCGCGATTTTCTTCGGCCGCTTGCCTACCGATTTCTGGATTCATACCAGCACCACGACCTTTGGTTAGATTTTTACCAATATGAATTTTTTCTGTGGCGTGATTAAGATGAAGATCTTGGGCGTCGGTATTGATCGCCACGAACTCAATTCCTCTCATTTTTGATTCCATCATTCGATCAATGGCATGTCCACCACCACCACCCACTCCCACCACCAGAATCCTAGCGGAGACCTCAATATTAGTTTTTACTTCTGCGACCATATTCTTAAAAAACTTAAGATTTATTTTGATTCTTAACTAATCAGGAATGCTAGCACAACTAAAATTCTTCTGTCAATTAGATTCAAGGGAGAAATTCGTTTTTAACCCAATTTTTTATTTTCCCAACAACATCCTTTACGGGAAAAGGAAGTTTCCTGTGCCATCCCCCTCCTTTTCTACCCCAAGGCCAAGTCCATCCTCCGTCGCCTTCAAAATTATCCATTCCCCAAAAGATTAAACCGGCGGCAGTAACAAATCCAGGTTCATCTATTTTATCTATGATTCCGCCTAGCTCTTTGGGGAAACCGGTTTGAGCGGGTAACTTTAAAACATCTTTGGCCAAATCCACGGAGCCAATCAGCTTGGCCGATCCTCCCACTAAAACAACTCCAGCAGGAAGCATGCCATCGCGATCAATCCTTTTTAACTCTTTGTTGACTAGTTCAAAAATTTCCTCCATCCGCGCTTCTATAATTTCGGCAACATGTCTTCTGGAGATTATAATTCCTTCGTTTTTATCGAATTTAGAAAGATCAATTTGATCTTTTTTCCCAATCTCAGCCGACAAGCAGGAACCATATTTAATTTTGACTTCTTCGGCTACTTCAATAGAGGTGCGTAGTCCAATGGCAATATCATTAGTAATATTCGCACCACCAATGGGAATAATTCCTATATGCAAAAGTTCGCCTTGATCATAAACGGCAACACTGGTGGTTCCTGCACCAATACTCACCAATGCTACTCCTAATTCTTTTTGGCGTCTGTTTAAGGCAGACATTTCTGCTGCTAAGGGAGCAAGCACTAATTCGTTTTCGCTGATTCCTGTTTGAAAAAGACATTTCCGAATATTTTTTAAGTGAGTAGAAGAAGCTTCGATAATTAAACAATCGGCTTCCAGCCGTACTCCACTCATTCCTATTGGATCCTTAATTTCGTCTTGGCTGTCTAAGGTATATTTTCGGGGAATAACATGAATGATTTCTTTGTTATTGGGAATAGAAATAGTTTCGGCTTGCTCTATGGCACGATTCACATCTCTTTCGGTTACTTCGCCATTAGCCATGCCAATAGCAATCGCTCCCTTAGTCACTTGAGAAGTAATATCACCATTGCCAATACTTACAAAAGCATTTTCCACCGGTACTCCCGCCATTCGTTCCGCAGTCTCTACTGCTTTATTAATAGCGGCAGCCGTTTCCTCTATGTCCACTACCAGTCCCTTCCTCATTCCAAAAGCAGCTTCTTCTCCCACTCCAATAACTAAAGGTTTGTCACCTTCTCTTTCTGGTCTTTGCGCAACAATAACCCGCACCTTAGAGGTTCCAATATCGATAGCGACAACCGTATTACTATTCATTTTTTGTTTTAGAAGACTTATTGCTTTTTCCTTAGCCTTGCTTAGTGGGCGACTCAGGACTCGAACCTGAGACCTCGTCATTATCAGTGACGCGCTCTAACCAACTGAGCTAGTCGCCCCCTATTTAATGACGAATTACCGATCACAAATTACGAATTATCAACTAGCCATTCTCACTTATTCGTAATTCGTGATTTAACATTCGTAATTAAATGAAAATATTCCCTAATCACTCTTTTTTCCTTGGCCTTCATTATTGCTTCTTCCTTTCTGGTTTGGTGATCTTGGCCAGAAAGGTGAAGCACTCCGTGAGCAATTGTCCTTACCAGCGCTTCTGGAAATCCCTCTTGTTCTTCTTTTAAAGAAAGAACAAAATCTGGCGCTATATAAACTTCTCCCACGCTCTCTTCTTTATTGAGGGTAGGCTTTTCCCCATGATCAGTACCGTATCGGTAATCAAAAGAAAGTACATCTGTTACCCCTTCCTTGTGCCGAAACCTCCGATTCAATCCTTCTAAAAAACTATCCTCTGCAAAAATCAAATTGATCACTAAAGGAAGTCTGGTTAAATCGCTTAAGCCCAACCGTAAAGCCTTATCTAATCTTTCTTTCTTTATAAAATCTAATCGTTCCTTCCCTGAATAGTCGTTCTTAAAAACCGCAATCTTAAAAGAGCTGTTCACTGAAGGATTTTTAAAACAGCTTCCTTTACTACTTCTCCAGAAGCTCTTCCCTTAACTTCTTTAATGGCAATTCCCATTACTTTCCCCATATCTTTTGGCGACTCCGCCTTAGCTTCTTTTACTGCTTTTTCCACAATTTCTTTTAGTTCTTCTTCCGATAAATCTTCTGGCAGAAGCTTCTTAATGATCACTATTTCTTTCTCCTCTTTTTCCTTTAAATCTAAACGACCACCAGCGCCGAATTGTTCGGCAGCATCCTTCCTTGATTTTACCTGACTTTGCAAAATTACCAAAATTTCTTCTTCTTTTAATTCTCGCTTGACTTCAATTCTCTTGTTCCCAATAGCAGATTTAAGTAATCGAAAAACACTAGTCGTTAAACCGTCTTTAGCTTTTAAGCTTTCTACTAATTTTTGATTGATTGTTGAAATTAAATCGGACATTTACCTTGCTTTACCGATTTTTCCAGCCATGAAGCGATTTTTTTCTTCTTCTAAGCGGCCTAACTTCTTTAACCGTTCCCTTTCTTTCTGAACAGAAATGCGGTAAAGAGCCCTTAGACGCCTCTCTCTTCTGGTTTCTGGTTTGGAATAATATCTCCTTTTGCGATCTCGTCGACCAATACCGCTTTGCTGCCAGCGTTTGGAAAAACGACGCAAAAGACTTTCTACTGGTTCACTACCCTTGTTCCTTACCTCGACCATTTCTCCACCTCCTTTTCTTTTTTAAACAAAAAAATCATAAACAAATATACACAAAATTAAAGCGCTAAAAAGCGACTACCCAATTAATAACACAACAAAATAAAAATCACAAGTTTACTAAGGAGTGCTTTTTTTGTTTAAATCGCCAACAAATTCTTTAATCATTTCTTCCTGAACGCTCATACTATTGGTAATAATAATAAGGTTGTCTGCTACTGTGTAGTTTAAGGAAACAGCACCGTCTTGACTAAAATTAATAAAGCGACTGTTTTTAAAATGACTGCTAGTGGTGAACTCTTTTTTACCAGAAACTTTTACTATGTCGTATTTTTCTCCGATTAAAACGAACTTCTTTAAATCCATCACCATTTCTTTTTCCCATTCTCCAATCAAAGAAGCGTTTTGGGTAGCCATTTTATTGTTTTTAATCAAAATTGCTTCACTGGGAGCAATATCGTTTGTTCCCCAGTAGATATAAAAAGCTAAGACTTCTATATCTTTAGAAACAGAATCTGGAAAATAAACCTTGGCTTTTTGTAAGGCATCCCAAAGCCTAATTGGTTCGTTAGCTGGGGAAAAAAACGAAACTTTTTGTAATTCTTTTTTGACTCGAGAAAAATGATTCGGCACTTCTGTGGCAAGATCTGTTTTGTCGTTTAAGGTAATTGAAAGAGAAGAAACAGAAGAAGGGGAAGAAGGATCTTCTGTCTTATTTTGAGAAAAAATGTCTTCTATTTCTCCGCCAGAGCCAGTTTTGGTGCTCCCATTAACTCCGGTTCCATTCTTTGAGGAATTAGGGGAATTGTTACTCTTTTGGTTCTTATTGGAAATAGAACCTATAACCAAAAGAAGAGCAATTCCCGCTATCCCAAAGGCTAGTCTTTTGATTACCTTTTCCATTCCCTTGCTTTTGTTTTTGATTTCTTTTTCCATGGGATTAATTATAGCAGATTCTAAATTAATTTCTAATTTTGAATTTTGAATTTTGAAATAATTTAGAAATTAGAATTTTAAAATTTAATCGAAATTCAAAATTCAAAGCATAGCTGGTAGTTTCTTTTGCCAGACAAGGCTCTGAGTCTGCCCAAAGAAACTACCAGCTATGCTTTTGCCTTCCTAGCAGTAAAAATGTAAAATGGGAGTAAATAAAAAAATAATCTTCAAGTCTTATGGAGAAAAAAGAAAAACTAATACAAATCATTCAGGAAAGCAGTCTTCCCAGTGAAGACAAAGCTCTTTGGGAAAAAACCATTGTTGAATCTTCTCCTGATTTTATTGAAAATTCCATAGAAATTTTGGAACACTTTCCAGAAGAATTAAGTTGGTTTAACGATATTTTTAAAAGAAAGCAAGCCGCTTTTGTCCTTATGGGTAAAAACAAAGCAGAAGCTAAAACGCTTTTGGCCAAGATTTACCAAGAAGAAAGAAATAAATTAGAAAAACTACTCGTTAATCCAGAATAAATTATTAGAAAAATATGCCACAAAATAAATACGAAAAAATTAGCCAGGAACAGAAACCAGGATTAAATGCCGAGGCCACAAAAAAAATTGTACAGGAAGAAGTACCAGCTGAATTAGAATTACCATCTACAAAAGAAGTGCCAGTCGCCGACAAACCAGAGGAGATTACGGAAGAAACGCTAACCGAATCAGAATTGCCAAGCATAAAAGAGGTGCCAGTCAAAGAAGAAATGCCGGTTAATAAACCAGAAATAATTACGGAAGAAACACCCTTAAAAGAAGCGATTGAAAAAGAAGAGATGGTTGAAAATGGAGAAAAAAAACCTGATAAAGGCGAAGCGGTTGCCGAAAAAAAGGAAACCTCAGCTCAAGAGCAAGTTCTTGGTGAAATCAAAGACGAAATCGGGGAGCTAGCTAAAGCAATAGACAAAAATCCTCATGTTAATACAAGGCCCTGGGTTAAAAAAATAGCAATTGCCTTTCTTTTAATGACCGGTGGCACCACGCTCACCACGGCGATGGATGGTTATTTAGCAAAAGCCCAAGAAGGAACCGGGGATAATGAAAAGGCAACCGTTCAAACAGATACTAGGAATTACGCCGACGAAGCTTTTTCAGATATTAAAAAAATTTTTACCGGAAGCGAGGCCGAAGCCGGTAGTAGAAATAATGGAAACGCGCTGCAAAAATCTTGGGAAAAATCACTAGCTAAAAGTATGGAAAGAATGATGGATGCACAAACCAAAGGCGCAGCTAGAAGCATGGAAAGAAACGCCGAGAGAGGGTTTAGCAGAACGGGAATGACAGTTAAGGAGGAAGACGAGGCCAGAAAGGATGCTGAAAGAAGAAGGAAGGAACAGCTAAAATATTATCAGGGAGAAAGAGGTGGTCATCAGAGAGATAGCGGAGCTTATTACAAACAGGAAGTAAAAGAAGCACAAGCCATTCAAAAGCAAAGAGTGGCCGCTCTAAAGGATTATCAGCAAGATTTAAAGAAGGCTAAAAATTCCAGAGAAATGGAAATGGCTGAGCTTAGATACCAAAAAATGTTACAAGCAATAGATTCAATGGAGCAAATAACGAATCAAGGGCGTTGATTCTAAGATTTAAGGGCTTACGCGTTTAAACAAAAAATTAGTCAAGATAGTTTTTAACAGTGCACAAGAATTTGTCTTTTAATTTTACCTCCTGATAAGTTAGTGTCGAATTGTCTTCTCGGTTAATAATGGTGGTTTTCTCTTCTCCAAAAAGATCAATTAATGTTTTTAGGATCAAGGGGTTTGATGTGTTGGTTTTTATGATTCTTATCCCCTCTTGCTTAACTTCTTGAACGATTCTTTTAAAAAGAACTGTTAATATTTTTTTATTCCAAATTGGTCCATTCCCCCAAGGAGTCTTCAGTTTATTAATATCAAAAATATTCTCATCTTCTATTGCCACAAAATTACCGCTTATCGAAATAATATTAGAAAATCGGACAATAAGTTTCTTTTGCTTAACTACTTCTGGAGTAATCTCTTGAACTATCTTTAATTGTTGCTCCGCTGTTAGAACATCCTCCTTTATTTTATCTGGATAAAGTAAGTGGTAAAAAAGGGGTTTGGGTGGAAGTTCTTTTTTTTGAATTATTCCCTTTATTTCTGTGGCGGCTCTTTTTCCGCAGTTTCCGTCATTGTAAGAAAATAGATTTTCGCGAATCTTTTTTCTCTCTTTGCGGTAAAAAGAATCTTGATCCAAAAGGGCTTTATTAAGAGCCAGTGATAATTCTCCTGGACTATTAATTGTTATTACCTGGCCTTCTTTTTTTATTAACTGCTCAATGCTACCAGAATAAGTAAGCGGTCCTGACCAGCCGCGCCGATAAGATTTAACTTTTTTAAAATCAGTATCTAGGAAATCTTTAGACCAAAAATCAGCAACCACAATTGGCTTGTCGGCCAAAATAGTATCAAAAATAACGCTGGAATTGTCACTTAGAACAACATCGGCAATCCCTAAGAGAACTAAAAGATCGGTAGAATCATCAAATTTTAGAATTTCTTTTTGGGAGAATTTGTGCAATCTCTCCTTTTCTTCGTAGACATTGTAGTAGTGGAATTTTATTAAAACATTAAATTTACTGGTCATTTCTCTTAGATTTTCAGCGATCAAATCAATAGAAGAGAGATCGCTATGAGTAGGAAGATAGAGCAATGTTTTTTTTAAAGGATCTAGCTGGTTTTTAATTTTTTCTATTAATTCTTGGTCTAGATTTTTAGAAAACCAGTCGTCGAATTTAGGATTACCAACAACAGCAGAAGAAGTGTATTGAGAGAAAATTGATTGGTCGCGGACTCCATAGGCCAAAATTAAATCGAAATTTGCTTTCCAAAATCCAAAAGTGGTGAGCTCTTTGCCACAACCGTAAGGTAGGTGAATCTGTTTTCTATTTTCCCAAACACACGGAATCTTTAGGCAACCTCTCCTCCAAACAGAAACTAGAGCTTGATATTTAGAAAAGAATCGCTCTAAAAAACTTAAGTCAAAATAGTCGTTATAATTAAGGACTCTAAAATAAACTTTTTCTCTGACCAAGAGAGAAATTAAATTGTCTAATAGATAGGTTGGTTGTTTGACTGGGAAAAAACATCCTAAATCCACAATGAATTCCGCTTCTTTAGTTAAATGGCGGTAAATATTTTTGTAAACATAAAATTGGAATGGGTAAACAATCACAAATCCCAAAATAGCTTGGGGGTTGGGATTGTCTTTGATTTCTTTTTGCTCAAAAGAAACCAAGCTGTTATCTTCTTTGGTAATCATATTTTTGGGAATCTTAAGATTTTATTTTTTGCCTAACTTCGGCTAAATCTTGGGGAAAATCAATTTCTTTGCAAAAAGCTTTCTCAATGTCTACCGGCTTCATTTTAAAACTTTTTTTTAAAAACAAAAGTTCTAAGGCTTGTTCAAAATAATCTCCATCATTGATTCCTAAAAGTTCTTCTTTGAAAATACCCAGATCGTTCTTTTGAATAAAATAAGCTCCCAAGGACTCCCCTTCTGCTTTCTTTATTTTTTTAGAAATTCTTGCTAAATAGCCTTCATCACCAAGCAAATATTTCATTTCTTCTCTGCCACATTCCTTTTTATCTACCAAACAGGCATTGCTTTTTTTTCTAATAATTTTCCCAATAGCCCTTTTTCAAAAAAGACATCTCCGTTTAGCCAAAGAATATCTTCTTCTAATTGATTGACTCCCAAAAGAAGACTCTTCCCCGTCTGGGTTCTGGCGTAATTTTCGTTATAAAGAAACTTTAAAAAAGAATATTGATGTGTGAATAATTCTTTTTTATAGCCAGCAATAACAATAATCTCCTCTTTTTTAATCCCTGCCTCCACTAATCTTTCTATTTGAAAATCTAAAATAGTTTTTGATTTTTTTAGTGGCACTAAAGCTTTGGGTAGTCCGGCACCTAAACGACAACCCATGCCTGCAGCTAAAATTATAGCTTTCATTATTTTAATGTTTGTTTTTGAAATTAAACAGAAGCCGAAGAAAGTAAAGATTTTATTTCTTTTTTAATTGCATTCACACAATCAGCGCAACTACCATTCTTGATTTGGTTTTTTACCAAAGCATACTTTCTAAATTCAATAAAAGCTGGCATTTTTTTTTCGTAGACATCTTGAAAATCTTTTAACTCCCCTAGCTTAATTGGTTCAGCAAAAATACAAGGATGAATTCCAGTAGCGGAAAGACAAAAATTCTTCCCCTCTAGTCTTGAACAATTCAGGAGATCGGCTTGTTCTTTACCAGGAGGACTGATTACAACCTTCCCTTTATATTTTTCTATTTCTCCCAATAAAGATTCGTAGACTGGTGTTAAACTTTTTCCTTGGCGCCTATTCTTGTAATCAACTTCATTTTGAAAATTAAGATTGACTGCTCCTAACGATTCAACGAAGCTAAAAAATCGGCTAAAGTCACCTTTTTTAGCTAGATTTTCTCCAGACAAAACACAAGTTACGCGCAAATTATGACCGCCTTTGGCAATTAACCTGATTGCTTCTACTGCTTTATCAAAAGAAGTTCCCTTTCGCATTTTTTCGTGTTCTTCTTTTTTATCGCTGTCTAGGCTCACAGAAAAACTAATTTCTCCTTTAGTGTTTTCTTCTATAAACTCCAGCCATTCTTTGTTAAAAAGGATTCCGTTAGTTTCAAAAAGAATATTCCATTTTAATTCCTTAATAACCCTGAACAATTCTTTTAATTGCGAGTACAAAAGAACTTCACCGCCTGTTAACCCCATGCTCCGGTAGCCCAGCTGGTGCGCTTCTTTCATTATTTTTTCTAATTTTGGAAGAGGAATTTCTGCCTTTGATTTTTTGCGCAAACAGTAGGCACATTTTAAGTTGCACTTATTAGTTACGATTACGGCAAGGTGGGGATTTCCAAATTTAGGAGGCATAAAAATATGTTTATTTTTATCTTTCGTTAAACGCTTCGGAAGGAATAGTATCTAAGAAATTAAAATAATCCCTCATTGGTCTTTCTGGAGAAAAAGCCCAACGACCTTTAATTTGCAAAAGCTTAATATCATTTAAATTAAACTTTTTAAAACTCTTTCCATTGTTCATGCTTTTAAGCAAAAAATCAACTTGCTCTTTTATACTAGAAAAACACGATAGATCTCCAGGAACAAAAGCCTGAAAATCATCTGTTGTTCCGACTAAGCCAAGTTTTAAATCGTGACCCATATTTTTTAGTTCTTCCACATTTTGAGCTTTTATCTCTTTTTCTTCTTCTATTAAATAAACAAAAAAAGATAAGCTCCCCAGCTCGGAAAGCCAAATAGGCTTATGTAGGGAAAAAGAGGAGCAATCATCGGTGATTCTTGGGGTTTCTTTTAAGGCTCTGTTAACGCAATTAAGAACACCATTTAGATAATTCTTTTTATCATTAGAAAAATTGCTAAAAGCAAATCCCCTTTTTCTATTAAACCAGCACCCTCTTCTTAATTCTCTTTTATTGATCAAAACAGCGACTCTTCCCTTTTTAACTAAATATTTTTTTAAAAACGGTAAGTAACCAAAGCTCCCCCGTTCATCAAAAAGTAAAAAAGGAGTTCTCTTAAAATCAGAAAAAAGAAGTGCGGTAGCCGTATCTTTGGCGAGTTTGGCAATTTCTATCTCGCTCCTTTTTAAATGTTGAAGATCTTCTTTTTCTATCTCTTCCTTTTCTTCTAGGTAATCTTCTTTTATTTCTTCTAATCCGGAATAACTCCGGTGATAAACTGGGGAACCATATTTCTTGTACTGATCTTCTTTTTCAAAAGACACTTCTTCTTTCTTTATTTGATCCAGAGAAGCTATGCAATTATAAGGAATGCCGGCGACATTGCCAAAGTTAAGCTTGGACCCACTGCCAATAACTACTAGGGCTTTTACCAAAATGATTCCATTTTTTTCAGTAAACTCTTTGGCCCTAGCAATGGTTCTTCCCTTGTTGGTTATATCATCTATAAAAATCGCTTTTTGACCCCGAAAATTACGACTGCCCTCTATTTGCAAACAAAGATCCCCCATTTTACCTTCTTTTCTAATATAGCAAACTTCTAATTTTTCTCTTGGGAAAAAAACATCGTTTAAGGCTAGAATCGCCCCCATTATTGGGAAGCTAGAGGTTTCAAAGCCTATTAAAAGCCTAGGCTGGGACTTGATTTTTCTAATATAATCTAAAAATATTTTGGCAATCAAAGAAATCGGCCGATCGTACCCAAATATTTCCCGAACATCCATCATGAATGAATTTTCGTTTCCCGGCACTTTCTGGCCATTCTCTACTAAATAATATCTTTCATAAGTTTTAATCTTATCCGAAAATTCATCTTTTTTAACAAAATAATTAAGTTTGACTGCATACTGTCTTAAATAGTAGAGGACTTCTTTTTCTAGGGCTTCGGTGTTCCAAGGTGGAGGTAGTAATTCCTTGTCTTTATTGCTTAAGCTAAAATAGCCATTCTCTTTGTGTTCAATGTTTTTTAAGAAAAAATTGGCATTATTCTCCGCACTTCGATAATCAAAAAAACTTCTTTTCTTTTCCTTGTCTAAAAGGAAAGGAAATAAAAATAAATCTTTTCTGTAAGAAAAAATATTTACTCCTACTCCCATTTGGAAAAATGGGTTTCCTTTTTCCTCAAAGGAATAGAAAATGGGCTTATTATTTTTAATTTCTGCTGGACAACAATGAACTCCTGAACCAAGAACAATATCTACCCCCGACTTGGTAAGAAAATCGGCAAAATCCTGATGTTTTTTTTCAATATTGGCCTCTCCTGCTCCCCAGCGACAAAAAACAATCAATGTTTTTGCCTCTTTTTTAAACTGCTCAATCTTTTCTTTGAGGTGTGGTTTTTTTTCTTCTTCTTGATATTCGGAATAATTCAAATCCCAAAAACCGATCCTACTCTGTGCTATTTCTTTGACAATTATCCCCTTACAAGCCAAGGAACTAACAGAAGGATCGTTTAGCTCTTTTATTTTTATTTTCCTATTAAAATAATCAAAGAATCGACCATTTTCTAGAACCCAGAAAAAACGATGATCGTAAAGAACAATTAGATCCACTCCAATAAAAGTTCTAAAAAAGGCGGGAGAAAAGTCTTGAGAGAAAAAATCCTGATTATTTTGATTGAAGTAACAAATAACAGAGACTGCTCTTGGGGAGGAATATTTTTCTCCTTTCTTAAAAATAGAATTCAAATAACTGACCGAGCTTTCCGTGGTTAATCCTTCCCCCAAAAAAGCCGAGTTGCTTTTTCTTATTTTAACCTTAAAAAAGTTTCCTTTTTCTAAATATTTTAAGAGAAAATATAGAGATTTATTACTATCCCCTTCTATTTTTTGAATTTTATCAAAATCAAAACTCCTAATAGCCGAAGCGCTTATTTGATCGTGAAAATAAGCAATTTTTCTTTGCGAATAATGAGAAAAATCAATGCTGGCAACTACTAAAACCTTTTTCTTTTGCGACTCGGCAAAAATAATCTCTGCTAATTGGTCTAGTTTTTCCCTAGAGCAATCTCTTTTAAAAACCAATGGGACAATTTTTGTATTTGGAAAGTAAATTTTAATTCTACCCGTAAGTGCAAAAATGGAATGTTCTCTGTAAAAAGTTGCTTCTTCTCTTTGGCAAATTTCCCTTGCTACCAATTTTTTTGCCAGCTCTTGATCTACTTCTAGTATTCCATAATCTGTTTTAAAGGAATCAAAAGCCGTTTGGATTTCACCATTACCCAGGCCAAAATGGTTTGGCCCCGCAATTACTACAAGGTCGTATTCTTTTTCTGCCAAGGAAACTTCCTTAAAAAAGCCATCAATCAATGACTTAGCTATTGGAATATGGTGACAAACAATCCCTCCACCAACTTGTGGCTCTAGCTTATTGTTCATCTGTAAAATCAAATGATTTTTTAGAAAAAAAGTTAGAAAAGGCCAAAGAGCAAGACCAACAATCTCCATTTACATATTCGTCTCCCGTTAAAGCTGCCCTCCTTAAGCTTCCAAGGCCGGAGACAAAAGAAAAATCAGTGGCAAAGGCCTCTTTGAATCCACAGACCACACATTCTTCCTGGTAAAGGCAGGGATGGAATCCACGAGAAGAAAAAGTTAGGGCTTTATTGGTTTCTTCTATTTTGGAACAAAAAATCTTATCTCTTATTCCGTAGGTGGTGGGAATATTTATTAAATTTTTATATTTATTACTCAGAACACTTGCTCTAGAAGAAAAATCAATCATTTCGTTAACCGTTAGGGAATGTTCGCCCCCCTTGTTTCTCCCCAGAGTAACTATTGGGGAAAAAATACAATTCGCTGCTCCTTTTTTGATTAAAAAAAGTGCAAAATTTTCCAACTCAACAGTTGGGGGATTATTTAATCGATTAATAACCGTATTTACCGAAAAAGAATTACCCCTTTCCTTTAAAATGGAGAGCATTTTAATTGCCTTTTTAAAACTACCAGTACCCCTAAAAAAATCATGAACCTTTTCCTTGTAGCTATCCAAGCTGACCAAGAAAGAGATCCGAGAAGCAGGGATTAGCCCGAAGAGAGGATGTTTAATGAGTTTTTCAAAGTTCATACCGTTCGTTTCTATAAAAATGGAGAAATTTTTTAGAGCAAGAAATTCTAAAATTTCAAAGAATTGTGAGTGGAGAGATGGTTCCCCGCCGGTTAAGGAGCAAGATTTTTTTAATCCAGAAACATCCACCTTCCTTGCAATCCTTTTAATCATTTCAAAAGGAACTTCGTCGCTCTTGGAGCTATCGGCCTTGCGTAAACAATAAGTGCAATGCAAGTTGCATTTCCGAGTTAAGATGATATTAAGAGAAGAAACGGAAAAATCCATTTTGATTTTAAAATTTACTTTTGCTTTTCTATTAAAAATTATATAATCCGAAAATGCAAGAAACTAATGACCAAAAAAGAATACTGGAACTAGATTTAACAAGTGTTGGCCATTTTAACGACCTTTTTTTTGGAGTTAAGGAAAAACATTTTGTCTCCTCGGCTAAACTCTTTGATTTTATTACCCAAAAAAAAGGTTCCTTGAATATTACCACAATTCTTCTTCGAGGATCTGGAGAACCAATGTTCCATCCCGATTTTAAAAAAATCGTTCGTTTTATTCAAAAAGAAAATATCGGCTTAAATATCTTTACCTTTCCTTATTTACTTAGTGATTATCAAAAAATATTAGGGGAATCATTTTCTTTGGTTGATTTCTCCTTTTATGTTTACCCCAACAGTGACTATGCCAAAGACTGGACTTTTCACTCTTCTTTTTTAAATGGAGAAAATCAATCACTCTTTAACCAAATCAGAAAACCATCTTTGTTTTATCTTTTAAACGAAAAGACAAGAGACTGCTTAGATGACTTTATTTGGGAAACAAGCAAAAGAGGTCTTACTTTTAATATTTTACGACCAATGGAGAAAGAAAGCATTGTTTCTTCTGGCTTATTATCTAAAGCCAAGAGTCGATTTAAAAAGAATAATATTCATTTGAATATTCAATGGGAAGATGGAAAAAATCCTAACTGCCTCTGTTCTTACTTTAGAGATCAAAGAATTTTTATGAATTGTGATAGTCAATTTTCTGTTTGCCACTTTCTGCCTTTTTCAGACAAATACACTTTTTCGCCACTAGAAATTAAAGAAAATAATTCAGCGGCCAGTAATTTTTACTCTTTAATAAAAGAAAAAAGGGAAGAAGAGCGGAAAAAATATTTTATGAATAAAAAATATTTTTGTAGCCCTTGCGATATCTGTTTAAAGGTTTGTAGCAAGTAAAAAACTAAACAAAAATCATCTTTTTCCAAGATTTGATTTTCTTTGTTTTTTCCAAAAGCATTAGTGCCAATAAACCATAGTGACTGTATAGCCCTGTGGCTACTTGGTCTTTTGCGTTGCCAGCAAATCCTCCATTTTTAAAACAGCCTTTTAAGAATTCTTGGTGTCCTGGGTGCCTCTTTAGGTTTTCTCCTAAAATTTCTAGAGCTTGAATTGCAAAGTAAGTTGATTGAATTCCTGCTTCCTCCTTTGGAAAATGAGAAAAGCCACCGGTATCATTATTTTCACACAGATAAATAAACTTTTTTAATTCAGCTAGCTTGCTTGTAAACAAAGAGCAATCGGCTTGAGGATGCATCTTTTCTATGATTTTACAAGAAACAATCTGACGATAAACATCATAAAGAACCGTCCGGCTGTTTTTATAAGCCGAATCAAAAACCGAAAGAATTCCGCTAACTAACCTTTCTGGTATTTTTATATCTAAAAGATAGTGCAATAGAATAAGATAATAAATTTCTACCGTCTCTCCTTCCTTTATTTTTTGCTCCAATCTTCCTTCTAAACTAGGAATAATGGCTTCTTTGGGTAAACCATACCCCAAAAGAGACAATGTTTTTATAAACCAATAATTCACTTTTTCTACAGAATGAAATCTAAAAGAATCCGTACAAAAGGCTTTTTCTTTTAAATATTTTTCTATTAAGAAAGCTAAATAGTCCTTTTCTTTCTGACAATCCTTGTTTGTTTGTGAAGATCGAGAAAGAAGATTCCAGTAGCTAGCCAAGAAAACTAAATTAGTAAAGCTATGCCCCGAAAAACCACCGGTATCGCATTTTAAGGCAAGCACTTCTTTGATTATTTCTTCTTTATTAATATCTCTCCCTAAGAATTTATTAAACTTTATGTATTTTAGAGTGCCTGGAAAATCGTTTTTAACATTTGGTTTTGGCCATTGATGATTAATGCTTAAGCTGTGAAAATCATTGAATCTCAGTAGCGAAAGAATTTCTAATGTGGCGAGTGTTTCTTCGAAACTAAGGGTGTTTTCTTCTTTTTCTATTTTTTTGGAAAAGAATAAGAGTGACTCTGTTTTTTCTTCTTCGCTTAACGAATTAAGCTCTAAAAGAATTCCCATAATCTTTTTTTTGTTTTCTAGATCTAAACTTTCATTATAAAGAAACCTCTTTAAATAAGTTACCGTTTCTTTTTCAATGTCTTTAAAGCCGATATTAATTAAAGAAGAGACCCACAAAATTGTTGCCTCAAGAGACGATCCGCCACCAAATAATCCGTAACTGCCGCCGGAATTCAAAAAACTTTTAGCATAGTTAATAATCCCCAACTGATTTTTAGGCTTTATTCCTAGCAGATGGCAAGAAACCGTTACGCTGTGGTTGGTGGCACACCAAGGAACATGCCCTGGCCATTCACCAAAGCCGACTTCCCCCATTTGCAAGGAAAGAAGCCATTTCTCTGTGTCGGGAAAATCGAATTTATAATCCAACTCTTTTAATATTTCTAAACATTGACGAGTAGTTTCGTGGCAAGGAATCTTTCTTTTTGTTTCAAAATTTTTGTTAACGGAAAAATCTTCAATTTCTATTTTTTCTAAGAAATTTTCAATTGTCTCGGGAAGGGTGAGATTACTATCTCCTTCCTCTGCTAAATCATAACTAATTAGCGCATCCTCCTTGGCTTCTTCTTGGGGATTTGACCTATTATAAGGGCAACCCTCTCTTTTAGCATTAACATAGCTGTCTAAAATATCCCATTTAGTAGGCGATTTTCTTTTTAATTCTTCTGGCCAAAGAAGATAAAAAACAAAAGACTCGGCCAAGTCCTCCGCACCACTAAAAGCATAAAAACTAACGGCTATTTTTTTCTTTTCTTCAATAGTTTTTTCTTTTCCGAGAATTTTATCCCCATCAACAAAATATTCCCAATCCTCTAAAAGCTCTTTTCCTTTTGGAATAGATCCTAAGAAAAGATGCATCATTTCGTGAGCAATGGTGGCTTTTAAATTATCCAGATCCCAAATGCGGTATCCTTCTTCCCGAAAAACGAAAGGATAGAGAGTAATTCTTTTTTCTTTAATGCTGGCCATTCCTCTAGATAAAGGAGTCAGTCTGATTCTTTCTTCCCTATCGTAATCGTTTTCTCCAGGATAGATTGCCTTAGCACAATGATTGGGGCAATCTTTTTCTTCTATTATTATTTCTTCTATTAGGTCTTTAAAGAGAGGGTTTAAGTTAAGAATAAGACTCAAAATATTAGCTATCTTTTCTAAATAAACATCGGTAAGTAAAACTGATTTTGATTTTACTTGAATCTTCTTTTCTTGTTTTACTAGATTAATAATTTTAAAATCTTTTAGATTTTCTGTTCTACCTTCCTCTTCTTTTTTGGAAAAATCACCTAAAAGCAGGCAACCGGAACAGTTAAAAATTCCGCTTTTTTTAATTTTTTCTTGAATTGGCTTTAGCTTGGTGTCTACGGTTCTAGCAAAGCTAAAAAAATCAAAATCCTTATCTTCTTTATTAATAACCAAGTCTGCTTCTTCTTTGCCAAAATAAGGGCAAAAATTTAATTTGTAATTATAGTCTAAAAATAAATCAGCTCCTTCCAAGTAACTGCATAAATGCTTTCTTCCCTCTCCTCCTAAGGAAAAAAAGGTTTCTTTTTTAAACCCTTCTTTAAAAAGAAGTTTTTCCCATCTTACGATTTGCTCCTTGGAAGGAAGATAGTTTTTAAGTCCTTCCGGAAGAGATCCTAAAAAAGAGAGATCTTTAAAAAACCAAAGATCGGGCCCAACTAATTCCAAAAAATCATTCATTCTTACTACTGTTTCCAAAAAATTATGCTTTCCTAAATAAATCCTTACTCCTATTTTTTTCTTCCTTTTCTTAGCTTCCATTAAAAAGTCAATTTTCCTTTTTAAACTGCCCTTTGATTCAAAAATATTATCCGTTCTTTTTTGAATGCCATATAGATTAACGCTAAGAAAATTTAGAGAAGCATTGTTCCAAAAAGCAAACTCCTGATCGTTTTTTAAAAAAGAAATCTCCATTTCTACTGTAAATTCGTTTTCTTCTAAAAAAGAAAGCAGTTCCTTTATTTTGGAATAGCCCAAGGGATTATTTAGGAGCCTGATTCTTTTTAAACCATTGGCGCGAGCGCTTTTTAGGAAGCGCAAAAGCCATTCAAAATCAATTTCTATTGATTTTGGTTGATTAAAAAAATAATAATCCCTTTGATTGTTTAGGTCTAAAAGTAAAATATAGGACATTAATCCCAAGTCAAAAGTTTATAAGAAGACTGTCTTTCACCGAATCGATACATTCTGCCAATAATCTTGGCAATTATCTTGTCTTTTTTAATTGGACCAAAAACCCTAGAATCTTGACTCCCTCCCCGATTATCTCCTAAAACTAAAAATTCATTTGTTCCTAATTCCCAATAAAAATTACCGAGCGGCTTATCCTTAATGTAGGATTCTTCTAGAATAGTTTTTTGACCATCTTGTTCTATAGTAATAAAACCATCTTTATATTCTACTTTTTCCTTGGGTAGTCCAATGACTCGCTTTAACATCTTACCTCCTGTTTTTGTTGGATTCCAAAAAAGGATTATTTCTTTTCTCTTTATTTCTTCTTCTTTCTTAATATCTCTAAAAGCAAAAAAATCACCATTATTGTAAAAAGGTTTCATACTTTCTCCGTTTACCATGTCTACAAAATACTCTTTCATTAATTCTTTAAATAGCGACACACCCTCCCTGACACTCTTTGCTTATAAAAAAATCACATTCTAAGCATCCATTTTTCTTGGCCACTTCTAATTTTTTATTTTGTACCTCTTCTTTAAAAATTAAAAGACCTTGATTCATTTTTTTCCCGATATTATTAATATTCTTGGTTATATGAAGCGCTGAACAGGGCTGGATAGTTTCCCCATCTGGATGAAAAAGAATGTTTACTCCTGGATTACAAGTTCCATAGAGGCCACAATTTCTTTTTAAGAAAGACCTTTCAAAAACAGAAAAAACACAAAGGGCAACGGGATTATCAAGAACAACACTATCCTTATAAAAAAGGATTTCGTTGGCAAAGTCAAAAAGTTTTTTACCGATTTGTCTTTCTATGGCATAGCCTTTTACGGGAGCAAAAACCACCGAAGCATTGTGTCTTTTGGCTAAGCGACCCACTTGAGAGAACATTGATCTTTTGTCTTCTGTTTCCACATTGTACCGAAAACAAAGATTGGTCTTATTTTGAGAATAAAATTCAATAGTTTTTAGGACTCTTTCTTTTTTATCGTTATAAAAAATATTCTTAACATTAATCACTACTTTGCTAGGAAAAACACGCAAAGGCTCAATCCCGTTGGTTAAGACTGTGGTATTTATTCCTTTTTCCCGACAATAAATAATCGCCTGATCAATTCCTTTCCAAACAGAAGGCTCTCCCCCTAAGATGTTGACATCTGTTCCACCGAGTTGCTGGTGTTCGTCTACAATCTTTCTAAATAAAGCCCCTTCCATTTCTTTAGGGAAGTCTTTTTTGTAAGGGTTTGTGTAACAGTATGGACAATAAGAATTGCAATTATAAGAGGGAGCAATAAGAATTCTGGGCATATCTTCTTGTAAGCTTAAATACCGGAAGATCCGCAAGCTTGACTGCCTCCACAGGCTTCACAAGCTTGATCGGAAGAGCCAGCTGAACCGGAAGAGTCAGCTGCGCCTGAAGATCCGCAAGCTTGACTGCCTCCGCAAGCTTCACAAGCTTGAT